>NZ_JAGGOL010000020.1 GCF_018614525.1 Streptomyces sp. ISL-11
CCCGCGGCCACGTCCGCGCCCGCGGCAGCGACGTCGCCGCCGGCGAGCTCGCCCTGGCCGCCGGCACGATCCTCGGCCCGCCCCAGATCGGCCTGCTCGCGGCGATCGGCCGCGCCACCGTCACGGTCCGCCCCCGCCCCCGCGTCGTGGTCATGTCCACCGGCAGCGAGCTGGTCCAGCCCGGCGTGGCCCTGGGCCCCGGCGAGATCCACGACTCCAACAGCTTCGCCCTCACCGCCTGCGCCCGCGACGCCGGCGCCATCGCCTACCGCGTGGCCGCCGTCGAGGACGACGCGGACACCCTCCGCTCCACCCTGGAGGACCAGCTCGTACGGGCCGACGCCGTCGTCACCAGCGGCGGTGTCAGCGTCGGCGCCTACGACGTGGTCAAGGAGACCCTCTCCGGCCTCGCGGGCGAGGAGGGCAGCGTCTCCTTCCGCAGGCTCGCCATGCAGCCGGGCAAGCCCCAGGGCTTCGGCCTGGTCGGCCCCGACCGGGTGCCGCTGCTCGCCCTGCCGGGCAACCCCGTCAGCTCGTACGTCTCCTTCGAGCTGTTCGTGCGCCCCGCCATCCGGGCGCTGATGGGCCTCGACCCCATCGACCGCGTCACCGTCCGCGCGGTCTGCGCCGACGCCGTCGCCTCCTCCCCCCAGGGCCGCCGCCAGTACTTGCGCGGCCGTTACGAGGACGGCACGGTCACCGTCGTCGGCGGCGCCGGATCCCACCTCGTCAAGGCCCTCGCCGACGCCAACGCCCTCATAGTCGTTCCCGAGGAGACCACCGCCGTCGAGGCCGGCACCGAAGTCGACGTGGTCCTTCTCGACTGAGTCCTCCCCGGCCGAGCCCTCCCCGCCCGCCCGCACCGCTTCGCCCCGGCAGGCTGCCGGTACGGTGTCTGCCCAAACGGACCGGCCCAGGAGAACGATGAGCAGCGCACACGACCCCCGACTCACTCACCTGGACAGTGCGGGGGCGGCCCGCATGGTCGACGTCTCGGACAAGGACGTCACCGCCCGCACCGCCCGCGCGAGCGGCCGGGTCCTCGTCTCCCCGGCCGTCGTGGCGCTGCTGCGCGGCGAGGGTGTCCCCAAGGGCGACGCGCTCGCCACGGCCCGTATCGCCGGAATCATGGGCGCCAAGCGCACCCCCGACCTCATCCCGCTCTGCCACCCCCTCGCCGTCTCCGGCGTGAAGGTCGATCTGACCGTCACCGACGACGCCGTCGAGATCACCGCCGCCGTGAGGACCACCGACCGCACGGGCGTCGAGATGGAGGCGCTCACCGCCGTCACCGTCGCCGCCCTCACGGTCGTCGACATGGTCAAGGCGGTCGACAAGGACGCGGTGATCACGGACGTACGGGTCGAGGAGAAGACCGGCGGCAAGTCCGGCACGTACACGCGCGCCGCGCGGGAAGCGGGCGACGCGTGATGCCGGGCCCCGGGGGCGACGCCGCCTCTCCCACGCACCGGCCGCAGCGCACGGGTCCGGCAGCGGCTCCGTATCGTGCGTTGGTGGTCACCGCCTCGAACCGGGCCTCCGCCGGTGTCTATGCGGACAGGGGCGGCCCCCTCCTCGCCGAGGGGCTCTCCCGGCTGGGCCTGGCCGTCGACGGGCCCCGGGTCGTCCCCGACGGCGACCCTGTGGAGGCCGCCCTGCGGGAGGCGGTGGCGGAGGAGTACGACGTGGTCGTCACCACCGGCGGCACCGGCATCTCGCCCACCGACCGCACCCCCGACGCCACCCGCCGCGTCCTCGACTACGAGATCCCCGGCATCCCCGAGGCCATCCGGGCCGAAGGGCTGGCCAAGGTCCCCACGGCCGCGCTCTCCCGCGGCCTGGCCGGCGTGGCCGGCCGGACGCTGATCGTGAACCTCCCCGGCTCCTCCGGCGGGGTCCGCGACGGCCTGGCCGTACTGGGGCGGCTGCTGGTCCACGCCGTGGACCAGCTCCACGGCGGTGACCACCCCGGACCCGGGAGCCCGAGCTGAGCGCCACCTGGCCCGTAGAGCTGGCGGACGGCGACGTACTGCTGCGTCCCATCAAACTGCGCGACCAGCACGCCTGGCGGGAGGTCAACCGGCGCAACCGCGACTGGCTGCGCCCCTGGGAGGCCACCATCCCCCCGCCGCCGCCCGGCGGGCCCCTCACCCGGCGTCCCACCTACCGGCAGATGGTCCGCCACCTGCGCGCCGAGGCGCACGCGGGCCGCATGCTGCCCTTCGTCATCGAGTACCAGGGCCGGCTGGCCGGCCAGCTGACCGTGGCAGGGATCACCTGGGGCTCGATGTGTTCGGCCCACGTCGGCTACTGGGTGGACGCGGCCGTCGCCGGCCGGGGTGTCATGCCCACGGCCGTCGCGCTCGCCGTCGACCACTGCTTCCGCACGCTCGGCCTGCACCGCGTGGAGGTCTGCATCCGCCCGGAGAACCTGCCCAGCCGCCGCGTGGTGGAGAAGCTCGGCTTCCGGGAGGAGGGGCTGCGCCCCCGCTATCTGCACATCGACGGTGCCTGGCGCGATCACCTCGTCTACGCGCTCACCGCCGAGGAGGTCGCCGAGGGGCTCCTGGACCACTGGCGCCGGTCGCGGCCCGGTACGGCGCAGAAATAAAATAAACGTTCGAAATTGACTGTCAATTGACGGTATTCGAGTGATCTCGGTCCCAACAATCACAAAAAAAGTTCGAGATATCAGCCGGATCGTGCGACACACCGGGCCAATTGGCGGAATCCCTCGCGTGCGCCCCTCTACGGTGTGAACTGTGAGCAGCAGCGGCCTCATCTACGCAGTCATCGTCGGGGCCTGGGCCGCCTACTTGGTGCCGATGTGGCTCCGTAGGCAGGACGAGCTGAATGAGGCCCGTCCGACGGAACGCTTCAGCACCGCCATCCGGCTGTTGTCCGGACGGGCGGGAATGGAGCGCCGTTACGCCAAGGACCTCGAAGTCCGGCGCGCCGACGACGCGCCGGTCCCAGCCGACCCCGCGGAGCCGGACGCCCGCGGGCCCGAGCCGGACGCGCCGACCGCCATGGTCGACGTCCGGCCCTTCGGCGCGCCTTCTTCCGGATCTTCGGGTTCTGCCGGGTCGCCCGGTTCTCCCGGTTCTTCCGGGGTGGCGCCGGTGTCCTCTTCCCAGGCCCCTCCACCGGCTCCCTCGCCGGCTCCTTCGTCGGCCTCCGCGTCGGCCTCCGCGTCGGCCTCGGCCTCGGCGGCCGCCGAGCGGGCCCGGCGCTCGAAGGTGCTGGCGCGCCGCCGGCGCACGACGGTGATCCTCTTCTTCGCCTTCACGGTCGGCGCGATCGTCGCCGGCGTCGGCGGGCTGGGCTTCCTGTGGGTCCCCGCGGTGCCCGCGATGCTGCTCAGCGCCTACATCGTCTACCTGCGCCTCCAGGAGCGACGCCGGTTCGCCTTCACCATGGACCAGCACCGCGCCGAACTGGCCGCGCAACGGCTCAGGGAGGGGCGCACCCGCCCCCCACACGCCGCGGCGCCGGACCCCGTGACCGCCGCCGCTCCCGTTGACACGGTCGCCCACCCGGCGCCCACCCCGGCCCCGGCCCCCGAGCCGTCGGCCACCGCCGACCGCCGCGCGCTCGTCGAGCAGACCGACCACGCCGAGTGGGTCGACCAGCAGCGCGACCGCGGGGCCGGCGGCGGCTGGGAGCCCGTGCCCGTACCGCTGCCGACGTACGTCACCGCGCCGGTCGCCCCGCGCGCCGGCGACAGCGTCGACCTCGGCGCCCCGGACACCTGGAGCTCCGCCCGCTCCAGCACCGCGGAACCGGCCGGCCGCCGCAAGCAGCCCGCGGAGGACCGCCGCTCGGGCCGCCCCCGCCGCCGCCCGCGCGAGCGCGGCCGCACCCCGCTCTTCGACCAGTACGCCGACGACGACCGCCCCCGCGCGGCCAACGAGTGACGCCCCGCCGCTGACCAGCGGGGAGCGGATTTCCGAGCACCCGGATGGAGGTGCTAGAGTTTCACTCGTTGCAAGGGCCTGTGGCGCAGTCTGGTAGCGCACCTCGTTCGCATCGAGGGGGTCTGGGGTTCAAATCCCCACAGGTCCACCGCAATGACTGTTCTTGAGTTCGCTCGGGAAGAGTTGACGAAATCCCGTCCGATCATCACGATCGGGCGGGATTTCGGCGTTTCCGGGTCTGTTCGAGGGGTTTCCGAACTCGGCGGCTCCGCGGGTGAGTGCTCGGATGGCTGTGAGGCGGGTTCGGGGGTGATTCCGGGTGCGGGAGGCATGCTGGGGTTGCCGCTGGGCGAAAAGCCGGCGGTGTCCTTCCGGGTGGCTCTTCAGCGGTCGCGTGGTGTGGCGATCAAAGCGGTGGGGGATCCCGCCGTTGTCCAGCGGTGTGGCACCGCTGGCGCGGGAGCTGCGGCTCTTGGCCTCGGGGAAGTTGAAACGATCACCACGGCGACGGGAAACGCTCTACGAGCCGCCGAGTGTTCGCAGCGGCCACCCCCGCGGACGCTCAGCCAGCGGTGGCTGTCGGCGCCTGGCCCTGCTCAGTCTGCAGCCGACGCTTCGTCTGCATTTTCGCCAGGGACAGCAGGATCAGTGCACTGTCCTGGTTCTTCTTCGAGTCCTGATAGGTCATGAGGGTGATGACGGTGCCCACACGCACCGTCATCGAGATGCTTGGCTCGGCATAGGCGGCTCTGGGCTCGGTGTAGGCCATGCTCTCGTTGCCAACTCGCGGCATGGAAAACTCAGTGGCCCCGCCCCCGCTCAACTCGGCACTCTTCAGGTTGCTGAATGCCGTGGCAGCCGCTTCCCTGTCTGGATACGCTGTCAGGTACGAGTGCACGCTGCCGGAGTCACCGGGTGCCTTGTACTGCACGGAGCCATGGCTCCAATGCAGCGAGCAGTCCCGGGAGTCGCTGTCCTTCCGTCACCGCTTTGCCCAGGGAACATCCCTGGCATTCAGCGGCGTCACGCCCGCCTTCCAGCCCACCGGCATGCTCTGCAGATCCGGTAGAGCCTTCCTGAGACCTCCTGTATCGAGCACTGTGCCTGGGTCGGAGCTTCCGCCCCGCTGCCCGCCGCTCACAGGACTGGTCCCCTCACGGGGAACCGCCGCACTGCCACCGCATCCGGCCACGGCCAGACCCAACCCCGTCACCAGCATCCAGGCAACCGAGCGTGACCACACCGAACGCGACACACGAGCCCCCTCTCAGCTCTGTCCTCAAAGCACGACCCCGAGCATAGAGGGATGGCCACGCGGGAAAAGATCACTCTGCAATCAGGAAACGATCTCCAAGAGCCTGCTTCGTCGCAGGTGGAGCGCACTCGTGAACACCCGACCGGAGCGGCGTTCTTGAGTTCGCTCAGGATCGGTTGATGAAATCCCGTCTGATCGTTTCGATCGGGCGGGATTTCTGCAGCGCGGCGTGGCCGTCTGGGGCCGCCCGGTGTGCGGCCGCGGACGGTGCCGCCTGGCTGCCATGCTCGCCCTGAGCGGCAAAACCCCGCTGCCTGCGGCTACGACTGTTCTCCGCCGCCGCCCAACTCGTCACCACCGTCCGCCGCCGGCACTTGAAGTTCACCCGCCAGTGGTCCTGGACCGACGTGATCACAGGCGCAACTCAGCGGCTCGATGCACTCCGAACCGCGGCTGACCAGCAACAGTCATCCGTTCCGACGAACATGAACCATCCCACCAGAATCGGGGAACCCGGCGCCCACTCGACGCGAAAGCCGGGCCACCGGCATACCCGCCACCAGCCCGAACAGCCGAAACGGACTGCCGGAAGATCCGATGGGCCTTCACGAAAGATCGAGGTTAAGTGAAGGATTGCGATGAAGAGACTCGCTGCGAGGCCTTCGCTGGCACACCTGCCTGCCATTACACATGAGCAATGCCTGAGTGCTGCCGCACCATTGACGTCTTGAAAGCGTCGGCGGATGGCCGGTTGAGGTCCCTGCGCAAGTCCGCTGAGTCGTACGCTGATCGGTCTGAGCCAGTCTGGCAGCAACGCAGTGCATGACGGCATGGCACTTCAACAACCCCGGCTCTGCCCGCGTGCCCTCATGGTGGGGGGAATTATGAAGACATATTTGAGAAGTATGGCAGCCGCGTCAGCTGCCGCCGCGCTCGCGCTCTCCGTTGCGCAGCCCGCGTCTGCAAACTACCGGAACTTGGATCCTCGCCAGTGCGACGGCTGGGGCTGGAATTTTGAGTTGTTCTATAACCGAGACAACAATGGTGCGCATATTGCATTTGGGTACGACGACGAAAATTTTGGAGTGCCAGACGCCAATATCGGGTCCTATAGATTCTGCAACAACGGTAATGGGGGAGGTGCTGAAGTAAAGAACGCTGCCGCATCAGCGCGGAATCGAACACAATACTACGCGACCGTGTACTACAACAGCTGGTTCCGAGGGAAGTCGGATTCGGTCGAAGTGAATATGAACCTCCTAAACATATTCAACAACAATGCCTCATTCCGATTCACCGGTTAAGCTCTCAGAACTCTACGGCGGTTGAGTCGAGAAGGCTGGACTAGGAGTAAGCGTGAAGGCGAATCGCACCATGGCACTCACCGCATTAGGTGCCGCCGTCGTATTGGGTACCGCTGGGTACCTGACCTCGGGAGGAAAAGAGAAAGAGGAGATCGAGCGAACAGAGTCGGTGGTGGATATCTCTCGCGCCGCCGAAGATGGCCACTTGAGGCTTCCTGTCGAGGCATACCTTCCTGACAAGGCGCAGCGAGAACTGCTCAGGCGTGCCCGTCAGAAGGCAGTCGAGCAGTGCATGAAGGATAAGGGCTTTTCTTGCCGCGCTCCATCGGCCACTAGCCTGCCTGACGATAGCACCGGCAACCTAACGGACGGCCGCTACGGTATTCATGACCGCGCGAAGGCAGCCAAGTTTGGCTATCATCCCGACCCGAAACTTCAGGAGCAGAGGGCTAAGGTGATGGATGCCAGCTCGAAGTCGCTCACGGGATCGTCGGAGCGGGAGCGGCGAGCCCTCATGGGTTCTGCCCCTGCGAAGAATGATGGGTGTATTCAAGAG
The DNA here is from genome assembly GCF_018614525.1 of Streptomyces sp. ISL-11. Taxonomy (GTDB): domain Bacteria; phylum Actinomycetota; class Actinomycetes; order Streptomycetales; family Streptomycetaceae; genus Streptomyces. The sequence goes on from NZ_JAGGOL010000020.1 coordinate 7,033, forward strand.
GTCAAGCAGAGGTTCGCAGGCGCCTCGGCGCAGAACAGCCCTGCCATGAAAATTGCGAATCAGGCGTACGATCAGGCCAAGGCTGACAGGCGAGTCAAGCACGCCTTTTCTGGCTGGGAAGCCTGCATGCGTCACCAAGGCTACTCGTATGGCGAGCCCATGCAAGCCAATGACGACTCGAAATTTGCGACCCGTAGTCCGACGGAGCAGGAAATTCAAGTCGCTGTCACAGACGTTGACTGCCGCTTGCAGAACGAAGTGAATAAGATCTGGTACCAAACCGAAAATGAGTACCAGAAGCGCCTTATCGGCAAGAACTCGGGCGAGTTGGAAACCGCACGGCGGGACGTCGCTCGCAGCCTCTCTGAGGCGCGTAGCCTAGCTAAAGGCTAACCGCGGTGGAAAGTCTTGATCCAAGCATGGCTCCTCATGCCTTTTGTCTAGTACGGCCATGGCTTGCGATTGATGAGGCGTCTCCAGTAGGTGAGACCGCAAGCAAGGGAGGCATGTATTCCCTCAGGCCGATGAGTGCTGATCGCTGACAACTGCCCCCGCACCCCGGTGCCTGGATACTGCTCAGGCGCGCCGGGCTGTAAAAAGTCGGCGGCTGCACGAAACTCACTCCTGCGAGGAGCGCCCGACTGCTGTCAAGCGGAGGTGGCGCTGCGACTTCCACCCTCGTTGGTAGTGCGAGTCGCGCGGCGCGACTCGCACCCGCCCCACCCATAACTTCGGCTACCCGCTACCCGCTACCCGCTACCCGCTACCCGCTGCCCTCTGACTGGGCCTACGACCAATTCGATACGCGCACCATCGGATCCGGCGACGGGCGGATTGAGATCGATAACAACATCGCCTCCGGCCGTGACATCGGGGAGAACTCGTTCAACAAGCCGCGTGGCACCCTTCCCGACGTCAGATTTGACGGTCGCTTCCTGAACGCCCTGCATGACGACATCGGCAAGTACATGCAGTCGATCGGCTTCCCAAACGACGGAGGCAACAGGATCTTCACTCACACTCAGTGCTTTGAGACGATCCTCGCCGAGGACTCCCCCGTCACCTCGTTGTCAAACAGGTTCAACATGCGCAAGGCGCTGATCCAGACGTCCACGTACTGGGAGATGCGCCACTACGACATCATTGACCAAGCTGTGGATGCTGCCGTCGTCTACTACCACACTGGTGTCGGCGGAGGAGTCATACCGAAACGGGATTCGTCCACGGGTATCGCCCAGATCAGTGGGGATGTCGGTATCCGTGCCTGGAACCACTGCATCAACAAAGGCTACGTGTCCGGTGCAATCCTCGACCCTGCCAAGGACTCGGACATCTGGGCGATGTGGCAGAAAGTGAACAAGAATCACGCGTTCAGCGTGCAGACCGTTTCGCTGATCCATCTGTGGGACGCGGAAGGTAAGCCCGGCGGTAACAATCCGCCCGGCGGCGAGTCCACCCTCCGCCCCATTCGCCTGGACTACACAGAAGGTGAGATCTTCGAGGTGCTGCGTCGCTACCAGGGTTGGGGGACAGAGGCGGAGGGGCACGCGACGAAGCGCATGGCCCTCTATCAGATCTTTGAAAAGTACAACGGCATCGTTCGGAGCATGTAAGCCATGGTGAGGGCAGCTGATCCCTTTGAGGGGCACAACCCCTACGCACTGTTGGCGATCATCTTGTTCGGCTTGGTGATCGCCGCCACTCTCGCCGTGTACGGGTTCGCCACCATGGCGCGGCACGGCATGAGGCGATCGGGCATGCCAGTCACTCTGCGCTACCTCGCCTCCTTGGCCGGCGCCGCTGCGGTCGCCGTGTACACCTGGGGCGCAGTCCATCTCATGCTGCTGGACGAGACGGGGCGAGACCAGGCGTGCAAGGAGGCAGTGGGTACCGCCCATGCGATGCACATAGATGGTTACCGCCCCACCTACATTCCCCTACGCCTGGGATGCCACGTCACAGGAGACGGCACATATGCGGCCGGTGTCCCCGAGTACATCATTCCGACGGTGCTGGTGCTGGCATTCATCGCGCTCGTACTCGCCATTTTCGCGGCGTTCGAGTCGGAGCGCCGTATCAGTCATGTCATCAGGAAAGAGGCAGATAGCTGATGAGCACCCTGTATGTATCGCGACGCACCCTTCTCGCCCGCGCTGCCGTCATTACTGGCGCCGCCATCGCTGCTACCCTTCCCGCCTCTCATCTTCTGTCCTCCCAGGCATATGCAGCCGGGAACGATCCGATCCCGGCAGATGTGAAGAAGGCTGTACGCCGGGCGCAGGCGCGGCAGAGACGTGTCCTGACGGGCAAGCCCTCTCACAACGGGTGAGAGATGGAGCGGGTCGCGGACGACGGCGGCTCCATTTTCACCCGCCCTGTCCCGGGAACACCCCTTGCTGGTATCGCGGTGCGCATGGGTGCCGTCGAAGCCATCCTTGTCCATCTAATCCGGCGTTTCCATTACGAGATCGACGAACTTCGTAAGGGGGACGCCGTCGGCTGGCGCTCCCCGGGAAGCACGCGGAACGGGTTGCCTGAGTCCAACCAGGCGTCCGGGACAGCTGTGCAGGTCCGGCCCGGCCACTACCCGGCCGGTACGCGCGGCGGTTTCTCCGCCCATCAGCAGGTGGTGATCCGGGACATCCTGGCAGAACTCGACGGAGTTGCCCGCTGGGGCGGCGACGACCGCAAGGTGGACGAAGCCCTGTTCTACATAGACGTGAAGCCCGGCGACGGCCGACTGGCGAAAGTGGTGGACAGGATCCGCGACTGGAAAGACGTGCCAGGCCGGGGTGCTGGTTCCCCTGTCGAGGTGACGTTACCTAAGCGGCGCGATGCCGCCAAGGCGATGGAATACCGCCAGAGGAAGGCCGCCTGACCTGCTGACCGATTTTCCTGCCTCAGCCCTCGCAGGCTGGATGGCGGAGCTCAGCAGGTCGGTCGCCTGCTGGATCTGGGAATCGATCTCCAGGGCGCTGGGAACCAATCTTCCAATGCCGCACTAGCCACAGGTCAGCCGCACTCGTGAACACCCCACCGCAATGACTGTTCTTGAGTTCGCTCGGGAAGAGTTGAACGGAATCCCGTCCGGTCATCACGATCGGGCGGGATTTCGGCGTTCCAGGGTCTGTTCGCTCACGGTGCGAGGTAGGAGTGGAAGACGTTGTCCGGGTCCCAGGCGGCCTTCAGCTCCTGCAGGCGGTCCCAGGCGGCGGGCGCGTACGAGCGTCGCGCCCGGTCGGCGCCGGCTTCCAGGTCCGCCTCGGCGACGTAGTGGCCGCCGTGCCCCGATGGATCGGCGGAGGCCATGGCCTCCCGGAGCCACTGCGCGTTGGCGCCGTCCGCCGCGGGGTCGTCCCACACCGCGTAGCAGACGAGGTAGGACTCGCCGAGCGGTGCGAAGGCCATGTTCCTCAGCAGGGCGGGGTCTTCGGAGACGGGGAGCACCGGTGCGAGGACGAGGGACTTGGCGGAGGGGGCGCGCGCCACCGCGCCGGCCAGACGGGTCAGCTGCGTCTCGTAGGTCTGTGCCGACCACAGGGTGTCCGCCGCGTAGCGGTGCGCCGAGGGCCACACCGCGCCGGCGCCTTCGTTCAGGCGGGCGATCGAGGTCGGCGCGGCCGGCTGCCGGGAGACGGCGCTGTCGGCGAAGGGGCATGCCTCGACCGGCGAGAGAGCGGCGCGTGCTTCCTCGTGCGTCGTGGCGAACACGGTGCAGCGGAGCACGAGCCGCGGGCCCGGCGGGACGGTGGCCGTCGGTTCACCGGAGGCGGTGAGGACAAGGGCCGTCTCGACGTTCACCGGGAGTTCGCGTGCGACGTCCTCCGCCCAGGCCGCCACGGCACCGGTCGCGGCCGCCGGGAAGGTGAGGCCGGTGGTCAGGACGGATCCTGGCCGGGGGTGCAGGCGGAGCCGGAAGCGGGTGACGACGGCGAAGAAGCCGGGCCCCGCGCCGCGGGCGGCCCAGAAGAGGTCGGGATGCTCCCTCTCGCCGCACGTGAGCGTCCGGCCGTCGGCGGTGACCACCTGGATCTCCAGGACATCGGCGCAGGACGGGCCCCACGCGCGGGAGTTCCAGCCGAGTCCGCCACTGAGCAGGAATCCGCCCACCGCGACGGAAGGGCAGTGGCCCACGGGAAAGGCGAGTTCGTACGGGGCCAGTGCCGCCACCAGGTCCTGTCCGGTGGCGGCGGGCCCCACGGTGGCCGTCGCCGAGGCGGGGTCGACGTCACACCGCCGGAGTCCGGCGAGATCGATCAGCAGGCTCCCGTCACGGAGCTGGGAGCCGGACCAGTTGTGTCCACCGGAACGTGTCGAGACGCGGAGCCCCTCGGAGCGTGCGTACGCGAGGGCCTCGGCAACGTCCCGCTCGGAGCCGGCCCGCACGATGACGTCGGGGAAGCGCTCCGGCGTGAGCCCGTTCCACACCGCGGCGGTCCTGGCACACTCGTACGCGTCGTCGCCCCGCCGGAGCAGGGATCCTTCGAAGCGCGCGGCCCGTGAACGTCCGGGCATCATGACCCCCTCGATGGGCGGGGCGGCCTCCCGCGCGCCCTTGTCGAAGCGGAACCAGCCGCTGAACGCGGAGCCGACCTGGCGCACGTCGTACGAGGCGAAGTAGGCGCGGCCCTCTTCCAGCAGCCTGCCGCGGGCACCGGATGCGAGCCAGCCCTCCAGGTGTTCGCGGGAGTCGAACCGGAAGACGACGACCCAGTGCTCCTGAACCCCCTCGACGGGTCTGAACAACTCGGTCCCCATGAATCCGGGTGACTTTTCCTGCGCTGTGAGGACCGACGGTGGCGTTCTCGGCCCTGGAGTCACGGCTTGCACGGGGACTCACCCTGAGTAGCGTAGTACATATGGCATTTCTCCGGCAAATCGGGTATTCCACCGCCAATGAATACCGCAAGTGGACGCTGTGCGAGGCCCTTCCGCATGGGGGGACCGGCATCGATCGGAGACCCCGTGATGGAACACAAAGAGCTCATCACCGAGGCGGTGCGCCTTGCCACCGAGTCCGTGGAGAACGGCTGGGGCGGCCCCTTCGGCGCGGTCATCACCCGTGACGGGGAGATCGTCGCGCGTGGGCAGAACCGCGTTCTCCTGACCGGGGACCCCACGGCCCACGCCGAGGTCGAGACCATCCGCAAGGCCGTGCAGTACCTCAACCCCGAGGCGCCGTCGATCTCCGAAGAGCGCCAGAACGAGAGCACCCTGCAACTGATTCCCCGCCCCGAGGGATCACCGGACCCCGTGCCCGAGCGGGCCCGGATGCTCCAGGGCTGTTCCATCTACATCAGCGGCGCCCCGTGCCCGATGTGCATGAGCGCCATCTACTGGTCCCGGATCGATGCCGTGTACTTCAGCTGCGCCCTGGAGGACACCCGGCGCATCGGTTTCGACGACTCGTTCCAGTACGAGGACTTCGGAAGGCCGCTCGACGAGCGGCGGATCAAGATCGAGCAACTCCACCCCGAAATCGGTGCCCACGCCTACGACGCGTGGACGAGCAAGCCGAACCGGCACCCGTACTGAGTCTGAACGTACTGAGCCTGAAAGTGCTGAGCCCGAGCGGACGGCGCCGGCCGGGCGCGTGCCGGCGCGGCCCGGTCATCGCGTCGGGACGACGCGCGTGACGACCGTCTCCACGAGCTTGTCGAGTTCGGTGCCGGAGAGCACCTGCGGCAGGGTGAAGTGCTCCAGCAGCAGGCCGGTCATGGCGAGGTAGAGGACCAGCACGGTGTCCGCGTCGCCGGGCAGCCCCGCGTCCAGGTGGAAGCGGACGTTCGCGTCGAGCGCGGTGCGGATGGCGCGGTTGAGCTCGGCCTGGAGGGCCGGTCGGCGGGTGGCCTCCAGACGGAGCTCCAACAGCGCCAGGTAGCCGGTGCGTTCGGCGGTCATGCGGCGCATCAGCCAGCGCATCAGCTCGGTGACCAGCTCGCGGTCGGGTGCGTGGCGCATGGCCCGGTCGACCTGGGCGGGGTCGGGGGTCATGCGGACGTGGATACGGCTGCCCGCCTGGGTGAACAGGTCGTCCCTGCTGGCGAAGTAGTTGCTCGCCGTGCCGGCCGGGACGCCCGCCTGGGCGTCGACCGCGCGGAATGTGAGGCCGCGCGCCCCCTCGCGCGCCAGCACCTCGATGGCGGCGTCGACAAGGGCAGTTCTGCGTTCCGGGTTCCTGGCCATCCGTGTTTCCTTCCGAACTTTTCTGCGGGAAGATCTTGCGCAACCACTACGCCTGGAGCACTATATGCGAAGTGGTTGATAGGGGCGTCACCGCCTCACGGCACCGTCCCCGTATCGCCCACAGGGCCGTATCTCCTACAGAAACCGAGGGCCACCTTGCGCAAGCTCACCTACTTCGTCGCCTGCTCCATCGACGGCTTCATCGGCGACCCCAGTGGTGACGCGTCGTCCATGTACCGGTTCGTGAACGAGGAGTTCCTCGACTTCCTCAAGACGGAGTACCCGGAGACCATCTCCGCCGAGGGCCGCGCGGTCCTCGGATTCAAGGACCTGGAGAGCCGCCGCTTCGACACGGTGATCCAGGGGCGGGCCAGCTATCAGATCGCCCTGGACGCCAACATCACCAGCCCCTACGGGCATCTCCGCGAGTACGTCGCGTCGCGGACCCTGAAGGAGTCGCCCGACGCCCATGTCCGGATCATCGCCGAGGACGTGGTCGGCGCGGTCCGGGAGCTGAAGGCGGAGGACAGCGAGCTGGGCATCTGGCTCTGCGGCGGCTCACGGCTCGCCGGCGAACTGCTGGAGGAGGTCGACGAGCTGGTGATCAAGACCTATCCGCAGGTGTACGGATCGGGCATGCCGATGTTCGGCTCGGACTTCGCGGTCACCGACTTCACGCTCGACTCGGTCCGCGCCTTCGACAACGGGGTGCTGGTCAGGAAGTACAGCCGCCAGCGGTAGGTCATGGGCTGCCCCGTGACATCCCGTCCGATCGTTCAGACCCTTGCGATCGGGCGGGATCCGGGTTTCCGAGGTGGTTCGGCGGCCTGTGCGCGCCCGTCACTTCCCGCCGCGGCCCAGCGCGGGCTCCGTGTCGCGGCCGCCCCAGTTGTCCGGGGTGCGCCACAGGACGTGGACGTCGAAGACGTCGCGGATCGTGTCGGCCGACCAGTCCTCCGCCGGGGGTGCGGAGAGTACCAGGTAGAGGCCGTCGGCCGGGGTGGGCAGCGTGTGGTTGATCTCCAGGAGGCGGGTCGCCCCCGAGCGGAGGTCCTCGTACGTGGAGCGGCCGGCGCCCAGGACCTCGTAGACGAACAGGCCGCCGTCCGTGACGCAGCTGACGTCGACGACCGGGGAGTCGGCCGGCTGGAGGTCGGCCCACAGCAGGGCGGACATCAGCGCGTGGCGCACCGCCTCGTGCTTCCTGCACGTGCGGTCGGCGGCCGCCGCGGTCTCCAGCGCGCGCAGGAAACCCTCCTTCGTGGTCACGGCCGGTGCGGCGGGGGCTTGTTCGAGGGCGGTCACGGGTTCGGGTTCCTCCTGCTCGGGCTGGTGCGCAGCGGTGACGGACGCGTTCTCGCGCTCCGGTTCGGTCTCGGCGTCCGACGCGGCGGCGAGGCGGCCCAGGAGCGTTTCCCGGGCTTCGGCCAGGGCCTCGGCCCAGCCGGAGCCCGCGAGTTCGTCCCGGAGGAGGCTCACGTCCAGCGCCTGGTCCTTGAGCGCGCGGTGGGCACCGGCCACGAGGTCGCGCAGCACGCCCAGGCGGTGCCGGTCCGGGGAGCCGAGCACCCGCCGTACGTCCACCCAGTCCGCCTGGTCGCGGCGCAGGACGCGGTTGGCCATGCCCTGGAGCTCGGAGAGCCGGCCGCGGGCGTCCTCCGGAACGCTTCCGTCCGCGCCGGCCAGCTCCTCCAGAACGCCGAGTGCCGCCACGTAGCGCTCCGCCATCCTGGGCGTGATGGGCCGGCGGCCGCGCTGGTCGGCGGTGAGGACGCTCTGGTTCGTCTCGTTGGCGAAGACCCAGCAGTCGAGCGTCTCGCCCGGACGCGGCGGAGCAGAGCCGTGCCGGACGGTCAGGACCAGGGGGCGGTCGGTGCCGGGGGACAGGGCCTTCACCTTGTAGCGGCCGCCGGGCCCCGGGCCGACGACCCGTACGCGGATGTCGGCACCGATCTCGGGGGCGTCGTCCGGTGCCGTAGTGGGTTCCGGGTCGGCGGGCGGCGGCTCGGTGGTGTCGTCGTCGGTGTTCGTGAGGATCTCCGGGAGCGGGGACGTGTGCAGCACGGTCAGGCTCTGCGTGCTGCGGGTGAGGGCGATGTAGAGCTGTCGCAGGCCGGCCGGGCCGCGGTCGGCGATGGTGGCGGGCTCGACGACCAGGACGTGGTCGTACTCCATGCCCTTGGCCTGGGCCGCGGCCAGGACGGACACCGCCTCGCGGCCCGGGCCGGTGACGTCGGCGCTCCGGTCGAGGTGGCGGCCGATCTCGTCGAGCCAGTCCGAGTCGTCGGGGACGATGACGGCCACGGAGCGCAGGGTGCGCCCGTCGTTGGTGCCCACCAGGCGGGTCACCTGGGCGACGGTGTCGTCGAGGAGCTTCCACGGCTCGGTCGCCACCGCCCGTACGGCGTCCTCGCCGGCCTCGCGCACGGCCTGCGGATAGGGCAGCGCGGGGGCGACCGCGCGGGCGAGGGGCGCGACGAACGCCATGATCTCCGCCGGGACGCGGTAGCTGGTGTTCAGCTCGGCGACGCGCCAGTCCCCGTGGTCGGAGAGCAGGGTGCCGAGGCGGTCCCAGTCGGTGTGGGTCTGGGGTCCGGTGGCCTGGGCGAGGTCGCCGAGGACCGTCATGGAGCCGTTGACGGCGCAGCGCCGGCGCAGGGCGCGGGCCTGCATGGGGGTGAGGTCCTGGGCCTCGTCGATGACGATGTGGCCGTAGCGTCTGGGGGTCTCCCCGGTGATGAGGAAACGGAGTTCCTCCAGGCAGACCCGGTCGTCGAGGGTCCAGGGGTCGGCGTCGGCGGTGGCGGCCCGGGGGCGGTGCAGGGCCGCGCGCTCGTCGTCGTCGAGGATGCCGTCGGCGCAGGCGCGGAGGAGGTCGGGCGCGTCGTAGAGACTGCGCAGGGCCTCCCTGGCGCCCGGCGAGGGCCAGACGCGTTCGACGAGCCGTTCGACCCGGCGGTTGCGTTCCAGGTCGCGGCGGATGGTGTCGCTCCGGCCGCGGCGCGGGGCGACGGCGGCGAGTTCCCGCAGGAGACGGTCGACGAGCAGGCTGCGGAAGCGGTCGCGGCGGTCCCGGTAGGCGCCCTCGCCGCCGCGGGCCTCGTCGAGCAGGGCGATGACCTCGGACCGGGGGACGCGCAGGGTCGTGCTGCCGGCGGTGACGACGACCGCGGGCTCGTCGCCCTCGAAGGAGGGTGCGGTGGTGAGGTCGTCGAGGGCCTCGGGCCGGCACTCGTTCTCGACCCGGCGCCGCAGGACGGCCGCCATGCGCTCGTCGGACTTCACCCGCCGCGCCCGCGGGGTGTCGGTGCCGAGGATCTCGCCGTCCCACAGGCGGGTCAGCTGGACGGAGTTGACGTCCCGGGTGCCGAGGGTGGGCAGGACCTGCCCGACGTAGTCGAGGAACCGCTGGTGCGGGCCGATGACGAGGATGTCCTGGGCCTTGAAGTGCTCGTTGTTGACGAGCCAGGTCACGCGGTGGAGACCGACCGCGGACTTGCCGGTGCCGGGGCCGCCCTGCACGACGAGTATGTCGGAAGGGGAGCCGGTGACCAGGTCCATCTGGTCGCGGCGGATGGTCTCGACGATGTCCCGCATGCGGCCGCTGCGCGAGCGCTGCAGCTCGCGGAGCAGGAAGTCGTCCGGCTGGAGGGGCTTGCGCCGCCGGAGGCGGGTGAGGTCGCCGGGCGGGCCCTTCCTCCGCGCCGTGCCCGGCCGCGGCTGGGCATCCGGGGCGGGCCTGGGCGCGGGGATGAGGGGCGTGGGGATGAGAGGTGCGGGGGCGGTGGATTCAGGGACGGGGGGTTCGGCGACCGCCGGGGCGATCTCGTCGAAGTAGTCCTCGACGACGCGCTGGACGCAGCGTAACTGCCGCCGCAGGACGACGTCCCCCGGCGCCTCGGGCCGCGCCTCGGACCACTTCTTCGCCAGAGGGCTGGTCCACAGCAGGACCACCGGCTCGTTCGTGACGTCGTCGCGCACGCCGCGCCGGCCTATGTACCAGGAGCGGGGCTCGCCGCCCGGTTCCTCGGGCGCGTCGACGCGGGAGATGACCAGCGACTCGTCGCCGAGCCCCCCCGTAGGCCCTCGCCCGATGCTCCGCGTCGATCCGGTTGGCGATGCCGTCCTTGCCGCTGGCGGACGCCGTGGCGGCCGGTGCCCCGCTCATCCCGGCCAGCCGCGCGGTGTAGCAGTCGTACGCGTGGTCCACCGCCTTCTGCTCGACGGCGATGGCCTCGTCGCGTGTGGTGGTGCTCATGTGCATCCCTCCCCGCGGCGCCCCGCGGACGGCCGCAACGGGCCCGCGCCCGTACCCCGTTGAAATAACTATCAGAGACAGGGCCGTGACGAACAGTCAGGCGTCCGCACGCCGGGGCACCGGCTGCCCGACGGGCGTGGAGAGGATCAGGGCCTGTCCAGGGAGGGGGCCGTCCCCGTCCGGGCGCCGGCGGCATGGGACACCACCCGCCGACGGCGCACGCCACTACAGCCGCGACGCCACCCGTCGCGCGATCGCCACGATGTCGCCCGTCGGCCGGGTCGCGTACGCCGGGTGGGTGCGGGTCCAGTGGTCTTCCAGGGCGTACCAGTCGATCGGCTTCGGTTTGCGGTGGGTGGTCAGGGCTGTGGTCAGTTCCGTGAAGTACGTCTTCCAGCGCAGGCGGTAGAGGCCGCCGATCAGGCCCGACCATTCGCGGTTGGCGTAGTCGCGGAGCTTGCCGGTGTCGGCGGAGGCGCGGGGGCCCCAGGTGGTGAGGAGGGAGACGGCGTCGTGGGCGAGGCGGTCGCGTTCGGCGGGGGTGGTGCCCCAGGCGCGGGCGTCGGCGATCCAGCGGCCCAGGAGGTGGTGCTCGTCGGTGGCGACGGCCTGCTCCAGGAGGGTCATCCAGTCGAACCACTGGCGGGTGAGCGTGGTGAAGCGGTCGCGGTCGCCGGCGTCGTAGGCGGCCTTGACGCGCGGGAGCAGGAGGCGGCTCCGGTTGGAGACGGCCTGGCGGGTGACGTCGAGGAGGTCGTAGCGGTAGGCCGGGCCGCGCCGCAGGCCCGGGGCCACGGCGAGGAGTTCGGTCAGGGCGCGGTCGAACTCCTTCGCGTCGTAGCGGAGGTGGCGCGGTGACCAGCTCGCCGCGTGGCTGACGGCCAGGTCCGGGCGGGCGCCGAAGAGGCCGTCGGCGGGTTCGCTCCAGCCGTCGGAGCGGCTGGTGCCGTAGGCGGTGCGGCGCAGCACGTCCCAGGCGTGTACGGCGTGGGCGTCGGCGGCGCCGTAACGGTAGAGCGGCCACTGCTCGAACCACGCCTTCAGCTCCACCGGGCCGTCCGTCCACGGCAGGTCGCTGAAGAGGGCGAGGGCGGCGGGGTTGTTGTCGGCGGCCTCCGGCATCAGGGCGATGCCGCACAGGGCGCTGCGGGACTTGGTGCGCCAGGCGTGGTACAGGGCCGCCCAGTCCGGGGTGTTGGCGCCCATCGCGGTGTGGCCGCCGAAGTTCCAGATCGAGCCGAAGGCGTACGGCGTGCCGCGCCAGTCCGCCTCGCGGTCGGTGACCTGGGGGTAGTGGTCGGAGATGCCGTCGAGGATGAGCATGCGGGAGCGGTCGACGGCGTCGACGATCTCCCGGCGCGGGTTCTTCTGCCAGCCGAGGATGGCCCACACGGCGCCCGGGTGCGCGGCGCGCAGCGCCTTCTCCACGGCCCGCGCCGCATCGCCCACCGGCACGTCGCCGGGCTTCCCGCCCTCGTGCAGCAGGTCCATCTTGTACATCGACGTGGCTCCGAACAGCCCCTTCTGCACCCGGTAGAAGGTCCGCGCGACCCGGCCGAAGTGCGCGGTGCGCGGGTCGAGCCAGTCAGGCCGCCGGAAGCCGCCCCAGTCGCCCTGGGGGACGGTGCGCGCGCCGGGGTTGCGGTGGGCGAAGCCGGGCGGCACGGTGCCGAAGTAGCCGGGCAGCACCGGCGTCATGCCCAGCTCCCGCAGCCGCCGTACGATCCGCTGCCCCAGCGCCGCGCGGCGGTCGAGGAGCGCGGCGGGGACGGGCCCGCCGAAGGACTCCATGTTCTGCAGCAGCCACCACGGCTGGTGGGCGGGTCCGGGCACCCAGCGGCGCAGCTCGGTGTCGCTGTAGCCGTACTCCGCGAACGTACGGGCGTAGACGGCGTCGGCGCCCGCGTAGACCAGCACTTCGTTGAAGCCGTGCAGCGCCAGTACATCGATTTCGTGTTCCCAGTAGTCCCACCCTCTGTACGGCCCGGTATAGCCGTCGTTGGTGTCGTTGAGGACGAAGCGGTGGTGGACGTTCGCGGCCTTGACGAGCGGGGTACGGACGCCGGGGAGCCGGTCGGGGAGGGCGGTCTGCGCACCGTTCCAGGAGAAGTGGGCGTGGGCCGTGTGTCTGAGGTACCAGTGGAAGCCCGTCAGCTGGGTCGCCGGCGTGGTGCCCTCCACCACGATCGCGCCCGGCTGTCCCGTCACCCGGAAGGCGTCGGTGTCGCCGCGGCGCGGCACCGTGCGGAAGGCGACCTGGCGGTGGTGGCGGGGGAGCAGCCTGGCCAGGGCAGCGGCGGCGGCGGAGGCCGGTTCCGGGTGGGGCGTGGCGCCCGCGGAGGGCACGCCCACCGCTCCCAGGGCGGCGGACCCGGCGAGGGCACCGAGGAGCGTACGACGGGCGATGGGCATGAACGACCTCCACCGTGGCGCTGCGGCGAGCGGACTGGACCACTGGAGCGCGGTGATCCTACGAGCTGATAAGCGCCATAAAGCAAGGGCGCGGGCGGCAATCCAGCCACGCCGGTTACATTTGGCACGAATGGCCCCATCGGATGGGCAGGAACTGCTAAGCACCGCCGGATCCGGCATCAGCCCCGTCGGCCCCGTTGAGCCCTCCCACCCGAGGAAGCCCGTGCGACACGTGCGCTCCGCGCGATCCCTCGCCGCGACACCGGTCGCCGCGGTCCTCGCCATGGGTCTGGGAGCCGTGCTGTTGTGGGGGTGCGCCGACCCCGGGGGACTGAAGGTCAGCGGCCCCGCGCAGAGTCCCTCGGCCCCTACCGGCCAGGTCTACGTCACCGAGGGCGCCGGAAGGCCGGCGCTGCGCCGCCCGGCGGCCTTCGCGATCTCCGACGCGGTCCGGCTCACCGGTCTGCGCTGGACGTCCTGGGGCGGGGCCACCGCCGAGGCCGCCGGTGAGGTCGGGGGCACCTGGTGCGGCCGGGACTGCCGGGACAGGCCGTACCGGGCGAGGGTCACACTCAGCGGGCTCGTACGGCCGGAGCGTCCCGGGCGGGACCAGGCGGCCGGGGAGGGCCGCTCCGCTTCGGGCGGCCGTTCCGCTTCGGGTGATGGCTCCGCTTCGGGCGACCGCTGGGCTTCCGGCGGCCGTTCCGCTTCCGGCGGCCGTTCCGCTTCCGGCGGCCGCTCCGCGCACGACCGCTCCGCACAGGATCGTTCCGCCTACTACTACAGCCGCGCCACGATAGACGCCGACGGCCTCCCGGCCGAGGCGCAGCGCGAGCTGCGCGACCTGCGGCTCCCTGTCCCCAAGCGTTAGCCGCCGAGGAGCCTGAGACCATGGGACTGCGCACGAAGATCGGCGTGGCCATCACCGCCACCGCCGCCCTGGTCGCCGTCATCATGGGCCTCGTCGTCCACCAGCGCACCGCGGTCAACCAGCTGGAGACCGCGCGCGAGTCCATCGAGGCCCGGCTCGGCTCGGCCGTCGAGGACCACGCCGCCGGCGTCGACCGGCCCCGTACGCTGGTCAACCCCGAGCGGATACCCGGGCCGTTGCGGCGCGCCATCGACCAGGGCAAGCGCGCGACCTACCTGGACCGCGACGGATCCGACCCCGTCCTCTGGGCCGGCAGCCGGCTCGGCCGCGACACCATCGTCGTCAGGCACCCCTACACCCGCCAGACCGAGCACCTGCGCGACCTGGACCACGACCTGTGGTGGGCCGGCGGCCTCGGCACCGCCTTCGCCTGCCTGGTCGGCGTGGCCCTCGCGACCGTCGCGGGCCGCCGCCTGAACGCCTCCGCCCGCACCGCCGAGCGCATCGCCCGCGGCGACCTCACCGCCCGGTTGCGGCCGCGCGGCGGCAAGGACGAGATCGCCCGCCTGATCGTCGCCGTCAACACCATGGCCGACGCGCTCGCCGCCCGCCTCCGAGCGGAACGCGAGGTCACCTCCAACATCGCGCACGAACTGCGCACCCCCGTCGCCGGGCTCGTCGCCGCGGCCGCGCTGCTGCCGGAGGGCCGGTCCGCCGAGATGGTGCGGGAACGGGCGCGGCGGCTGAGCGACCTCATGGAGGACGTCCTGGAGGTCGCCCGCCTGGACGGCTCGGCCGAGCGCGCCGAGACGGACGTACGCCGCCTGGGCGAGCTGACCCGGCGGGCGGTCGGCGCGACGGCCGTTCCGGGGGACGTCGAGGTGCGGATCGTGCGCGACTGCCTGGTCGAGACCGACGGCCGCCGCGTCGAGCGGATCGTGGCCAACCTCGTCACCAACGCCTTCCGGCACGGCGCCGCGCCGGTCCTGGCCGAGGTCGACGACGGCCTCCTGCGGGTGCGCGACGGCGGGCCCGGCTTCCCGCGGGCGCTGCTGGTCTCCGGCCCGCAGCGCTTCCGTACGGGCTCGGGCGCCGGCCTCGGGCTGGGGCTGACGATCGCCGCCGGGCAGGCGCGGGTGCTGGGCGCGCGGCTGACGTTCGCGAACCCGGAGGGCGGGGGCGCGGAGGCGACGCTGGATCTGACGGACTCGGTTCGCGGGCCGGCGGACGACGAGGGGTGAACATGCGCGCCGGCGGGGCAGGCGCAACAGTGGAAACACCGCGATCGCCGGTGCCACCCGCCCGCGCACGATGGGGAGAGCAACGATGGACGAGCACGTCCTGTTCATGAACGTCGACGGCGTCCACGCCGGGCAGCGCGCCCTCGACGCCCTCCGGCAGGCCCACGCCGACGGCGACGTCCGGCTCCACGAGGCCACGGTGATCTCCCGGGACGCGGAGGGCGCCCTCGACTTCCCCGACTCCGTCGACCACACCGCCAGTGCGCGGGGCTTCGCCGTGGGCGGCCTGGTCGGCGGCCTCCTCGGCATTCTCGGCGGCCCGCTCGGCGTCATGATCGGCTTCGGCGCGGGCGGACTGATCGGTGGCGCGCACGACGCGCGCGAGGCCACGGCGGCGAACGCGGCGGTGGAGATGCTCGCGGCCGAGGTGCCGCCGGGCAGTACGGTCCTGATCGCGGAGCTGGCGGAGGACCGGCCGGACCTGGTGGACGACGCGCTGGAGCCCTACGGGACGGGCCTGGAACGGTACGCGGCGGAGGACGTCCGCAAGGCGGTGGAGGCGGCGATCGAGGAGGGCCGGTGACGGCCGGCCCTCCGGCCGTTCACAGCGACAGCGGCTTGGTGAAGCACCGGCTGTCGTCCGCGCAGCGGTACAGCCCGAACTTCCGCTCGGCCGGCTCGTAACCGCTCGACAAGTACAGCGCGATGGCCTCCGGCTGCATGGTCCCGGTCTCGAGCACCATGCGCGTCCGCCCCGCCCCGCGCGCGCTGTCCTCCAGCGCGGCGAGGATCTTCCGGGCCAGCCCGCGGCCGCGCGCGCCGGGGACCACGTACATCCGCTTCAGCTCGGCGTCGCCGTCCGCGTACTCCTCCTCGCCCGCATCCTGCGACCGCCAGCCGCCGGTGGCGACGGGGGCGCCGTCGTCGTCGTACGCGATGAGATATAGGCCACGCGGCGCCACGAACTGCGCCGGGTCCATCGGGGTGAGGTCACCCTCGCCGTAGCGCTCCGCGTACTCCAGCTGTACCTGGTCAGTCAGCTTCACGGCGTCCGGGTGGTCGTAGGCGGCGGTCACGATACGCATCCGGAAATCGTACGGGCGTGTGGGGCGGGTGCGGCAGGGCTGTCGTGGAAGTCGGTATCGTGCCGGAATGCTCACCGTGACCACCGTGAATGTGAACGGGCTGCGCGCCGCCGCCAAGAAGGGCTTCGTCGAGTGGCTGGCCGCGACCGGGGCCGACGTCGTCTGCCTCCAGGAAGTCCGCGCCGAGGCCCACCAGCTCCCCGACGAGGTCCGCGACCCCGAGGGCTGGCATGTCGTGCACGCCCCCGCCGCGGCGAAGGGCCGCGCGGGCGTCTCGGTGTACTCCCGGCGTGAGCCGGACGCGGTGCGGATCGGCTTCGGCTCGGCGGAGTTCGACGGCAGCGGCCGCTACGCGGAGATCGACCTGCCGGGCGTCACGGTCGCCAGCCTCTACCTGCCCTCGGGCGAGGTCGGCACGGAGCGCCAGGACGAGAAGGAACGCTTCATGGCGGAGTTCCTCCCCTACCTGACCGGGCTGCGCGCCCGGGCGGCGGCGGAGGGCCGTGAGGTCCTGGTCTGCGGCGACTGGAACATCGCCCACACCGAGGCCGACCTCAAGAACTGGAAGGCCAACCGCAAGAGCGCCGGCTTCCTCCCCGAGGAGCGGGAGTGGCTCACCAAGGTCTTCACGGAGTACGTGGACGTGGTCCGCGCCCTCCACCCGGGCGTCGAGGGCCCGTACTCCTGGTGGTCCTACCGCGGCCGCGCCTTCGACAACGACTCGGGCTGGCGCATCGACTACCTGGTCGCGACGCCGGGCCTGGCGGAGCGCGCCCTGAAGGCGACGGTGGAGCGGGCCGCTTCGCACGACCTGCGCTGGTCGGACCATGCGCCGGTGACGGCGGTCTTCGGGTAGCGGCGGGCTTCCGGCCCCTGCTCGGCCTTCTCGGCCGGGCGGGGGCCTTGTGTTGCTGCGGCGGGTTTATGCGAGTACGTGACTGAACGCCGGGTCGGCCTTGTTGGGGGGAATCACTGTCCGTAGCGTGCTGACAACAGCTAGGGGAGGGGACCACATGAAGCTGACCACGATCGCCGGAGGCCCGTGCGGCAGCGGCGATGACAAGTGCGGGAACGGCGACTGCCCGACCGTGTTTGCCACGGACCGGCCGGGCATGCTCGCGGTGCAAGGTTACGACGTGGACCACCGGACGCCTGAAGGCGAATCGGTCGTCATGATCCCGGAAGACGTCCTCAAGGAGGCTGCCCGTGCCCGTGGATGGTTCTGAGCCCGTGTTCCTGGACGGGGACGACTGGAAAGCGTACTTCCGCAACTTCAAGCAATCCGCGTTCCGGCTTGAAGTGCATCAGGTGTACACCATGCCTGGGGAGGCTGAGACGTTCAGTAGCTTCTTGGCCGGGGAGCCCAAACCTGATGGGTTCAACGGGACGTGGCATCAGACGATCCGGGGGCATGCGGCAGCGGGCAGGACCATGACGCGCGCGAAAGTCGTTCGCAGGCCACTCACGGACTACAGCCGGTACTTGTTCGAGTGGTGCCTCCCGGGGAACGTTGACGCCGGAGAGAACTACCGGATCGTGGATCTGACGGACAAGGACAACCCGGGCCTGCCCGAACAGGACTTCTGGATGTTCGACGAAACCACGGTGGTCCACCTCAACTACCGTCCGGACGGCACTCAGATCAACAGGGAGTTGATCCAGTCGCCGAACATCGAAAAGTACCTCGCGTGGCGTGATCTCGCCCTGAGTAACTCGATTCCCTTCAGTGGCTATCGAGCCTGAAAATCAGGCAAGGGAGCGAAGAGGTCTCGCGGAGGCGCTACGGGGCCTCCGCGAGGCTTCTGGTCTGAGTGGTGAGCGCCTGGCCGTACGTTGCAATATGAGCCAGGCGAAGATCAGTCGGATAGAGACCGGTCGGACCCTGCCCACTGTCATTGATGTGCAACGAATCCTGACCGCCCTGGATGTGCCCGAGGAAGTATCGAGCGAGCTCCTGAGGTTGGCGCGCAGGGCGAATGTCGATTACGCCTCATGGCGCACCTATGCCCGCGTCGGTCTGTACCGGAAGCAGGCGGAGCTGAGGGCGCTGGAGTCGACATCGCGAGTCATGCGGCACTTCCTTCCTGCCGTTCCTACCGGCCTATTGCATGTTCGGCAATATGCTGAGCAGACGCTCTCGAAGACGGTGAGCCGTGATCCGGCCAGGGATGTCGCCAGATCGGTGCAGGCCCGTATGGACCGGCAGGCCATTCTCGACGACCGATCCCGCAGCTTCGCCTTCCTGCTGACGGAACAGGCGGTCAGATGGCGCAGGGCAGACGGCGGCATCATGGCGGCCCAGTGCGCACACATGGCCGCTCTCTCTCATAAGCCGAACGTGGAAATCGCGGTCATTCCGCAAAGTGTGCGGGTTCCTGGTAGTCCCATGAACGTTTTCGTTGTCTATGACGAGCGATTGGTGACAGTCGAACTGTTTTCCGGAGAGGTCGTGTTGCGTGATCCACGGGACATCTCTCACCATCTGGAGCTGTTCGACCTGTTCCTTGCGTACGCCCTCCGAGGCGCCGAGGCTACGGCATTTCTTCGGGAAGTTGCCGAGGAGTTCATGCGGCTACGTGATTAGCGGTACTCGCGAGGTCCGGTCCGTAGCACCATGGGTGCAGGACACGGACTACCGGGAAGGTTTGTCATGCAGAAAGCAACCTGCTTGTACGATCTCGGAATCGACGGCGCTCAATTCGTCAAGGCATGCGGCGGGAACACCCACCCCGACGGCGAATCCTGCGTCACCCTCGCCCGCATCGCCGTGGACGCGTGGGCCCTGGGCGACAGCAAGCGGCCGGGCGCCGAGCCCTTGAGGTTCACCACCGCCGAACTGGACGCGGCCGGCATCGACCCCGCCCGCTTCGGCCTCTCGGCCTGAACCCTCCTTCCCCTCGCGGCTTCCGCTCTTCTTCACAAGAGAGCGGGAGCCGCCCTCCACCGCACGGAGAAGGGCCCCTTGCACTGGCACGGCTATCTGTGGATCGGAGACAAAGCCGTCTTCGACAAGGAGAGTGTCCGGCGACCGCCCTCTGCCGTGGAGCCCGTCGGGAGCAGCGCGCCGGACGTCGTCGCGCGTTACCGGGAAGCGGTCGCCGAGTGGCGGGTGACGCAGGTGCCGCCCCTGGAGACGGCTTACTGGCTCGTGCGGCCCGCTCGGCTGGTTCAGGGAACGTGGGAGGACCCCGTCGGCGCCGCACGGTGGTTGGCGGAACGTCTCGCGCAGTACGCGCCCCGGTTCGCGGCCGAGAGGGAACGGGACGTACACCGGCTCGCCCGGAAGGCGGAACGGGCGGCCGAGACGTTCCAGCGCGGCGGTGACGTCTCCTGCGGGCACTACCTCACCCGCCCGGAGTTCCTCAGCGTCGCCGTCGTGACGTGTTCCCCGAACCGGGCCGCGCCGCAGCACCCTTGCCCCCTCGCGTGAGGCACCTACAACGCCGCCCTGCTCCCCGTCCCCACCGGGACCGTCGCCGTCGCCGCGCGGGTCGCGGCCGTCGTGACCTGGTCCGCGGTCAGGACGTAGCCCGTTTCCGCGTCGGACGTGGAGCGGGCGAAGACGACGCCGTAGACCTTGCCCGACGGGGTCAGGAGGGGGCCGCCGGAGTTGCCGGGGCGGACGGTGGAGCGGATCGAGTAGACGGTGCGGGTGGTGATGCCGTCGCCGTAGATGTCCTGGCCCTTGGCGCGGAGCTCGTTGGCGACGGTCGCGGCGCGCAGGTCGAGGCCGCCGTTCTCCGGGAAGCCCGCGACGACGGCCGCGTCGCCGCGCTTGGCGGTCTTGTCGAAGGGCAGGACGGGCGCGTCGAGGCCCGGCACGTTCAGGACGGCGACGTCCGTCCTCGGGTCGAAGAGGACGACCTGGGCCTTGTACGCGCGGCCGACGCCGCCGACCTGTACGGTCGGCCGGTCGACGCCGGCCACGACGTGGGCGTTGGTCATCACGTGGTGCGCGGCGTAGACGAAGCCGCTGCCCTCCTGGCCGCGCCGCCCGTCGCCGACGTCGGCGACGCCCTCGACCTTGACGACGCTCTGGCGGGCCGCCCGCGTCGCCGCGCCGGTGACCGCGTCGCCGGAGGGCTTGGCGACACCGGTGGCGGGCTCGTTCTCGAAGGGGTTGAAGACCTGGGGGAACCCGGCGCCGGAGAGGGCGTCCGTCGTGCGGCTGAACCACGTGGGCGCCTGCTCGGGCATCGCCTTCTGCACCGCGCCCAGCAGTGTGGAGTCCTTGATCTGCTTCGTCAGGAGGGTGGAGCCGGCCGAGACGAGGACGCTGGCGGCGACCCAGCCGACCAGCAGCACGGCCAGGGAGTTGACGGCCGCGCCGCCGATCCCGTCCACGCCGCGTACGGGCGCCCACGTCAGGCGGCGCCGCAGTTGCCAGGCGAACCGTCCGGCCAGCGCGTGCCCGGCCGCGGCGGGCAGCAGGACGACGAGGACGGCGACGACGGCCGCGGTCGACGTGCCGGCCTCGAAGGGCTCCAGCGCGTAGGGCAGCGCCAGGACGCCGAGCACCGCGCCGCCGACGAATCCGGCGAGCAGGACGACACCGGCGACCAGTCCGCGCCGGAAGCCGGAGGCGGCGTAGGCGACGACGATCAGCAGGAGAAGCACATCGAGCAGGTTCAACGCGGAGCCCTTTCCATCACGCGCGACCCCCGACCGCGCCCACACGGGTGTGGACTAGAGAAAACGCCCGTTTGGGGACCAACGGTTCCCTCGGATGGCGTACACCACAGAGAAAGGCCCGGTGCGGGCCCCTGCCGTAACAGGGGTCCGCACCGGGCCGGTGCTCGGTGAGCGGATCAGACGCGGCTCGGCTCGCGGTCGTCGGCGGACGTGTCCACCGGGCCCGCCGCCGGCGCCTCGTGCGCCAGCTGCTTGTGCAGCTGCTCGCCCTCGACGTCCACGTTCGGCAGGATCCTGCCGAGCCAGCCCGGCAGCCACCAGGCCGCCTTGCCGAGCAGGGCGAGGACCGCCGGGACGATCGCCATGCGGACGACGAACGCGTCGAAGAAGACCGCGATGGCCAGGCCGAAGCCGATCATCTTGATCATCGATTCCGAGGAGCCGATGAATCCCGCGAAGACGCTCATCATGATGATGGCGGCGGCCGTGACGACCCGCGCGCCGTGCTTGAAGCCGGTCACGACCGCCTGGCCGGGGCGCTCGCCGTGGACGAACGCCTCGCGCATGCGGGTGACGAGGAAGACCTCGTAGTCCATCGCCAGACCGAAGACGACGCCCACCATGAAGATCGGCATCATGCTCATGATCGGGCCGGTCTCCTCGACGCCGAAGAGCGAGCCGAGCCAGCCCCACTGGAAGACCGCGACGACCGCGCCGAGCGCGGCGACCACGGACAGCAGGAAGCCGAGCGCGGCCTTCAGCGGAACGAGCACGGACCGGAAGACGACCATCAGCAGCAGGAAGGCCAGGCCGACGACGAGCGCGAGGTAGGGCAGCAGCGCGTCGTTGAGCTTCTGCGAGACGTCGATGTTCATCGCCGTCGAGCCGGTGACGAGCACCGTGGCGCCGGTGTCCGACTTCAGGGACGCGCCCTTGCCGCGGATCGTGTGGACCAGGTCCTCGGTCTCCGTGCCGGTCGGCTTGGACTTCGGCACGACCGTGAGGATGGCCGTGTCACCGTCCTTGTTGAACGCCGCCGGAGTGACCGTGGCGACGTTGTCCAGGCCCGTCAGCGTGTCGTGGACCTTCGCCGCCGCGCCCTGCGCGTCCTTGACGCCGGCCACGTCGGTGATCACCATCAGCGGTCCGTTGAAGCCCGGCCCGAAGCCCTCGGACAGCAGGTCGTACGCCTTGCGCTGCGTGGTGTTCTTGGACGCGGCGCCGTCGTCGGGCAGGCCCAGCTCCAGCGAGGCGGCGGGCACGGCGATCACGCCGAGGCCGAGCACACCAGCCACCAGGACCATCACCGGCTTGCGGAGCACGAAGCGCGCCCAGCGGGTGCCCATGTTGGGCTTGTCGCCGAAGGTCGCCCCCGGGCCGGCCTTGCGGACCTTGCGGGCCAGCACCTGCTTGCCCGCGAAGCCCAGCAGGGCCGGGATGAAGGACAGCGCGATGAGGACGGCGATGGCGACCGTACCGGCGGCGGCCATGCCCATCTTCGTCAGCATCGGGATGTTGACGACCGCCAGACCGGCGAGCGCGATGACCACCGTCAGGCCTGCGAAGACCACCGCGGAGCCCGCGGTGCCGACGGCCCGGCCGGCGGCCTCCTCGCGCTCCCGGCCCTCGGCGAGCTCGGCGCGGAAGCGGGAGACGATGAACAGCGCGTAGTCGATGCCGACCGCGAGGCCGATCATCATGGCCAGCGTCGAGGTGTTGCTGGACAGGTCCAGGACCGGCGCCAGCGCGGCGATCGAGGAGACGCCGATGCCCACCCCGATGATGGCGGTCAGCAGCGGCAGCCCGGCGGCGACCAGCGAGCCGAAGGTGATCAGCAGGACGACCGCCGACACCGCGATGCCGATGGCCTCCGAGCCGCCCTCGGGCATCTCCTGGAGCACGCTGCCGCCGACCTCCACGGTCAGCCCGGCGTCACGGCCGTGCTGCGCGGCGTCCTTGAGGTTCTCGCGCGAGTCCTCGGTCAGGTCGGTGGACTTGACCTTGTACGCGGCGGACGCGTAGCCGGTGGTCTCCGCCGGCTTGTTGACGGCGTTGCCCTGGAACGGGTCGATGACCGACGCCACCTGCGGGCCGCGCTTCAGCTCGCCGAGGACCTTCTCGACGGCCGCCTTGTTCTTCGCGTCGGTCAGCTTCTGGCCCTCGGGGGCCTTGAAGACGACGCGGGCGGACGCGTTCTGTTCGTTGTTGCCCGGGAAGCGCTTCTCCAGCAGGTCGAACGCCTGCTGCGCCTCGGTGCCGGGGATGGAGAAGTCGTTGTTGGTCGACTTCGACGCGGTGGCGGCGCCGACCCCGGCGAGCACCAGCAGCGTCACCCATATCAGGGCGAAGTACCAGCGTCGCCGAAAGGCGAGCCGGCCGAGTTTATAGAGGAACGTGGCCACGAAGCGTTGTGCTCCCGTCGGATCAAATGGACGAACAGGGCGTGGGGAACCGGCCCGACGACGAGAGCGGCGCGTCAGGTGGGGGGTGTGGGGCCCCGGTGTGGGTTATCGGCCGAGAGCGGGGAGGATCACGGCATCGATATAGCGGGACAGGTACGCGGGGTCCGCGTGCCGGTCCTCGATCAGCGGTCGGGTGATGAACGCGCCGAGGATCGTGTGCGAGACGTACTCCAGCGCCGGATTGTCCGCGGCGACCTCGCCCCGGGCGACCGCGCGCCGCAGCATCGTGTCGAAGCCCTCGGTCTCGGGCTTGATCAGCAGCTCGCGCAGCGCCCGGTGGAGATCGGCGTTGGTGTGGATCGCGTGTCCGAGCCCGCGCATCAGGGCGGTGTCCCGCTCCATCTGCGCCTCGTCGGCCTCGCACACCAGCGCGTGCAGATCACCGCGCAGGGTGCCCGTGTCGATCTCCGCGACCTTGACGGGCTTCTTGTGGCGCAGCGCGCTGACGACCAGCTCCGGCTTGCCCTTCCACTGGCGGTAGAGCGTCGCCTTGCTGGAGTGCGTACGGGCCGCGACGGCGTCCATGGTGAGGGCGTCGTAGCCGACCTCGCGGAGGATGTCGAGCACGGCTTCGTAGAGCTCGGCCTCCCGTTCGGGCGTCAGCCGGGTGCGGCGCACCGGCGGCTCGGGTGGTTCTGTCGGCATTCGCTCCCCCTTCCGACTCACTGAACGAAACGGTTTCGTACACCACGAGCCTACGCCGGTCGAGATACGAGACGGCACGGTTCCGCTGGTGTTCTGCGTCACGAACCGAGTTGCCGCGACCCCCGGGGGCCGAAACCATGGGTGGGGTGAGAGAGGAACCCGGCGCGTCTGGCGCGTATCTCCGATTTCCGCATCTGCACGGCGATCTCCTCTGCTTCACCGCCGAGGACGATCTCTGGGTGGCCCCCCTGCCGTCCTCCGGCACCGGCACCGGCACCGGCCCCGCCGGGCGGGCCTGGCGGCTGACCGTCGACCGCACCCGCGTCGGGCACCCCCGCTTCTCCCCGGACGGGCGGCACATCGCCTTCACCACCTGGCGCAGCCTCGACCCCGAGATCCACCTCGCCCCCGTCGAGGGCGGCCCGGCCCACCGGCTCAGCTACTGGGGCAGCCCCGACGCCCGCGTCTGCGGCTGGGCGCCGCCCGACGAGAACGGGCAGTGCGACATCCTCGCCGTCTCCTCGCACGGCCAGCCCTTCTCCTACTTCTCCTGGGCCTACCGCCTGCCCACCGACGGCAGCCCCGGCGGCCGGCTGCCCTGGGGCCCGGCCTCCGACTTCTCCATCCGGGCCGACGACCACAAGACGCTGCTGCTCACCGGCAAGCCCCCGCACGAACCCGCCTCCTGGAAGCGCTACCGCGGCGGCGCCACCGGCCGGCTGTGGCTGCACGGCACCCGGCTGGTACCCGGCATCGGCGGGCACCTGGACGCGCCGATGTTCGTCGGCGACCGCATCGCCTTCCTCTCCGACCACGAAGGCGTCGGCAACCTCTACTCCTGCCTGCCCGACAGCTCCGACCTGCGCCGCCACACCGACCACGACGCCTTCTACGCCCGGCACGCCTCCACTGACGGCACCCGCGTCGTCTACCAGTGCGCCGGCGAACTGTGGCTGGTCGACGACCTCGGCCCGGGCGCCGCCCCGCGCCGGCTCGACGTGCGCCTGGCCGGGCCGCGCGCGGGCCGTCGTACGTACCAGGTGCAGGCCGCCTCCCACGTCGACGCCCTCGCCGTCGACTCCACCGGCCGGGCCAGCGCCGTCCAGGTCCGCGGCAGCCTCTACTGGCTCACCCACCGCGACGGCCCCGCCCGCGCGATCGCCGACACCCCGGGCGTACGCGTCCGGCAGCCGGAGATGCTCGGCTCGACCGGCCAGGTCGCCTACGTCACCGACGCGGAGGGCGAGGACGCCATCGAGATCGCCCAACTGCCGCGCGCCACCGGCCCCGCCGCGCCCCGCCGCCTGGCGGCGGGCCGGATCGGCCGGGTGCACGAGCTCGTCGCCGCGCCGGACGGCGAACGGCTGGCCGTCGCCGCGCACGACGGGCGGCTGCTGCTGGTGGACACCTCCCCGGAAGGCGAGGGCGAAAGCGAGGCCAGCGAGCTGATCCGGTCAGTCAACGGGCCCGTGCGCGACCTCGCGTTCTCGCCCGACTCGGCCTGGCTGACCTGGTCGCACCCCGGCATCGGCCGCTCGCTGCGCCAGATCAAGATCGCCCGGCTCGCGGACCGGACGGTCGTCGACGTCACCAACGGCCGCTTCGAGGACGAGCAACCCGTCTTCACCCGCGACGGCCGCTACCTCGCCTTCCTCTCCTGGCGCGGCTTCGACCCCGTCTACGACGTGCACACCGGCGACCTCTCCTTCCCGCTGGGCTGCCGCCCCTACCTCGTACCGCTGTCGTCGGCGACGCCCTCGCCGTTCGCGCTCACCACGGAGGGCCGGCCGCCGTCCGGCGGGCTGGACGCCGACGACAACGGCGGCGCGGGCGGGGCGACGCTGATCGAGGTGGAGGGCGTGGAGAGCCGGGTGACGCCGTTCCCGGTGGCCGCCTCGAAGTACTCGGCGCTGCACCCGGTCGCCGGCGGCGGTCTGGTGTGGCTGCGCTGGCCCATCTCCGGCGCCCTGGGCGAGACCTTCGCCAACCCCGCCGACACCTCCGGCCGCCCGACCCTCGAACACTTCGACCTGGGCAAGGCCAAGCGCACCGAACTCACCAGCTCCCTCGACTGGTTCGCGGTCAGTGGCGACGGCAGCCGCCTGGTCGTCAACGACGAGGGCGAGCTGCGCGCCGTACCCGCCACGGACATCGGCGACAGCGACTCCACCGTCTTCATCGACATGCGGCGCATCCTGCACGAGGTCGACCCGGCGGCCGAGTGGCGTCAGGCGTACGAGGAGGCCGGCCGGATCGTCCGCGCGTACTTCTGGGAACCGGGGATGTGCGGCGTCGACTGGGACGCGGTGCTGGCGCAGTACCGCCCGCTGGTCGAACGCGTCGCCACCCCCGACGACTTCGCCGACCTGCTGCGGGAGGTCCTCGGCGAACTGGGCACCTCGCACGCCTACGTCGCCGGCGCGCGCCGCAACGAGGGCCCGCCGCACTACCAGCGCGCCATCGGGCTGCTCGGGGCCAACCTGATCCGTGACAAGGGCGGCGCCTGGACCGTCCGCCGCATCCTGCCCGGCGACTCCTCCGACTCCAAGGCCCGCTCACCGCTCGCCGGTTCGGGCATCCGCGAGGGCGCGGCCCTCACCCACGTCGACGGCCGCCCGGTCGACCCGGTCGCCGGCCCGTACCCGCTGCTGGCGGCGGCGGGCGGCACGACCGTGGAGCTGACGTTCGTCTCCCCGGACGGCGAGGGGCCGCCGCGCCGGGTGGCCGTGGTGCCGCTGATCGACGAGCGGCCGCTGCGCTACCAGGACTGGGTGGCCAAGCGGCGCGCGGTCGTCCGCGAGATGAGCGGCGGCAAGTGCGGCTACCTCCACATCCCCGACATGGGCGGCTCCGGGTGGGCGCAGTTCAACCGCGACCTGCGGATGGAGATGTCGATGCCGGCGCTCATCGTGGACGTGCGCGGCAACGCCGGCGGCAACATCAGCGAGCTCGTCGTGGAGAAGCTGACCCGCACGATCATCGGCTGGGACCTCACGCGCGACGCGCAGGCGGTGTCGTACGCGAGCAACGCGCCGCGCGGCCCGGTCGTGGCCATCGCCGACGAGATGACGTCCTCCGACGGCGACATGATCACCGCGGCCTTCAAGCTCCAGGGCATCGGGCCGGTGGTGGGCCTGCGCACCTGGGGCGGGGTCGTCGGGATGACGGGGCGGCACCGGCTCGGCGACGGCACGGCCATCACCGTGCCGATGAACGCCGCGTGGTTCGACGCCTACGGCTGGGACGTGGAGAACCACGGCGTGGAGCCCGACATCGAGGTGGACCGCACCCCGCTGGACTGGGCGGAGGGCCGGCACAAGCAGCTCGACGACGCGGTGCGGCTGGCGCTCGACCTGCTGGAGCGGCACGGGGCGGCGGAGCCGCCGGACTACTCCGGGGTGCCGGACCGGCGCCGGCCGGAGCTGCCGCCGCGGTGAGCCGAATCAAGCCCGTCCGGCGTCGCGAGTATGGGCACTGGTAAGGGGCGCTCTCAATGGAGAGCGCCCCTTACCGTTGACCAATACGGCCGGCGGCGCGGCCGTCAGCTGCGGTCGTCCATCTCGTCCTGGATGTCGTCGAAGCTGCGCTGACCTTGCTGCTTGCCCTGCTCGGCGCGTTCCCGCAGGCGCTCCTGCTCGCTCTGGCCGCGCTGCTGCGCCTCGTCCTGCTTGCCCTGCATCTTCTCCTTGGCCTTCCGGGCCTTCTCCTGCATGTCGTCCTTGATGCCCATGCTGTTCTCACTCCTCGGGGAGGGGGATGGGTGGGGCGGGGGAGAACCCCGGAACAGCGTGGCACGCCGCCTCACGCGCCGCATGTCGTGTGACTACACTCCGCTACCGCACCGTGCTAGCCCTGGCCTTCTCGTCCGCCGCCCCGCCCGCGCCCACGAGCCCGGCGCGGATCCCGGTCAGCCGGGGCTCGAAGCGGCGCATCTCGCGCTGGGCGCCGAGCGCGAGGAGACCGGGCAGCGAGCCGCGCAGGGCCTGCGCGCCGCGCAGCCAGCTCTGCCCGTAGACGTGCGCCGACCGGCGCTCGATGCCCGTCACCAGGCGGTCGACGGTCGGTCCGAGGGGGTAGGTGCGGTTCGCCGGCCAGGGCAGCCGCTGCCGCAGCTCGCGCATCACGTCGTTCTCGTCGGCGCCGCGCACCATGTCGGTGTCGGTCCAGCTCAGATAGCCGACGCCGACGCGTACGCCCTTGTGGCCGACCTCGGCGCGCAGGCAGTGCGCGTACGCCTCGACGCCCGACTTCGACGCGCAGTAGGCGCTCATCATCGGCGCGGGGGCGATCGCGGCGAGCGAGGCGATCTGGAGCAGATAGCCGCGGCTCTCGGTCAGTACGGGCAGGAAGGCGCGGCCGGTGACGGCGCTGCCGATGAGGTTGACCTCGACGACCCGGCGCCAGGCGTCGGGGTCGGAGTCGGCGAACGGCCCGCCGGTGGCGACACCGGCGTTGGCGACGACGACGTCCACCTTGCCGAAGCGGGCCTTGACCTCGCCGGCGACCTGGGCCATCGCCGCGTGGTCGGTGACGTCGGCGTGCCAGTACGCCGCGTCCTCGTGCAGCGAGCCGGCGACGGCGCGCAGCTCCTCCGGCTCCAGTCCCACCAGCGCCACACGGGCCCCACGCGCCGACAGCTTGCGGGCGAGCAGCTCGCCCACGCCACGGGCCGCGCCGGTGACCACCGCGACCTGGCCCTCCAGGCTCGTACGGCTCATCGGGCCGCCTCCGCCGCGACGGCGGCCGTACGGACCTTCGGCGCCCGCAGGACCTGGTACTCGGTGAGGTCCACCCGCCGGGTGACCTTGCGGAACTCGGAGGTGGTGCCGGGCCAGACCACGGTGTTGCGGCCCTCCGCGTCCAGATACCAGCTGTCGCAGCCGCCGGTGTTCCACACCGTGCGCCGCATCCGGGTCTGGAGCCCGCGGTTCCAGACGCCCACGGCGGAGGGGCGGGCGTCGAGTGCCGCCCTGCCGCCGAGGGTGTCCAACTGCCGCATGAAGTCGGCCAGGTAGTTCAGCTGGGCCTCGATGATGAGGATCATCGAGCTGTTGCCGAGACCGGTGTTGGGGCCGATGATCGTCAGGAAATTGGGGAACCCGGCGGCGCTGGTGCCGCGCAGGGCGGCCATCCCGTCCTTCCACTCCTCCGCGAGCGTCGTGCCGCCGGCGCCCGTCACCCGCTCGGCGATGGGCATGTCCGTCACCCGGAACCCGGTGCCGAAGACGATCGCGTCGGCCTCCGCCTCCCTGCCGTCCGCCGCGACGAGCGTGGAGCCGCGGACCTCGGCGAGCCCGGAGGAGACGACGTCCACATTGGGCCGGGCGAGGGCGGGGTAGTAGTCGTTGGAGAGCAGGATGCGCTTGCAGCCTATGCGGTAGTCGGGCGTGAGCTCCGCCAGCAGCGCCGGGTCCTTGACGGCCTTGCGCAGGTGCGACCTGGCCAGCGACTCCAGCAGCCCCAGCAGCTCCGGGTGCTTGGTGAACGCGCTCACCTGCAACTCGCGGATGGCCCAAAGCAACTGGCGGCGCAGCACGCGGGTGAGCGGTGCCTTGGCGTGCAGCCATTGCTCGGCCGCGGTGATCCGGCGGTCGGCGCGGGGCAGGACCCACGGCGGCGTGCGCTGGAAGAGGGTGAGGTGCCGTACGTCCGGCTGCACGGCCGGCACGATCTGGGCCGCCGAGGCGCCGGTGCCGATCACCGCGACGCGCTTGCCGCGCAGGTCGTAGTCGTGGTCCCAGCGGGCGGAGTGGAAGACCTTGCCGGGGAAGTCCGCCAGGCCCGGGACGTCCGGGACCTTCGGCTCGGACAGCGGCCCGGTCGCGGAGACGACCACGTCGGCGGTGAGCGGTCCGGAGGCGGTGTCCAGCTCCCACAACAGCCGCTCGGCGTCCCAGCGCGCGCTGTGGACCTCGGAGTGGAAACGCAGGTGGGGGCGGAGGCCGAAGGTGTCCGCGACGCGCTCCAGGTAGGCGCGGATGTGCGGCTGGCCGGAGAAGTTGCGCGGCCACTCGGGGTTGGGGGCGAAGGAGAAGGAGTAGAGATGGGAGGGGACGTCGCAGCGACAGCCCGGATAGGTGTTGTCCCGCCAGGTGCCGCCGACGGAGCCCGCCCGCTCCAGGACCACGAAGTCGGTGACGCCCTCGCGGCGCAGCCGTACGGCCGCGCCCAGCCCGCCGAATCCGGACCCGATCACCGCCACGCGTACGTGCTCGGTCATGCCTCCGCCTCCCGGTGCAGCTTCAACCGTGCCAGTGATTACTGGCACAGTTCGGAGCGTAGGGCAGTTGTTCGACGAGCGATAGGGGGCCGTGGCAAGGAAGTTACCGACGGTTCGCCTGCTCATCGCCCGGTCATCGCTTGTCGCCGCCACACTCACGGAAGGGCATAAGGTGCCGGAATGGCGAGTGACGAGTACGCCGTCGGCGAGCCGCACGGGCCGTCCGACGTACGGGGTGAGCAGCGCGAATACCGTGTGACGGCGCTGGCCGAGGCGGCCGGGATCACGGTGCGCACGCTGCGTTTCTACCGCGAGCGCCGCCTCCTCCCGCCGCCGCGCCGCGAGGGCCGCATCGCCTGGTACGGCCCGCACCACCTGGCGCGGCTGCGCACGATCGGCGCGCTCCTCGACCGCGGCCACACCCTGGGCGGCATCGCCGAGCTGCTCGCGGCCTTCGAATGCGGCCGGGACGTGGGCGAACTCCTCGGACTGGCGGGCGCGTCCATCACGGTCCCGTGGTCGGAGGAGACCGCGGTCCGCCTCACCCCCGAGGAACTGGCCGACCGCTTCGAGGGCGAGGTCACCCCCGAGAACCTGACCGCCACACTGGACATGGGCTACCTCGCGGTGGACGGAGAGGAGATCATCCACGTCAGTCGCCGCCTGCTCGACGCGTCGACGGCACTGGTCCGCCACGGGGTCCCCCTGGCGGAGGTCCTGGCGGCGGGCCGCGAGGTCCGCGCCCACGCGGACGCGCTGGCGGAGACGTTCACGAAGCTGCTGCGTGCGCATGTCCTGGGAGGCGAGAGCCCGTTGACCCCGGAAACCCTCGCCGAATTCCGCCCCCTGGCGAAGACGATCGTCGAGGCGGAACTGGCGCTGGCGCTGGCGCGCAGGGCTCGGGCGGAGGGGGAGGACCCGCCGGCGGGTTCATAAGCCGCGGGCTGGGGGGATGGCCACGGCTCGTGTGGGAACGGTCCGAGCAGACCGTTCCCACACGGCGCTGGGAGTTGACGAAGACATGCTGTGGCCCAAGGCAGTCAAGGAGCGCATCAAGGCGGGTACGGACAGGGAGATCGTCCACAGTTACCCGTACCGGTCCGCATGTCCGTCGACCGTCTGGGGGGAACTGGTCGAGAACGCCACCGGCGAGCTGTTCTTCGCGGGCTTCACGAACTACTTCCTCTGGCTCGACCAGCCCGACTTCGTCGGCACACTGCGCCGCAAGGCGCGGCAGGGCTGCCGGGTCCGGTTCCTCCTCGGCGACCCCGCCGGTGAGGTCACCCGGCAGCGCGAGGAGATCGAGGACGTCGCCCTGAAGGTCTCCACCCGGATCAGGATCACCCTGGAACACCTGGCCAGGCTGGGCCCGGCGGAGGCGGTGGAGACCCGTTTCTCCGCACCGGCGGACGCGGTCAACCACATCTCGCTGTCCGTCTTCCGCTTCGACGACCAGGCGCTGGTCACCCCGCACCTCGCGCGGCTCGTCGGCCACGACTCACCGCTGCTGCACCTGCGCCGCCACGGGGAGGGCGGGATGTTCTCCCGCTTCGCGGACCACAGCGAGGAGCTGTGGTCGCGGGGGCTGCCCGTGCCGGCGGCGGGCCCGTTCTGAAGGCGGCGCCCGGCCATGCCGTGTCCGGCGGAGCATGTGAGGGGGGCGGGCCGTGTCGCGCGCACCACTGCTGCGCGGAGGTGTCCTCAATCGCCGGACGGGCTTGTTTTCGCTGAGCTCAGCCGCGATCAAGCCCGTCCGGCGTTTGAGGACGCGCCCGCAGGGCGCCCGCCGCCGCAGGCGGCAAAACGGCCCGCGGCCGAAGATCCGCCGGGCTACGGCCTGGCGTCGTCCGGCCGTGCACCCCGCGGTCGCCGCACTCCGCACAAGCAGGCCCTCCGGGAACGCGGCATCCGACAGAACGCGCCATCCGACTGCCGGACGGCGAAACGCTCACACCGCGATCCGCTCCTGTTCCTCCTCCGCTTCCTCCAGCAGGCGGGACGCCATCGTGTCCAGGGCGCGGTCGAGGAGGGCGCGGTCCGCGGGGTCGGTGATGTCCCAGTCGTCCAGGCGGGTCGCCAGCCAGTCGCGCCACGTGCGGCTCAGGCGGTCCATCTCCGCCTCGCCCGCCGGGGTCAGCGTCAGGCGGTCGCCGTCGCGGTGGGCCCAGCCCCCATCCACCGTCCGGGTGACGGCCGGCGCTAGGACCTCCGGCGGCATCCGGTGGGCGGTGGCCAGCGAGGACAGCGTGGCCTCGCCGCGCACCCGCAGGCGCCAGTGGATCTGGCCCAGTGTCCACGCCTCCGCCGGGTCCAGCGGACTGCCCGACCCCGCCAGGATCTCGCGGCTCACCGGGCTCTTCGCCCGCCGCATGACACCCGCCACCGCCCGCTCCAACTGGCGTTCCGCTTCCCCCGAGTCGGGAGCCGCGAAGCCCTCGCCCATGTCGGACGCCCCGGCCCGCGCGCTGTCGCGCAGCGGCACCTCCTTGAGGAACCACGCCACCACGAAGCCGAGCAGCGCGACCGGCACCACCCACAGGAACACGTAATTGATCGTCTCCGCGTAGGCGTCGACGACCGGCCGGGCCTGTGCCGCGGGGAGCCGCGCGAGGTCCTGCGGGCTCTGCACCGCGGACAGCGGCACCTCCGGGGAGCGAAGGAGCGCCTCCACCAGGTTGGGCCGGAGCTGTTTGACGTAGAGCGTGCCGAAGATGGCCGTGCCGAAGGCGCTGCCGAGCGTGCGGAAGAACGTCACCCCCGAGGTGGCCGTGCCCAGTTCGTGGTACGGCACCGTGTTCTGCACGGCGATCGTCAGCACCTGCATGGCCAGTCCGATGCCGGCGCCTAGCACGAACATGTACAGCGACTCCAGCCACGGGCCCGTCGTCGCTCCCATCCTCGACATCAGGAACAGCCCGAGCGCCATCACGGCCATCCCCGACAGCGGGAACGCGCGGTAGCGGCCCGTACGGCTGACGGTCATGCCGGAGAGCATGGACGCGCCCAGCAGCCCGGCGACCATCGGCAGCGCCCGTACGCCCGACATGGTGGCCGACACCCCGTCCACGTACTGGAGGTAGGTCGGCAGGTACGTGAGCGAGCCGAGCATCGCGAAGCCGACGATGAAGCTGAGCACCGAGCAGACGACGAAGACGGGGTTGGCGAAGAGGTGCATGGGGAGCATGGGTTCCTTCGCCCGCAGCTCCACCAGGACGAACGCGGTCAGCAGGACGACCGAGGCCGCGAACAGGCCGATGATGACCGCCGAGCCCCACGCGTACTGGCTGCCGCCCCACTCCAGGGCCAGGACGAGCCCGGAGGCGCCCAGCGCCACCAGCGCGATGCCCGCGTAGTCGATCAGCGGCCGCACCGCCGAGCGGACCACCGGGATCGTCCGGGCGGCCATCACGACCATGACGATCGCGACCGGCACATTGACGTAGAAGCACCAGCGCCACGTCGCCTGGTCGGTGAAGATGCCGCCGAGCGTCGGGCCGACGACCGTGGTCACCCCGAAGACCGCGCCGAGGGCGCCCTGGTACTTGCCGCGCTCGCGCAGCGGGATGACGTCCGCGATCAGGGCCATGGCCGTGACCATCAGACCGCCGCCGCCGATGCCCTGGAGGGCGCGGGCGGCGATCAGCATCAGCATGGAGTTCGCGGCGCCCGCGAAGACCGACCCGGCGGTGAAGACCACCGCGCTGAGCTGGAAGACCACCTTGCGCCCGAACAGGTCGCCGAACTTGCCGACCAGCACCGTCGAGACCGTCTCCGCCAGCAGGTAGGCGGTCACCACCCACGCCATGTGACCGCCGCCGCCCAGGTCAGCGACGATCGTCGGCAGGGCCGTGGAGACGATGGTCTGGTCGAGGGCCGCCAGCAGCATGCCGAGGACGATGGTGACGAAGACGAGATTCGTCCGGCGGCGGCTGAGCACCGGCGGGGCCGCGGGGACCCCGGCGGTGCGTGCGGCGGCCGTGGTCATCGTGGCAACCTCCCGCGATCTGCCGAAAACTCCGGGGTCCTCCCAGGCTCAGCATTCGGGCAGACGCCGACTCCCGCCACCGCTGGCGGCGCGCGGGTGAGCGAGGGGCGTGCAAGAGCGGCGCACACGCTCTTGCGAGGTTTTCGCAATGCGCGCCTATCATCGGCCACTGGCCGGCCGACGGCCGCGACACGAAAAAGAACCCCCCAGCAGAGCGGAGCCCCGCCCATGCACGTACCCGACGGATTCATCGACGCCCCGGTATCCGTGGCCACCGGTGTCCTCGCCGCGGGCGCCGTCTCCGTCGGCCTGCGCGGCGCCCGCAGGGAGCTGGACGACAAGGCGGCCCCGCTGGCCGGACTCGTCGCCGCCTTCGTCTTCGCCGTGCAGATGCTGAACTTCCCCGTCGCCGCCGGCACCAGCGGCCACCTCCTCGGCGGTGCCCTCGCCGCGATCCTCGTCGGCCCGTACACCGGCGTGCTCTGCATATCCGTCGTCCTGCTCATGCAGAGCGTCCTGTTCGCGGACGGCGGCCTGACCGCGCTCGGCGTCAACATCAGCGACATGGCCGTCGTCACGACCGTCGTCGCCTACGGGATCTTCCGGGCGCTCGTCCGCGTCCTGCCGCGCCGCCCGTCCGGCGTCACGATCGCCTCCTTCGTGGCCGCGCTCGTGTCCGTACCGGCCGCGGCCTGCGCGTTCACCCTGATCTACGCGCTCGGCGGCACCACCGACGTGCCCCTCGGCAAGGTCTTCACCGCCATGGCCGGCGTGCACGTCCTCATCGGCGTCGGCGAAGCCGTGATCACCGCGCTGACCGTCGGCGCCGTCGTCGCCGTACGGCCCGACCTCGTGCACGGCGCCCGCGGCCTCGTACGCCCCCTGGAGCTGCGGAGCCCGGACGGGACCGCGCTGCCCGCCCCCGCCGCCCCGGCCCCCGCGCCCGCCCGCCGCTCCACCCGGCCCGTGTGGATCGCCGGCCTCCTCGCCGCCCTCGTCTGCGCCGGCGGCGTCAGCTACTACGCCTCCACCAGCCCCGACGGCCTGGAGAAGGTCGCCCACGACAAGGGCCTCGACAGCAAGGCCGAGGACCACGCCGCCAAGGACTCCCCGCTCGCCGACTACCAGGTCAAGGACGTCTCCGACGCCCGGATCTCCGGCGGCCTCGCCGGGGTGATCGGCGTCGGCGTCACCCTCGTCGCCGGCACCGGCGTCTTCCTCGTCGTACGCCGCCGCCGCACGGCCGCGCCCGCCGACGCACCCGTCACCGGGACCGCCTGACCATGGGCGCGGGACACACCCACCACCAGCTCTACCGCCCCGGCCGCTCCCCGGTGCACCGGCTGCCGCCGCACTGCAAGCTCGTCGCCGTCCTCGGCTTCGTGCTCGTCGTCGTCTCCACGCCGCGCGAGGCGCTGTGGGCGTTCGCGGTGTACGCGCTGCTGCTCGCCACCGTCGCCGCGACGGCCCGTGTCCCCGCCGCCTTCCTGCTCAAGCGGCTGCTGATCGAGATCCCCTTCGTGGCCTTCGCCCTGCTGATGCCGTTCGTCGCGCGGGGCGACCGCATCGACGTCCTCGGCCTCCACCTGAGCACGTCCGGGCTCTGGGGCGCCTGGAACATCCTCGCCAAGGGCACCCTCGGCGTCGCCGCGTCCGTCCTGCTGGCCTCCACCACCGAGCTGCGCTCCCTGCTGCTCGGCCTCCAGCGGCTGCGCCTGCCGTCGCTGCTCGTGCAGATCGCCTCCTTCATGATCCGCTACGGGGACGTCGTCACGGACGAGATGCGGCGCATGCGCGTCGCCCGGGAGTCCCGGGGCTTCACCGCGCGCGGCGTGCGCCACTGGGGGGTGCTGGCCAGAACCGCGGGCGCGCTGTTCATCCGCTCCTACGAGCGCGGGGAGCGCGTGCACCTGGCGATGGTCAGCCGGGGCTACACGGGAACCATGCCCCTGATCGACGAGGTGACCGCGACCCGTACGCAATGGGCGTACGCCGCCGCGCTTCCGCTGGCCGCCCTCGCGGTCCGCCTGACCGGATGGACCCTGACCGGATGAACCTTGACCGGATGGACCCTGACATGACCCGCTCCGACGTGATCCCGGCGGACCCGGCCGCCTCGCTGGAGGTCCGCGGACTCGCCTTCGCCTACCCCGACGGCCACCAGGCCCTCTTCGGCGTCGACCTGACCGTCCCGCGCGGCGAGCGCGTCGCCCTGCTCGGGCCCAACGGCGCAGGCAAGACCACGCTCGTCCTGCACCTCAACGGCATCCTCGGCGGCGGCGTGGGCACCGTCCGGGTCGGCGGGCTGCCCGTGGAGAAGCGGAACCTCGCCGAGGTCCGCCGCCGCGTCGGCATCGTCTTCCAGGACCCCGACGACCAGCTCTTCATGCCCACCGTCCGCGAGGACGTCGCCTTCGGCCCGGCCGCCGCCGGGGTGCGCGGCCCCGAGCTGGAGGCCCGCGTGCGCAAGGCCCTCGCCCAGGTCGGCATGGAAGCCTTCGCGGACCGGCCCCCGCACCACCTGTCCTTCGGGCAGCGGCGGCGGGTGGCCGTGGCCACCGTCCTCGTCATGGAGCCGGAGATCCTCGTCCTGGACGAGCCCTCCTCCAACCTCGACCCCGCCTCCCGCCGCGAGCTCGCCGACATCCTGCGCTCGCTGGACGTCACGGTGCTGATGGTCACGCACGACCTGCCGTACGCCCTGGAGCTGTGCGGCCGGTCCGTGGTGCTGAGCGACGGGGTGATCACCGCCGACGGGCCGACCCGGGACCTGCTCTGCGACGAGGAGCTGATGCGCGCCCACCGGCTGGAGCTGCCGTTCGGCTTCGACCCGCGCTCGGTGACAACACAGCAGCCCGTCCGGCGCTTGAGGACACCGCCGCGCAGCGGTGGTGCGGACGGTACGGCCCGCAGCCGCCCGCTTACATGATCCGCCGGACACGGCCACCGGCGGTTCCGGGAGCCCCGGTCTACGCGCATTGAGGATCGCGTTGCACCATGGTGGGGGATTTATCGCGATCGACGCATTCGGCACAGCATTCGGCACAGTGGGAGCAGGAGAACAGTGGTGGACGTCCAGGGCACGGTGGCGGACGGTTTCGAACCGGTCCGGGACGCCTTCGCGGAGAACTTCGCCCGGCGCGGGGAGCGCGGCGCGGCCGTCGCCGTCTACCGCCGGGGCCACAAGGTCGTCGACCTGTGGGCCGGCACCAAGGACGCCGACGGCGACGCCCCCTGGACCCCGGACACCGCCCAGGTCGTCCGCTCGGCCACCAAGGGCGTCGCCGCCGCCGTGCCGCTCCTGCTCCACCAGCGCGGCCAGGTCGACCTGGACGCACCCGTCGGCACGTACTGGCCCGAGTTCAAGGCCGCCGGCAAGGAGCGCGTCCTCGTACGCCACCTGCTCTCGCACCGCGCCGGGCTGCCCGTCCTCGACACGCCCCTGACCCCTGCCCAGGCCATCGACGGCGAGAGCGGCCCGCGCGCCGTCGCCGCCCAGGCCCCCGCCTGGGAGCCCGGCACCGCCCACGGCTACCACGCCCAGACCTACAGCTGGCTGCTCGGCGAGCTGATCCTGCGCATCACCGGCCGGACCATCGGCGCCTGGGTCGCCGAGGAGATAGCCGGCCCGCTCGGCGCCGGCCTGTGGATCGGCCTGCCCGACGCCGAACGCGGCCGCGTCGGCCGCGTCGCCGACATCGAACCGCCCACCGGCCCCGCCACGGGCCTGCGCGTACGGCCCAAGAAGGCCGTCTCCGACGCCTACGACGACCCACAGTCCCTCACCCGCCGCGCCTTCGCCGCGATCGAGCCCCTGGCCGACGAGAACGACCCCGCCTACCGCGCCGCCGAGCTCCCCGCCTCCGCCGGCATCGCCACCGCCGACGGCCTGGCCCGCTTCTACGCCGCCCTCCTCGGCGACACCGACGGCGGCGGCCGCCGCCTCTTCGCGCCCGCGACGCTCACCCTGGCCCGTACGGAGGAGTCCGCCGGCCCCGACCGCGTCCTGGTCGTGAACACCCGCTTCGGCCTCGGCTACATGCTCCACGGCCCCGCCTCCCCGCTGCTGGCCCCCGGCTCCTTCGGCCACCCCGGCCGCGGCGGCTCCCTCGCCTTCGCCGACCCCGAGTCCGGCATCGCCTTCGGCTACGTCACCAACGGCCACCAGAAGAACGTCACCGCCGACCCGCGGGCCCAGGCCCTGGTGCGGGCGGTTGCGAAGGCCACCGCCGGGTAGTGCTTGCCGCATGACGGCAGCGCGCTTCGACGGCTACGCGGTACTGATCACGGGCGCCGGGCGGGGCATCGGCGAGGCCACGGCCCGCCGCTTCGCGTCGGAGGGTGCGCGGGTCCTCCTCACCGACCTGGACGGCCCGCGCGCCGAGAAGGCCGCGGCCGGCCTGCGCGGCGCGGGCCTCACGGCCGAGTCCTTCGCCTGCGACGTCGGCGACCGGGCGGCCGTCGAGGCGGCGGTCGCCACCGCCGTCGACCGCTTCGGCCGCCTGGACGTCCTGGTCAACAACGCCCTCTCCTGCCACGCCGACACCCCGCTCGTCGAGGACCAGCCCGACGACACCTGGCTGAGGGACCTCGACATCACCCTCACCGGCGCCTTCCGCTGCGTACGGGCGGCCATGCCGCACCTGGCGGCCGCCGGCGGCCG
Organism: Streptomyces sp. ISL-11; assembly: GCF_018614525.1. GTDB lineage: Bacteria > Actinomycetota > Actinomycetes > Streptomycetales > Streptomycetaceae > Streptomyces. Next base: position 45,693 of record NZ_JAGGOL010000020.1, read on the forward strand.
CGGCAGTGTCGTCAGCATCGGCTCGGTCAACGCCGAACAGGACTTCGGCAACCACGCCTACAGCGCCGCCAAGGCCGGCCTGGCCAGCCTCACCCGCACCGTCGCGGGCCAGTGCGCGGCACGCGGCGTACGCGTCAACCTCGTCGCGCCCGGCACCGTCGACACCCCCAACTGGCACGGCCGTGAGACGACGCTGGAACGGGCCGCCCCGCTCTACCCGCTGGGCCGGGTGGGCCGCCCCGAGGACATCGCCGCCGCGGTGGCCTTCCTCGCCTCACCGGACGCCTCATGGATCACGGGCGTCACCCTCCCCGTGGACGGCGGGATGCTGGCCCGCAACGCGGGGTGGTGGCAGGCGGTCAAGGGCCCCGGGGAGGCGTGCTGATCGAGTGCCGGGACGGCGGGGTCCTCGGACTGCCCTCACCCCGCGTGCAGCATCAGCCCGATGCCGAGCACCATCAGTCCCGCCGCCGCGATCCTCGGCGCACCGAAGCGCTCCTTCAGGACCACCGCGCCGATCGCCGCGCCGACGATGATCGACGACTCCCGCAGCGCGGCGATGGGTGCGAGCGCCGCGCGGGTCTGGCCCCACAGGACCAGCCCGTACGCGAAGAGGGACAGCACCCCGCCGAGCAGGCCGCGCGCCGCGTGGGGGCGCAGCTCGGACAGCAGCCGGCCGCGGCGGACGGCCAGGGCGCAGGCGGGGATGGCGAGTCCTTCGAGGATCATCAGCCAGGCGATGTAGCCCAGCGGTGAGCCGGAGGCGCGGACGCCCAGGCCGTCGACGACCGTGTACGAGGCGATGGCCAGGCCGGTCGCGAGCGCCGCCGTGATGGCAGGCCAGTGCGGGCGGGCGCCCGAGCCGCGGATGCCCCACAGCGCGACGCCGACCAGCCCCGCCGAGGCGACGGCGACGCCCGCCAGCTGCCAGGAGCCGGGGACCTCGCCGGCGAAGGAGGCCGCGAGGACGGTGACCGCCAGCGGTGCGCTGCCGCGGGCGATCGGGTACATCTGCCCGAAGTCGCCGAGCGTGAACGACCGCATGAGCAGTAGCTGGTAGACGACGTGCAGCACCGCCGAGGCCAGCAGGTACGGCCAGGCGTCACCGGCCGGCGCCGGCACGAACGGCAGCAGCGCCAGCCCGCAGACGGCACCACCGCCACCCACGAGGGTGAAGGCGAGCAGCTGGTCCTTGATGCCGTGCGCGATGGCGTTCCAACTGGCGTGCGCCACCGCGGCGATGAGAACCGCCGCGGCGACCAGCGGCGTCACGCGGCGCGCTCGCGCGCCGTCGGGACCACGACCCGTATGTGTACCGGAGTGCTCATGGCCCTTGACGCTAGCGCCGCGTGGGCGGGCCCGCTGTAGTGCCGGTCACGCGGTGTGCGCCCGCGCAGGGTTGATGGCCGCGCTCCGGGTGCTGCCTGCGCGGCGGGCGTACTGGCGCGGCGGCCGCAGCCGGCGTGCTGGTCGGCGTCCCCGTTCGAGTGGTCGCGTGGGTGCCGGCCGGCACCCACGCCCCGGCCGCCGTCGGCGCGCCGACCGGCATCCGCCCCCGCGGGTCACGCGCGCGGTGGTCGGCAACCCGGTCCGGGTGATCGCCCGCAGCCCACCGGGCGCCGCCGTTCCGGCTCCGCCGTGGTCCCCGCGTTCGGGGGGCCTCACCACTTCGGCGCGGCACAGCCGTTCCGGCTCCGCGCGCTGTGGTTCCCCGCGTCCGCGGGCCTTCGCCCGCGTTCCGCCCGGCGCAGCCGACCCGCTCCGCCCGGGCGGTTTTTCACCATCTGGCCTGGCGCAGCCGCTCGCGCCCCGCCGCGCGGGGGTCCCGCGGCACCCGGGTCCCGTCACCACCTGGCCCGGCGCAGCCGACCCGCTCCGCTCGGGGCGGTTCGTCACCACCCCGCCCGGCGCAGCCGAACCGTCACCCCGCCCGCAGCACCGCCGCCACGATCGGGCCCGCCGAGTCGCCGCCGTGACCGCCCTGCGGGACGACGGCCGCCGCGGCGACGTCGCCGCGGTAGCCCGTGAACCAGCCGTTGGGCGCGGCCTGGTTGTCGACCTCGGCGGAGCCCGTCTTCGCGCCGATGTCGTCGCCGAGCCCGGACATCGCCTTCGCGCCCGTACCCGACGTCGCCGTGAGCCGCATCATCGAGCGCAGCTGCTGCGCGACCGCGGCGGGCAGTGCGCGCGGCGCCCGTGCGAGTTCGCGGTCGTCGACGGAGGGGGCCACTAGGTAGGGCTGGTGGAAGGCGCCGTCGCGGACGGTCGCGGCGACGGAGGCCATGTTCAGCGGGGACATCTGGACCCGGCCCTGGCCGATCATCGCGGCGGCCTTCCCGGAGCCGGTGTCGGCCGGCACGCTGCCGTCGAACGAGGCGACGCCGGTCTTCCACTCCAGGCCGAGGCCGAAGACGTCCTTGGCCTCGGCGGCGAGGGCGCCGTCGGGCACATCGCCGGCCAGGGAGATGAAGGCGGTGTTGCAGGAGTCCGCGAAGTCCCGCGCGAAGGTCGCGGAGGGGTTCTCGCTGCCCTCGACGTTGTGGAAGCGCATGCCGTAGGTGGCGTACTTCGGACACGGCAGCGGCTTGTCCGGTGCCGCCTTGCCCTGCTCCAGGAGCATCGCCGCCGTCACGATCTTCATCGTGGAGCCGGGCGCGGTCTGGCCCAGCAGCGCGGTGTTGAACTCCGTCTTCTTGGAGTTGGCCACCGCCAGGATCTCGCCGGTGCCGGCCTTCAGCGCGACGACGGAGGCGTCGGTGCGGCCGGCCACCGCCGATTCGGCGGCGCGCTGCACGTCCGCGTCCAGCGTGGTCGTCAGCCGGCCGGGCTTGCCCTTGGAGACCACGTGCAGGGTCTTCGGCTCGGCGGCGCCTCCGTTCGCGCCCGGGGCCTCTTTCGGGACCGCGGCCCGGACGCTCACGGCGGGCACGCCGCCGGCCTGCTGACCGTACCGCCTGCGCAGCTCCGGCAGAACGGCCACGAGCGAGGGATGGTCCTTGGCGTCCAGCGCGGTGCCGTTGCGGTCGACGGCGGTGATCTCCGGGGCCGCGCCGGCGTCGGTTCTCAGCGTCTCGCCGCGCGCGAGCTGCGGGTGCACGACGGAGGGCTGCCAGTCCACCAGCGCGCGGCCGCTGGTCGTGCCGCGGACGACGACGAGAGAGGATTCGTACGACCAGGTGGAGCGCTGCTCCCCGAAGTGGACCTGTGCGGTGACGGAGAACGGCACCTTGGCGCCGGCGGCGGTCCCCGGCTTGAGCTCCACCTTCTCGACGTGGGCCTGCTCGCGGTAACCGGTCAGGGCGGTGGTCGCCGCCGGGACGTTGTCGGTCAGCTCGGCGGCCCTGGCCGCGTCGCCCGCCTCCCAGGCCGCGAGGAACTCACGGGCGGTCCTGTCGATCTCGCCGTCCGTCGGCGGCCCGGTCTTCACCGGCGCGGCCTTGCCGTGGGTGGACGACGGGTTCGTGACCGCGTCGACGAGGTTGTACGCGCCGAGCCCGGCCGCCCCCACCATCGCGGCGGCGACGCCCCCCAGCGCGATCTTCGCACCCTTGTGCATAAGTCAGTCCCCTCCCGGTCCCCACCCAGGTCTTAATCACTCGATTAAAACCTCCGATTCGGCACTGTACGGGACGGGAATGACACGAGGGACCGGGATGGCCGGAATCCACCACCCCGGAATCACCGGCTCCGCCATGGCTCCTGATGGAGCGTCAGCTCAGAGGGTCAGATCCAGGTGTCGAACCACATCCGGTCGCGCCACGCCTCCATCGGGATCGGATGCCCGGTGTAGAGGGGGAAGAAGTAGATGAAGTTCCACGCGATCAGCAGCACCAGCGTGCCCGCGCCGATCGCCCCCACCACCCGGCGCCGCTCCGAGGACCCCGGCGGCCCCAGGATCGCCCCGATCATCATGGCCACCGCCAGACACAGGAACGGCACGAACACCACCGCGTAGAACACGAAGATGGTCCGCTCCTGCCACAGGAACCACGGCAGATAACCCGCCGCCACCGCGCACAGCACGCCGCCCGCCCGCCAGTCACGCCGGAACGCCCACCGGTAGAGCAGGTACAGCAGCGCGAAGCACGCCGCCCACCACAGCAGCGGGGTGCCCAGCGCGAGCACCTCGCGGGCGCACTTGTCGGCCGTGTCCGTCGGGCAGCCGTCCGTGCCGGGCGCCGGCGACTCGTAGAAGTACGAGACCGGACGGGACTGGACCAGCCAGCTCCACGGGTTGGACTGGTAGGTGTGCGGCGAGGAGAGCGTGGTGTTGAAGTCCCACACCTCGCGCTCGTACTTCCACAGGCTGCGCAGCGGATTGAGGACACCCGCCAGGAACCCGTCCGGGCTGTGGCCGCCCTCGGTCTCCGCCCAGTGCCGGTAGTAACCGCTGTGCCGCCAGCCGTCCTTCTCGCTGTACGTACCGCTGTTGGCGAACCAGCCGGTCCACGACGCCAGGTAGACGCCCACGGCCACCGGCACCGTCGACAGGAACGCCCACGGCACGTCACGGCGCAGCGCGGCGAGCGCGGGGACGCGGGCACCGGCGACGCGGCGCGCGCCCATGTCCCACACCACCATCAGCAGCCCGAACGCCGCCAGGTACACCACGCCGTTCCACTTCGTGGCGCAGGCCAGCCCCAGGAACACCCCCGCGGCGAGCCGCCACGGCCGCCACCCCAGCCCCAGCCGGCCGCCGACCGCGGCGTCCGGCCGTACGAGCCCGTCGTCGCCCTCCGGCAGCGCCGCCGCCAGCCGCGCCCGGGCCTTGTCCCGGTCCACCAGCACACAGCCGAACGCCGCCAGCACGAAGAACATCAGCACCGAGTCGAGCAGCGAGGTCCGGCTCATCACGAAGTGCAGCCCGTCCACCGCCAGCAGGGCACCGGCGAGGCAGCCCAGGAAGGTGGAACGGAACAGCCGGCGTCCGATGCGGCACAGCATCAGCACCGTCAGCGTGCCGAGCACGGCGACCACGAAACGCCAGCCGAACGGATTCAGCCCGTACAGCCACTCACCGACGCCGATGACCCACTTGCCCACCGGCGGGTGCACCACGTAGCCCGGCGCGTCGGGGACGTCGCTCCAGCCGCCGAGGACCTTGTCGTTGATGTCGTCGGGCCACTTCGCCTCGTAGCCGTACTTCCACAGCGCCCAGGCGTCCTTCGCGTAATACGTCTCGTCGAATATCACCGCCTTGGGGCTGCCCAGGTGCCAGAAGCGGATCAGCCCCGCGAAGAGCGCCACGGCCAGCGGTCCGGCCCACCCCGACCAGCGGGTCCACCTCCGCGCCCGCTCCCCGGGGAACGGCGGCACGAGCCGCTCGCGCACGCCCGGCCGCCGCCCCTCCACATAGCCGAACCGGCGGAGTCTGCGCTGCCACGGAGGCTGCTGCTCGTCTGCCGTCTCGCCCTGCCGGGCCCGGGTCGCGGTGTCACTGGTCACCGCGCCATCGTAGGGAACCGGCCTGTGCGAATCCCCGGCGCGCCGCGCGCGGCCCCCGGCGAGGCGTCAGCGTACGGTCTCCTTCTCCGTTCCGAGCCACACCGTGGAACCACTCCCCGTGACGGTCAGGCCGAAGTCGAAAATCTCCGGCCCAACCCGCCGGGCGCGTCTGTGCCACCCATGCGCGGGGAACGCGCAGCACGGAGGCGGTGGACAGGAGGCGGTCGTACGGTGCGGCGGCCGGGTGGCCCTGCTCGCCATCGGCCGTGATGACGGCGGTGCCGTACCCGGCGGCACGCAGCGTGGTGCGGGCGGCTTCGGCGAGCGCGGGGTCGATCTCGACGGTCGTGACGTTCCCGGGGCCGACCCGGTATTCGATGAGTGCGGCGTTGCAGCTCGTGCCGGATCCCACCTCCAGGACGTGCTGCCCGGGGTGGAGGTCCGCTTCGGCGAGCATCGTGAACACCGCGTCGGGTGCGCTGATGGAACTGGTCGGTACCGTGCCCGTTCCCCCGGCGGGCACCTTGCCGTCGTCGACCTGGGTGACGACGGGCGACCGCACGTCGTACACCGTCCGTGCCCACCGGTGGGGTGATCAGGCGGTGGGGTGATCAGGCGTCGAGAGGCAGGTGACACCGGAGACGGTGGCAGACGCGGCCGAGATCCTGCATGTGACCGACGGCCGACCGCAGGCCCGTGCCGGGCCCCGCGCCGAGTACGCGGCGGGTTTCGGACAGCGCCGACCTCGCCTGGTGCCACTCGGCCGTGCCGTGGTCCATGCGGCGGGCGCGGTCCTCGACGTGCGGTACGAGCCGAGTGACGAAGCTCCGCAACCGTTCGGTGAGGTCCTCCACGGCCTCGGCGCGCGGCAGGACGGCGGAGGGCGCCAAGGCGCGGCCGACGGCATCGGTAAGGGCGTGGCGCATCTCCGCCGTGAAGCGGTCGGCGCCGGGCGTCGTCGCGGCTGAGTTCATGAACGGGCTCCCTCATAGAGATCTGTTCGCATGCCGAGGTAACTACGGAAAGGGGCCCGGCCGGTACCGTGAGAGGGAGGCGTGAATGTGAAAGCCATGAAAGTCGGCGGGAGTTGAGCATGGCGAGCAGCCCACGAACCCCGAACACCGGCCTCGCGGACCTGCTGGACGACACGCGGTGGTCCCGGGCCCAGTTCGCCACGGCGGTCAATCGAACCGGCGTCGAGGCCGGCCTGTCACTGCGCTACGACCAGTCCGCCGTCTCGCACTGGCTGTCCGGAACGATGCCACGGGCCCAGGTCAGGCCCATCGTGCTCGAAGCCCTCTCACGGCGGCTGAAAGGACCGGTCACCCACGCGGAGGCCGGCTTCGCCCCGCCCCCGCCCGGCGCGAGCGGTGACACCCTCGAAGAGCTCGTCGACGTGGGAAGGGCCGATATGGACCCGTCCCGGAGGGGGGTCCTCACCGCAGGCATGTACTCGGCGGCGCTGGCCGTTCCGCTCTTCCCGGACCTCGCCGGGCGCGCGGCTCACGCGAGCACCGGCCGGACCGTGCGCATCGGTGAAGCGGAGGTCACCACGGTCCGCACCATGACCGAGAAGATCGCCGACATCCTGGACGAGCTCGGCGGTGGCCACGCCCGGCCCATGGCAGCGGCCTTCCTGGTCAACACCGTCGCCCCCTACTTGAAGGCATCGGCACCGGAGAAGATCCGCAAGGACATGCTGGCCGCCGCCTCCGACCTCGTGTACCTCACGGGCTGGATGGCGATGTACGAGCGTGAGCACGGCCTCGGCCAGCGCTACTACACCAAGGCGCTCAAGCTGGCCGGGGCGGCGGAAGACCACATCACGTACTGCCGGACCCTGCGCGGCATGAGCCTCCAGGCGTCGAACCTCGGCTACGGCGCGAAAGCTCTGCAACTGGCCGACGCCGCAGCCGAGGCATCGCCGAAGGCCGGACCACGCCTGAAGGCGTTCCTCGCCGGGCAGCAGGCCCACGCGGCGTCGATGACCGGGGACCGGCACACCGCCTTCACCCGTCTTCGGGAGACGGAGGCCGCGCTGTCGAAGGCGGATTCGCGGCGCGAGGCCATCGGCGGTTATGACACCAGCGCCTACCAGTTCCACGTCTCGCACGTGCTCTACGAGTGCAAGGACCTCGAAGGATCCATCCGCGCCATGCGGGAATCCCTCAAGGCCCAGCCCCGGCAGCAGCGCCAGGGCCGCGTCCACTCGAACGGACTGCTGGCGCAGCGCCAGTTCGATCTGGGGCACGTCGAGGCTGCGTGTGCCACGTGGCACGCCTTCCTGGACGACTACGTGCAGCTCTCGTCCGCGCGCGGTGACGAGCACTTCGACACGATGCGGCGCCGCGTCCGGCAGTACGCGACCACCCGCGCGGTACGCGAGCTGGCCGAGCGGGCGGGCGAGGTGGCTCGCGCCAAAAGCTGACCGGCGGACGCCTAGCCCGCGCTCAGCCGCCGCAGGTTCTCCTCGATGGCGGCCTCCGTCAGCCGGAGTTCCGCCGTCGGGCTGAACTGCACGATCTCGCTGCCCGCGGAGGCCAGCGGTACGTGGCCGCGCGGGAGGTAGAACGCGTCGCCCTCCTCGAAGACCTCCTCGTGGTCGGGGTAGCGGTAGGTCACCCGGCCCTTGAGGACGTAGCCCCAGTGCGGGCAGGCGCACTGGTCGTCGGGCAGGCCCCGCAGCAGCAGGGTGCCGTCGACGTCCTCACGGAAGGTCACGAAATTGACCGTGTAGCCGTCGATGTCCTCGTGCCGGTCCAGCACCTGCCCGTGGTCCTGGACCTGGGCGGCGCTCTCCTTCGATACCTTCGGCATGCGTCTCACCTCCTCGGGGAGGTCCGAAGGTGCACCTCCAGCGTCTCCCCTCGGCGGGCCCGGGGCCACCAGGGGCGGCGCCACCGCCCGACCCTGCGAGGATGGGGCTGTGACTGGAACGCTCGTACTCGCAGGTACCCCCATCGGTGACGTCGACGACGCGCCCCCGCGGCTGGCCGCCGAGCTCGCCGCCGCCGAGGTGATCGCCGCCGAGGACACCCGGCGGCTGCGCCGCCTCACCCAGGCGCTGGGCGTGCACACCACCGGCCGGGTCGTGTCCTACTTCGAGGGCAACGAGTCGGCCCGTACGCCCGAGCTCGTCGAGGCACTGGCCGGCGGGGCGCGGGTGCTGCTGGTCACCGACGCGGGGATGCCGTCGGTGTCCGACCCCGGCTACCGGCTGGTGGCCGCCGCCGTGGAGCGGGACATCAAGGTCACGGCCGTGCCGGGGCCGTCGGCCGTGCTGACGGCGCTCGCGGTGAGCGGGCTGCCCGTGGACCGGTTCTGCTTCGAGGGCTTCCTGCCGCGCAAGGCGGGGGAGCGGCTCGGGCGGCTGCGGGAGATCGCGGACGAGCGCCGCACCCTCGTCTACTTCGAGGCGCCGCACCGGCTGGACGACACCCTCGCCGCCATGGCCGAGGTGCTGGGCGCCACCCGCCGGGCCGCGGTGTGCCGGGAGCTGACCAAGACCTACGAGGAGGTCAAGCGCGGCCCGCTCGCCGAGCTCGCCGCCTGGGCGGCCGAGGGCGTGCGCGGCGAGATCACCATCGTGGTGGAGGGCGCCCCCGAGCCCGGCCCGCAGAACCTCGACGCCGCCGAGCTGGTCCGCCGGGTGCGGGTCAGGGAAGAGGCCGGGGAACGCCGCAAGGAGGCCATCGTGGCCGTCGCGGCGGAATTGGGGCTTCCCAAGCGGGAGGTTTTCGACGCCGTCGTCGCGGCCAAAAACGCCGCTGTACAGCAGGGCCCATCAGAAGGTAAAGGGCTATCGTGAAAGGCAAAGCTTAGGCCTGGCAGCCTGGCATTTTGGGCAGTGCGACGCCAAGTTCCTCCCAATTCGGAGGAGAGGCTGCTGCGTCATCGCCGGGAAAGGCGTTCCCTGGGTGTGGGACGTCCATCCCGGAGAGACTTGTCCTCAGGACAAGAGGAGCTGCCATGAGCGAGTTCGCAGGAACCTCGAACGGTGTCCAAGCGATGACCGGCTCGCACCCGGTCACCGAGCCCGGCGCACCCGAGCCGGCGCACGAGTCGTACGCCTTCGCCTGCATGCGGTGCGGGCACGGGTGGGAACAGTCGTACGAGATAACGCACCACACCGACGCCGAGGGCCGGCCCTTCGTCATCTACTACGCGGACGGTCAGCGCGTGACCTCGCCGCTGACCCACCCGACCTGCCTGAACTGCGGTGAGCACGTGGTGCGCATCATGCGGTCCGGCCGGGTCAAGCAGATCGCCGACGCCCTGCACCGCCCCGCCCAGCGGGCCGTACCCGCCACCGAACAGGCTCCCGCCGGCCCGGTCCACGCGGGCGGCCCCGAGCCCGCCGACAGCACCCCGCACGAGCGGCACTGGCACCTGTCGGACATCCTGCACCCCTTCCAGCACCGCCGGTGAGCGGGCACCGGGCGTGAACCCCGGGCCACGCGCTCCCTAGAATCGCGGTCATGGCGGCAACAGCATCGAACAGCGGCGACACCGGCGGCAAGCGGAACCGGAACGACAAGGACGTCCCTCCGCCGCTCCCGGAGCCCCTGAACGTGCCCGTCGCCGATTCGCACACCCATCTGGACATGCTCCCCCAGCTACCGCTGGGAGGGGCCCCCGGTAAAGGCGTGGAAGAATCACTGGCCAAGGCGGCTTCCGTCGGCGTGACCACGGTGATCCAGGTGGGGTGCGACGTGGCCGGCTCCCGCTGGGCCGCCGAGACGGCCGCCGCCCACGACAGCGTCTGGGCCACCGTGGCCCTGCACCCCAACGAAGCGCCCCGCATCGTCCTGGGCGACCCCGACAACTGGTCGCGCCAGGGCGCCCGCGAGCCCGGCGGCGACACCGCCCTCGACGCGGCCCTGGCCGAGATCGACGCCCTCGCCGCCCTGCCGCACGTACGCGGCGTCGGCGAGACCGGCCTCGACTTCTTCCGCACCGGCCCCGAGGGCATGGCCGCGCAGGAACACTCCTTCCGCCGCCACATCGACATCGCCAAGCGCCACGGCAAGGCCCTCGTCATCCACGACCGCGACGCCCACGCCGACGTCCTGCGCGTCCTGAAGGAGGAAGGCGCCCCCGAACGGGTCGTCTTCCACTGCTTCTCCGGCGACGCCGACATGGCCAGGACCTGCGCCGACGCCGGCTACTACCTCTCCTTCGCCGGCAACGTCACCTTCAAGAACGCCCAGCACCTGCGCGACGCCCTCGCCGTCGCCCCGCTGGACCGGGTGCTCGTCGAGACCGACGCGCCCTTCCTGACCCCCATGCCCTATCGCGGACGGCCCAACGCGCCGTACCTCATTCCGGTCACCTTGCGCGCCATGGCCGACTACCGGGACCTCGACGTCGACGCCCTGGCCACGGCGGTCGCCGCGAATACCGCCCGCGCGTTCGGATACTGAACCGCACCGGCCGCGACACCCTGTGTTTATCCGACTTTGGAGAGTGACACTCCCTCCGCTACAGTCCCGGGCCGAAGCTCGACCCAGGGGAGTGTCACGTGACTCATGCACCGGGCAGCCCCCGCGCCGCACGCCGCGGTGCGGCGGAAGCACCGCCGTATGACCCGTACGGGCCCTACGACCCGTACGAACCCTCCGACCACTACACCGCGTACGACACGTACGACACGCACGAGCAGCACCGCGCGCCGTACGAGCCCTACGACGCGCCCGCCGAGCCCTACTGGATATACCAACCGCCGCTCGGCCTGTACGACCCCTTCCTGCCCGAGCCCCGCGAGGCCGTGGCCTTCGCCCACCCCGAGCTCACCGACGACCTCCCGGCCGGGCTCCCCACCGACCTGCCCGAGCTGCCGGACCTGCCCGGCCCGCCCGACCTGCCGCACGTGCCCCGCCAGGCCGCCGTCCCGCGCCCGCAGGACGACGCCGGCGAAGGCACCGGCACCCGCCGCGCCGCCCGCCGCAAGCGCCCCGGGGACCGCCCCGACGCCCTGCGCCGGCTGCTGCCGCAGGCCCTCGTCGTGGTGTTCCTCGCGGGCGGCACCACCGCCTTCATCGCCAGCGACAAGACCGTCCGGCTCAACGTCGAGGGCCGCTCCCGCACCCTGCACACCTTCGCCGACGACGTCGACGAACTCCTCGCCGACGAGCACATGGCCATCGGCGCCCACGACGCCGTCACCCCCGGCCACGGCCACGACCTCGCCCCCGGCGACGAGATCACCGTCCGCTACGGGCGCCCCGTCGCGCTGACCCTCGACGGCCGGCACCACCGGGTGTGGACCACCGCCCGCACCGTCGCCGGCGCCCTGCGCCAGCTCGGCGTCCGCGCCGAGGGCGCCTACCTCTCCACCGACCGCTCCGCCGAGCTGCCCCGGCACGGCCTCGACCTGGACGTCCGCACCGAGCGGACCGTCACCTTCATGGCCGACGGCCGCGAGCGCACCATCCGCACCAACGCCGCCACCGTCCGCGAGGCCATCGACCAGGCCGGCATCACCCTGCGCGGCCAGGACACCACCTCCGTCCACCCCGACAGCTTCCCGCGCGAAGGCCAGACGATCTCCGTCATGCGCATCACCGGCGGCCAGGAGACCCGCGAGGTGCCCATCGACTTCACCACCGAACGCCGCGACGACCCCACCCTCTACAAGGGCACCGAGGTCGTCGTCCAGCGCGGCGAGAAGGGCGTCGAACGCATCACCTACGCGCTGCGCACCGTCAACGGCGTCAAGCAGAAGCCCCAGCGCCTCGTCTCCGAGACCGTCCGGCAGCCCCGCACCCAGATCGTGAAGGTCGGCACCAGGGCCATGCCCACCTCCGTCCAGGGCACGGACCACCTGAACTGGCAGGGACTCGCCCGGTGCGAGGCGGGCGGCCGGCCGAACGCCGTCGACCCCTCGGGCACCTACGGCGGCCTCTACCAGTTCGACGTCCGCACCTGGCAGGGCCTCGGCGGCAAGGGACGGCCGCAGGACGCACCCGCCTCCGAGCAGACCTTCCGGGCCAAGAAGCTCTACGTCACCCGGGGGGCGACCCCGTGGCCCGTGTGCGGCCGTAAACTTCACGGGTGAGCTCCAGCCCCAGCACAGACGACTCCGGCGCCCTTCTCGGCCCCGCCGACATCCGCGAGCTGGCCGCAGCCCTCGGGGTACGCCCCACCAAGCAGCGCGGCCAGAACTTCGTGATCGACGCCAACACGGTCCGGCGCATCGTCCGGACCGCCGAGGTGCGGCCCGACGACGTCGTCGTCGAGGTCGGACCCGGGCTCGGGTCCCTGACCCTCGCCCTGCTGGAGGCCGCCGACCGGGTCGTCGCGGTCGAGATCGACGACGTGCTGGCCGCGGCCCTCCCGGCGACCGTCGCCGCCCGGCTGCCCGCCCGCGCCGACCGCTTCGCCCTCGTGCACAGCGACGCCATGCAGGTCACCGAGCTCCCCGGCCCGGCGCCCACCGCGCTGGTCGCCAACCTCCCGTACAACGTCGCCGTCCCCGTGCTGCTGCACATGCTGGCCCAGTTCCCCGGGATCGAGCGGACCCTGGTGATGGTCCAGTCCGAGGTCGCCGACCGGCTCGCCGCCCCGCCCGGCTCCAAGGTCTACGGCGTCCCCTCCGTCAAGGCCGCCTGGTACGCCGAGGTCAAGCGCGCCGGCGCCATCGGCCGCAACGTCTTCTGGCCCGCGCCCAACGTCGACTCCGGCCTCGTCTCCCTCGTCCGCCGGGCCAAGCCCATCGAGACGACGGCGACCCGGCAGGAGGTCTTCGCCGTCGTCGACGCCGCCTTCGCCCAGCGCCGCAAGACCCTCCGCGCCGCCCTCGCCGGCTGGGCCGGCTCGGCCGCCGCCGCCGAGGCCGCGCTGGTTGCCGCCGGGATCTCCCCCCAGGCGCGCGGCGAATCGCTGACCGTGGACGAATTCGTGGCGATCGCGGAAAACAAGCAGTAGCACCCCCACCCGACCCGAGGAGCCCGTCCCCCGTGACCGCGTCCGTCACCGTCCGCGTACCCGCCAAGGTCAACGTCCAGCTCGCCGTCGGCGGCCTGCGCCCCGACGGCTTCCACGACCTGGCCAACGTCTTCCTCGCCGTCGGCCTGCACGACAACGTCACCGCCACCCCCGCCGACGCCCTCCGCGTCACCTGCTCCGGCCCCGACGCCGGACAGGTGCCGCTGGACGCCACCAACCTCGCCGCCCGCGCCGCCCTCGCCCTCGCCGCCCGCCACGGCCGCGAGGCGGACGTCCACCTCCACATCGACAAGGACATCCCCGTCGCCGGCGGCATGGCCGGCGGCAGCGCGGACGCCGCCGGCGCCCTCCTGGCCTGCGACGCCCTCTGGGGCACCGGGGCCTCCCGCGAGGAACTCCTGGACATCTGCGCCGAGCTCGGCAGCGACGTGCCCTTCAGCCTCGTCGGCGGCGCCGCCCTCGGCCGCGGCCGGGGCGAGATCCTCACCCCCCTCGCCGTCGGCGGCACCTTCCACTGGGTCTTCGCCGTCGCCGACGGCGGACTGTCCACCCCGGCCGTCTACCGCGAGTGCGACCGCCTGCGGGAGGTCGCCGGTACGGGCGCGACGACGGCCGACGTCCCGGACCCGGAGCCGTCGCCGGCCCTCATCGACGCCCTGCGCGCCGGGGACGCGGCCGCGCTGGCGGCCGCTGTCACGAACGACCTCCAAGCCGCGGCGGTGTCCCTGCGACCGTCCCTGACCGCCACGCTGGAGGCGGGCACGGGTGCGGGCGCCCTGGCGGCGATGGTCTCGGGCTCCGGCCCGACGACGGCGTTCCTGGTGACGGACGCGGCGGAGGCCGAGAAGGTGGCGGATGCGCTGCGGGCTTCCGGCACGTGCCGGGCGGTACGCGTGACGTCCGGTCCGGCCGCCGGTGCGACGGTCGTGACGCCGGCCTGACGGCCACCGCCCCGGGGCTCCGCCCCGGACCCCGGTCCTCAAACGCCGGACGGGCTGATTTCGCTCAAGCTTGGCGTTTGAGGACAGGCCGAGCCAAAACAAGCCCGTCCGGCGATTGAGGACAACGGGGGTCTGGGGGCTCGCCCCCAGTTACGGGAAGGGGCGGGTAGGGGAAAGGCCCACGTCCTGAGTATCCGTACCTACCCCACCCTGAGTACCCACCCCGTGGCGCCCCGCGCCCCCGGCAAGCCATCGTGCCCCCATGGCCAAGAGAACCACCGCGCGCGACCTCGCCGCGGCCACCCCCGCCGGGCGCGACCGGACGATCGACCTCCTACGGGTCGCCTCACTCGGCACCGTCGTGCTCGGCCACTGGCTGATGGCGGCCGTCACCGCCGACGACGGCGGGACCCGGGTCGGCAACCTCCTCGCCGTCGAGCCGAAGCTCCAACTGCTCACCTGGGTCCTCCAGGTGATGCCGGTCTTCTTCTTCGTCGGCGGCTTCTCGCACGCCCTGTCCCACCGCTCCTTCACCCGCCGCACCGAGGGACCGGCGTACGCGGCATTCGTGCGCGCCCGGTTGCAGCGCCTCCTGCGCCCGACGATGCTCTTCATCACCGTATGGGGCGCGGGCGCCCTCACCGTGCAACTTCTTGGCACCGATGGCGCCCTGACGGACGTCGCCGCCCGGCTCGTCGCCCAGCCCCTGTGGTTCATCGGCATCTACCTGGTGATGGTCGCCTTCACGCCACCGCTGCTGAAGCTCCATGAGCGCTACGGCTGGGGCGCGTTCGCCGCCCTCGTCGCCGCCGCGGCCGCCGTCGACACACTCCGCTTCGCCGCCGGCGTGCCCTACGTGGAGTTCCTGAACTTCGCGTTCGTCTGGCTCGCCGTCCATCAGCTCGGCTTCCTGCGGGCCGACGGCCGCCTGCGCCGCCCGGCCGCCCTGGCCGCCGCCGGCCTGACCGGCGCGACCGCGCTGGTGGCGCTGGGCCCGTACCCGCTGTCCATGGTCGGCATGCCCGGCGAGAGGATCAGCAACATGGCACCCCCCACGGCGGCCCTGCTCTGCCACGGCCTGTGGCTGGTGGGCGCGGTGGAACTGCTGCGCACCCCCATGACCCGCCTGGTGGCCCGACCACGCGTATGGCGCGGAGTGGTGGCGGCGAACGGAATAGCCATGACGGCATTCCTCTGGCACCTGACGGCGATGCTGGGGGTTTACGGAGGAATGCTGGCACTGGACATCGCGCTGCCGGCCCCGGCGACGACGGCGTGGTGGACGCAAACACCCCTCCGCATAGCGGCGGCAGCGGCAGTCACCGCACTCCTCGTGACGACGTTCCGAAAGGCGGAACAACCACCGTCACCCAAACCGTCTTCCCCCACCCACCCACGGAAGGGGACGGATCGGAGCGGGCCATTGCGGGACGTGAAGCGAAGCAGTCCCGCGCAGCGGCAAAGCTCCGCGCAGCGACGCGCCGCAAACCTCAAAGGCCCCGCGGCGGCGACCGGCGTCACCCTCTCCCTCTTCGGCATCCTCGGCCTGTCCATGGTCGGCTTCGGCGACCTCCTGGAGGGCCGCACCGCCCTCCTCGTCGCCGTCCACGTGACGGCCCCGGCCGCCTTCCTCATGGCGGCCACCGGCTGGCTCCTGGTCGAAGCCGCCGGACGAACCCCCCGAGAGGGGTAGAGGCAACCCCACCCCGAGAACGCCGGTCGCTCCCATGGGCCCGCACCCGTCCGCTCCCTAGCGTTGATCCCGACATCGGAACAGCGGAGGGACGACAGGTGGTTCACAACCGGACGGCGGGCCGGGCGTCATGATGGGAAAGCTCGCGCGGCGCTCGCTGCGCCACCGGACCGCCACCTTCACGGCCACCTTCCTCGCCCTGCTGCTCGGCGCCACGATCGTCATGGCCTGCGGCGGTCTCATGGAGACCGGCATCCGCAACAACACACCGCCGCGCCGCCTCGCGGGCGCCGACCTCGTCGTCACGGGCGACCGCTCGTACACCCTCCCCGGCGACGGCAAGCACAAGAGGAAGGCGGTCCTGGCCGAACGCGTCGAGCTCGACGCCGCCGACGTGGACACCGTACGGGCCGTGCCCGGCGTCCGTACCGCCGTCGGCGAGCGCACCTTCGACGCCGCCGTGCTCCCCGCCGGCGACCGCGTCCAGGCCCACGGCTGGGACTCCGCCGCGCTCACCCCGTACACGCTCGCCACCGGCACCGCGCCCGCACGCGGCGGCGATGTCGTCCTCGACGCCCGCCTCGCACCGGCCGGGACCACGGTCGGGGACCGGATACGGATCGCCGCCCACGGCACCGCCGGCACCTACCGCGTCACCGGCCTCGCCCGCCCCGCCGGAGGCGGCGGCGCACCCGAACCCACCCTGTTCTTCTCCACCGCCGACGCCGACCGCCTGTCGGCACGGCCGGGCGCCGTCGCCGACATCGCCGCCACCGCACCCGGCACCGACGTCACCGCCCTGCGCGGGAAGATCGCCGCCGCGCTCCACGGGCGGCCCGTCACCGTCCTCGCCGGTGACGACCGCGGCGCCGCCGAACACCCGGAGGTCATCGAGGGCGGCTCCTCCCTCATCGCGCTCGCCGGAGCCTTCGGCGGCCTCGCCGTCGCCACCGCCGCCTTCGTCGTCGGCGGCACCGTCGGTCTCGCCGCGCAACAGCGCCACCGCGAACTCGCGCTGCTCCGTGCCATCGGCGCCACCCGCCGCCAGCTCCGCCGCCTGGTGCTCGGCGAGACGCTGCTCATCACGGTCCTGGCGGCGGCGGGAACCTGGTTCACCGGGCCCCTGGCCGGGCGGTGGCTGTTCGACCGGCTCGTCGGCTTCGGGACGGTCAACGAGACGGTCGAGTTCAGCCAGGGCTGGATCCCCGCCGTGACCGCCGCCGGCGCCCTGCTGCTGACGGCCGTGGCCGGCGGCCTCCTCGGCGCCTGGCGCGCGATCCGGATCCGGCCGACCGAGGCCCTCGGCGAAGCCGCCGGCCGGCAGCGCTGGGCGAGCGCACCCCGGCTGATCCTCGCGGCGCTCTTCCTCGCCGGCGCCGCCGCCCTCGCCCTCGTCACGGCGCTCGTCCTGCGCGGCCCGGTCGCCGCGTCCACCGCCGGTCCCACCGTCATCTGCGCAACCCTCGGCCTCGCCCTGCTCGGACCGGCCCTGACCAAGGCGCTGACCGTCCTGCTCCAGTGGCCCGTACGCCTCCTGGCCGGCACCGCCGGCCGGTTCGCGGTCCTCAACTGCCGCGCCCGGGCCGTCCGTACGGCCGCCGTCGCCACACCGGTCATGCTCGCCAGCGGCATCGCCACCGGCATGCTCTACCTCCAGACCACCTCCGTCGACGCCTCCGAACGGGCCTTCACCGACGGCCTGCGGGCCGACGCCGTCATCACCTCCGCCGCCGGCGGCGTCGACCCCGCCCTCCTCGACCGCGTCCGCGCCCTGCCCGGCGTGGCCGCCGCCACCGCGTACGTCACCAGCACCGGCTACGTCGAGCACCCCCGCGACACCGACCAGGACAAGCACGGCACCGCCCTCCAGGGCGTCAGCGCCGACGGCGCCGACCGCACCCTCGCCGTCGAGCCGTCCGCCGGCACCCTGACCGCCCTGCGCGGCACCACGGCCGCCCTGCCCGAGGCCACCGCGCGCCGCCTCCACCGCGGCGTCGGCGACTCGCTGCGGCTGCGCCTGGGCGACGGCGCCACCGTCGACGTCCGCGTCGTCGCCGTCTTCCCGGCCCGGGCGGGCTACGAATCCGTCCTGACCCCCGTCGGCCTCCTGGCCCTGCACACCCTCCACGGCCTGCCCGCCCGGATCCTCGTCCGCGCGGCCGACGGCACCGCCCCGGACCGGCTGACGGCCGCTCTCGGCGCCCTGGCGGCGGACCACCCGGGCCTGACCGTCACCGGCCGCGACGGCGTCGCCGACGGGCACGCCCGCGACACCCGCACCCAGGCGTCGATCAACTACCTCATCACCGGCATGCTCGTCGCCTACACCGCGCTGTCCGTCGTCAACACGACAGTGATCTCCGTCAGGGACCGCCGCCGGGAGCTCGGCCTCCAGCGGCTCACGGGGGCCACGCGCGGCCAGGTGCTGCGGATGATGAGCGTGGAGGCGGTGCTGGTCGCGGCGATCGGCGTGATCCTGGGCACGGTGGCGGCCGCGACGGCGCTCGTGCCGTTCGCTCTGGCGGCCACGGGCGGCTTCCTGCCGACCGGTCCGTGGGCGATCTACGGGGTGACGGTGGCCGGGGCGGTATCGCTGACGCTGGTCTCGACGGTGATGCCGGTGTGGGCGGCGCTACGGGTTCGCCCCGTGGCGGCGGCAGCGGTCTGAGGGGGCGGCGGTCCCCGATCGGGGCTCCGCCCCGGACCCCGGTCCTCAAGCGCCGGACGGGCTGGATTTTCACCCCGCCCGCAGGACGACTCAGGCGTGTCCCAGCACATTCGAGCCTGTCTGGGGGCACCTCCCAGCGGTAGCTGGGGGAGATTGAGGACATCACTGACCTGCGGCGGCCCCCGGCCGCCCCCGTGAGGACGCCCCCCGCGGGAAGCCGCGCGCGCCGACTACCCTGGACAGCCGATACCCGGCAAGCGCCGAAAACGCACAAGCGCAGGAGCGGAATGGCCACGAACCTCGTCAATCTGGAAGCCGTCGACAAGGTGTACGGCACCCGTGCACTGCTCGACGGCATCTCCCTCGGGGTGAACGAGGGCGACCGGATCGGCGTCGTCGGCCGCAACGGCGACGGCAAGACCACCCTCATCCGCATCCTCGCCAAGCTGGAGACCGCCGACAAGGGCCGCGTCACCCACGCCGGCCACCTGCACCTCGGCGTCCTCACCCAGCACGACTCCCTCGACCCGGCCGCCACCATCCGGCACGAGGTCATCGGCGACCTCGCCGACCACGAGTGGGCCGGCAGCGCCAAGATCCGCGACGTGCTCACGGGCCTCTTCGGCGGTCTGGACCTGCCCGGCTTCCCGCAGGGCCTGGACACCGTGATCGGCCCGCTCTCCGGCGGCGAGCGCCGCCGCATCGCGCTCGCCAAGCTGCTGATCGCCGAGCAGGACCTGATCGTCCTGGACGAGCCCACCAACCACCTCGACGTCGAGGGCATCTCCTGGCTGGCCGCCCACCTGCGCGCCCGCCGCTCCGCGCTCGTGTGCGTCACGCACGACCGCTGGTTCCTCGACCAGGTCTGCACCCGCATGTGGGACGTGCAGCGCGGCGCCGTCCACGAGTACGAGGGCGGCTACAGCGACTACGTCTTCGCCCGCGCCGAGCGGGACCGCATCGCCGCGACCGAGGAGGTCAAGCGGCAGAACCTGATGCGCAAGGAGCTCGCCTGGCTGCGCCGCGGCGCCCCCGCCCGGACCAGCAAGCCGCGCTTCCGCATCGAGGCCGCCAACGAGCTGATCGCCGACGTGCCGCCGCCGCGCGACACCGCCGAGCTGATGAAGTTCGCCAACTCCCGGCTCGGAAAGACCGTCTTCGAGCTGGAGGGCGTCAAGATCCAGGCCGGCTCCAAGGAGCTGATCCGGCACCTGACCTGGCAGCTGGGCCCCGGCGACCGGATCGGCCTCGTCGGCGTCAACGGCTCGGGCAAGACCTCGCTGCTGCGGGCGCTCGCCGAAGCGGCCCGTACGCAGGGCGAGCAGCAGCCCGCGGCGGGCCGGATCGTCGTCGGCAAGACCGTCAAGCTCGCCTACCTCTCCCAGGAGGTCGGCGAACTCGACCCGGCCAAGCGGGTCCTGGAGGCCGTCCAGCAGGTACGGGACCGCGTCGACCTCGGCAAGGGCCGGGAGATGACCGCCGGGCAGCTGTGCGAGAAGTTCGGCTTCACCAAGGAGAAGCAGTGGACGCCCGTCGGCGACCTCTCCGGCGGTGAGCGCCGCCGCCTGCAGATCCTGCGCCTGCTGATGGACGAGCCCAACGTCCTCTTCCTGGACGAGCCCACCAACGACCTCGACATCGAGACCCTGACCCAGCTGGAGGACCTCCTCGACGGCTGGCCCGGCTCGATGGTCGTCATCAGCCACGACCGGTACTTCGTCGAGCGCACCACCGACAAGGTGTACGCGCTCCTCGGCGACCAGGCCCTGCGGATGCTGCCGCGCGGCCTCGACGAGTATCTGGAACGGCGGCAGCGGGTCATCGAGGCTGCTGTGCCCGCTGTCGCCCCGGCGGTGACCGAGGCGGCCGCGGCCAAGCAGAAGTCGGCCGGTGACGCCCGCGCGGCCAAGAAGGAGCTCCAGAGGATCGAGCGCCGCCTCGACCGCATCAGCGAGCAGGAGACCAAGCTCCACGCCAGGATCGCCGAGCAGGCCACCGACTTCGAGGCCGTCGCCAAGCTCGACGCCGAGCTGCGCGAACTCGCCGCCGAGCGCGACGAGCTGGAGCTCAAGTGGCTGGAACTGGCCGACGAGGGCTGATCCATGACAGGGCGGACGATGGGCGTGTAAGGGGCAACAGTCTCGTCACGGGCCGGTCTCAGGTGGTGGAAAGCCCAGGGATCGGCCCGTGCGACCTTCGTACCGGGTGATAGAAAGAACACCCGCTCGCCTGCCGTCCGACTGGCGGGATGCATGCCCGATTCGCTCCTTCCCGGTGGTTTTCGGCCACTGGGATCGCGGGGGAGACCGATCGGGCCATGGACCCGCGTAAAGAGGAAAGCTGATGTCACAGCCGCCCCAGCCGCCCAACCAGCCGCCGGGGGTCCCGCCGGCGCAGCCAGGCGGAGGCTTCGGCGCGCCGAGCCCCTCGTACGGCTACCCGCCCCAGCAGCCCACGCAGGCGCAGCCGGGCTTCGGCCCGCCCCAGGCACCCCAGAACGCGCCCCAGCCCCCGGCCGGAGCACCGCAGCCCCCGCCTCCGCCGCCCGGGGCCCCGCAGACGCCCCCGCCCCCGCCG
>NZ_JAGGOL010000209.1 GCF_018614525.1 Streptomyces sp. ISL-11
GGTCGGGCAGTGCCGCGCCCGGTGCCACGGCGAGCGCCGTCCAGCCCGCGTCCCGCAGCACGCGCAGCCGTCCCTCGGCCTCCTGCCGGGCCCGCGGGTCGCGGGCGCGCGCGTCCTGTGCCCAGGCGGCCGGGTCCAGGACGAAGGCGACCGCCGTGCCGCTGCGCCGGCGCATCCGCGCGACCAGCGCGGTCTGCTGGTCGTCCAGCGCGCCGAGGAACGCCACCAGCAGCCCTCCGCCGCCGCCGCGCAGCACGTCGTGGGCGGGGGAGAGGTCCTCGCCGTCGGAGTGGTCGACCACCGCCAGGGCGTCCAGCAGCAGGCCCGCGGCGTCGGCGGAGGCGGGGGAGGAGCCGGTGCGGCCGCCCGGGCCGTCGGAGCCCGGCACCGAGCTCCCCGTGTCGGTCAGCAGCCGCACCGAGAAGCCCCGCTCCAGCAGGTGGACCGCCGCCGAGGCGGCACCCGAGACCGCCCACTCGAAGGGCGCGTCGGGTCCCACGCCCTCGAAGGCGATGCCACGGGTGTCCAGGAGCACCGTGCAGTGGGCCCGCCGCGGCTGTTCCTCGCGGCGCACCATCAGCTCGCCGTAGCGCGCGGTGGAGCGCCAGTGCACGCGGCGCAGGTCGTCGCCGTGGCGGTAGCCGCGCGGGATGACGTCGTCGTCGCCGGCCAGGGCGAGGGAGTGCTGCCGCCCGTCGCCGTAGCCGGTGGCCTCGCCGCCCAGGCGCGCCGCCGGCAGCGGGTCGACGCGCGGGACGACGGTCAGGGTGTCGTACGCGCTGAAGCCGCGGGTCAGCTCGCACATCCCGAAGGGGTCCGTCAGCCGCAGCTGCAACGGCCCGAGCGGATAGCGCCCGCGCAGCTCGGCGCGGACCCGGTAGGCCACCTCGCGCCGGCCGCCGGGCTCCACCCGGTCCAGGACGAAGCGGGGGCGGGGCCCCAGGACGTACGGCACCCGGTCCTGGAGCATCAGCAGGCCGCTGGGCAGCCGGGAGACGTTGTCGACGCGCAGGTGGACCCGTGCCTCGGCGGCGGCGGGCACCCGGGCGGGCGACAGCCGCCGGCTGCCGGTGATCCGGTGCCGGGTGCCGTGCAGCACGACCACGCACACCAGGGGCAGCGCGGCCAGTAACAGCCCGACCCGCAGCAGGTCGGACTGGCCGAGGACGTACGAACAGGCGGCCGCGGCGACGCCCGCGGCGAGGAACGAGCGGCCGCGGGTGGTCAGCCCGCCGAGCGCGGCCCACAGGCCGCTCCTGGCCTCCCGTTCACGGCCGCCGCTGCCGGCGGCCGGCGGAACGCTCTCCCCCCGGTCCATCACAGCCTCCGCGGACCCGGCGGCGGCTGATGGCCCTGCGGCTGCCGCCGGTGCGGGGCGGACGGGTCGGGCACCGGGGTGCGCTGGAGGATCTCGACGACGACCTGCTCGGCCGTGCGGCGGCTGAGCTGGGCCTGGGCGGTGGGCAGCAGCCGGTGTGCCAGCACGGGCACGGCCAGCGCCTGGACGTCGTCGGGGAGCACGTACTCCCGGCCGGCCAGGGCCGCCGCGGCCTTCGCGGCCCGCACCAGGTGGAGCGTCGCTCGCGGCGACGCGCCGAGTCTGAGCTCGGGGTGGTGGCGGGTGGCGGTGACCAGGTCGACCGCGTACCGCCGGACGGCCTCGGCGACGTGCACCGTGCGGACCGCGTCGACGAGCTTGAGGATGTCGTGGGCGTGCGCGACCGGCTGGAGGTCGTCGAGCGGGGGGACGACGCCGTGCGCGTCCAGCATGCGCAGCTCGGCCTCCGGGCTGGGGTAGCCCATGGAGACCCGGGCCATGAAGCGGTCGCGCTGGGCCTCCGGCAGCGGGTAGGTGCCCTCCATCTCGACCGGGTTCTGCGTGGCCACCACCATGAAAGGGCTGGGCAGCTCGTAGCTGTGGCCGTCGACGGTGACCTGCCGCTCCTCCATGGACTCCAGCAGCGCCGACTGGGTCTTGGGCGAGGCGCGGTTGATCTCGTCGCCGATCACGATCTGCGCGAAGATCGCGCCCGGCTTGAACTCGAATTCGTGCCGCTGCTGGTCGAAGACGCTCACCCCCGTGATGTCGGAGGGGAGCAGGTCCGGCGTGAACTGGATGCGCCGCACCGAGCAGTCGATCGACCGGGCCAGCGCCTTGGCGAGCATGGTCTTGCCCACCCCCGGCACGTCCTCGATCAGGAGGTGCCCCTCGGCGAGCAGCACGGTCAGCGAGAGCCGGACGACCTCGGGCTTGCCCTCGATCACGCCTTCCACCGCCCTGTGGACCCGCTCGGCTGTGGTGGTCAGATCGCTGAGGCTCGCTCGTTCGTCATAGGTCGTCACCCGGCCCTCCTCGGCCCGTCCTGCGGGCCGGCCGGAATCCGGACCGGCCCACCCCGAAATGCGGACACCGCGCCACCGGGAACGGTGGCCGCGGTACCCACGTACGCATTCTGGCCGCCTGTGCGGTGTTCCGTCACCGCCTGTGGACAATCAGTGGCGCGGGTCGATCTCGCGCAGCAGACCCGTCGTCACGTCGAACACGAATCCGCGCACGTCGTCGGTGTGCGGCAGGAACGGCGAGGTCCGTACGCGCTGCATGGACTGCCGGACATCCTGCTCCAGGTCCTTGAACGCCTCCACCGCCCACGCCGGGCGCTGCCCGACCTCGGCCTCGATCTCGTGCCGGAAGTCCTCGGTCAGCGTCAGCAGACCGCAGCCGGTGTGGTGGATCAGGACCACGGACCGGGTGCCCAGTGCCCGCTGGCTGATCGTCAGTGAGCGGATGATGTCGTCGGTGACCACACCACCGGCGTTGCGGATGGTGTGGCAGTCGCCGAGCTGCAGCCCGAGCGCGGCGTGCAGGTCGAGGCGTGCGTCCATGCAGGCGACGACGGC
Organism: Streptomyces sp. ISL-11; assembly: GCF_018614525.1. Lineage (GTDB taxonomy): Bacteria > Actinomycetota > Actinomycetes > Streptomycetales > Streptomycetaceae > Streptomyces. The sequence continues at coordinate 2,899 of NZ_JAGGOL010000209.1, forward strand.
GACCTTGAGGACGGGACGTGCGTCCATGCCCGGGTCGGTGAATGCGGATGCGTACTCGGCGTTGGCCTGAACGAGACGGTCGGTGACCGTGCTGTGTTCCTGGTCATGGGAGTGGCCGGCGCTCTGGGGGGCCGGCTGGGACGCGGATATCGACATATGAACGAAGGTAGTCGGCCAAGGCCGCACCGGCCCGCTCCGCCGCCGAGAAAACCGCCCTGACATGGGCCGCTGTGAGGTAAGCCACAAGGTCACCGGCCATGCGGCCGTACGGGTGAGGCCGGTGTGGCCCGTGATCACCCAACGCCCTCCCGGCGGCTCCCCCGCCTGCCCCACACCGGCGCCGGGACGCGCTGGCCGGTTGGTTGACCGAGGGGACGAGTGGACTAAAGTGGCGCGAAGTGGGAGGCCCTACGCTCCCCTTGGAACCGAAGAACCGCACGTGCGCGACGCGAACGTACCCCTCGGCCTCCTCCCGCTCCCCGGTCGCCCGGCGCCACTTCCCCGGTGCCGGACCGGCCGCTTCCCCTTGGGGCGGGTGGGGACCCGGCGGTACGTACGCCTGCGCCCGAGCCGGACTCACCGAATCTCAGAAGGGCGCATGAGCAGCAACGCGCGACACGTCCCCGTCATGCTCCAGCGCTGCCTGGACATGCTCGCTCCCGCTCTCACCGAGCCCGGCGCCGTCGTCGTCGACTGCACCCTCGGCGCCGGCGGGCACAGCGAGGCGCTGCTCACCCGGTTCCCGGAGGCCCGGCTCGTCGCCCTCGACCGCGACCCCACGGCCCTGAAGCTGGCCGGCGAACGCCTCGCCCCCTTCGGCGACCGCGCCACCTTGGTGCGCGCCGTCTACCACGAGCTGCCCGACGTCCTGGAGCGGCTCGGCATCCCCAAGGTCCAGGGCGTCCTCTTCGACCTCGGCGTCTCCTCCATGCAGCTGGACGAGGCCGACCGCGGCTTCGCCTACGCCCAGGACGCGCCGCTGGACATGCGCATGGACCAGACGGCCGGCATCAGCGCCGCCGACGTCCTCAACACCTACGCCCCCGGCGACCTCGTGCGCATCCTGCGCAGCTACGGCGAGGAGAAGCAGGCCAAGCGGATCGTCGAGGCCGTCGTCAAGGAGCGCGCCAAGCAGCCGTTCAGCAACAGCGCCCGGCTGGTGGAGCTGATCCGCGACGCGCTGCCGCAGGCCGCCAAGCGGCACGGCGGCAACCCCGCCAAGCGCACCTTCCAGGCCCTGCGCATCGAGGTCAACGCCGAGCTCGCCAGCGTCGAGGCGGCCATCCCCGCCGCCGTCGCCGCGCTCGCCGTCGGCGGCCGGATCGCCGTCCTGTCCTACCAGTCGCTGGAGGACCGCATCGTCAAGCAGGTCCTCGCCGCCGGCGCCGCCACCACCGCGCCCCCCGGCCTGCCGGTCGTCCCCGAGCGCTACCAGCCCCGCCTGAAGCTGCTCACCCGCGGCGCCGAACTGCCCACCGAGGAAGAGGTCGCCGAGAACCGGCGGGCCGCCCCCGCCCGGCTGCGCGGTGCCGAACGCGTCCGGGAGGACGCCCCATGACGGCCGCGGCCCGCGGCCGGGCCACCCGGCTCGGCCGGCTGCGGGCCGCGGGCCCGGCCGGGGCGAAACGCACGCCGTTCGTCCTGCTGGTGGTGGTGCTGCTCGGCTCCGGGCTGATCTCGCTGCTCCTCCTCAACTCCGCGCTCAACCAGGGCTCCTTCGAGCTCAGCAGGCTCCAGCGCAAGACCACCGAGTTCACCGACGAGCAGCAGGCGCTCCAGCAGGAGGTCGACCGGCTCGCCGCCCCCGACGCCCTGGAGCACCCCGACCCCGGGGTCGCCGCGGACGCCGCCACCGTCGAGGGCCTGCTGCGCTGCTGGGTCCGGGAGAACGACATCGCCCCTCCCCAGGGAGCCGCCCTTCACCTGCCGCTCGCGGCGAGCGGCACCGCCCTGCGCGTCCCCCTGCACTACTGGTCCGCCACCGGCTGGCACCGCTTCGGCCCGCCAGCCCTGGCGCACGCCCCCGCCGACGCCCCGCCCCTTGACGCCGTCACCCTGGCCGCCCTCCTCGCCCGCGAGGCCGCGCACCGCGCCGGTGACGCGGGCGGCACGCCCCCGCGGGGCAGCGCCGAACTCGTCGGCCGCGTGGCGGACTCGGTGCGCCGCACGGCGGACTTCCTCGACGTCCGGCGCCGCGGTCCCGCCGACCCGGACGGAGCGGACCTCTTCCTCTACGCCGAGCAGTCCCTGCTGCTCGGCCACCCCCTCCACCCGACGCCCAAGAGCCGCGAGGGACTCTCCGAGGCCGAGTCCCGCCGCTACTCCCCGGAGACGCGCGGCTCCTTCCCGCTGCACTGGCTGGCGGTCCACCGCTCCCTGCTGGCCACCGACTCGGCGTGGACCGAGCGCGGCCGGGCCGTCGACGCCGTCACCCTCGCCGCCCGCCTCGCGGGACCGCAGCTGCGGCTGCCACCGGAGACCGTGCCCCTGCCGCTGCACCCCTGGCAGGCACGGGACGTCCGCAGCCGCCCCGCCGTCGCACGGCTCTTCGAGGCCGGACTGCTCCATGACGTCGGCCCGTTCGGCGAACCCTGGTACCCCACCTCCTCCCTGCGCACCGTTCACCGGCCCGGCGCGCCCGCCATGCTCAAGCTCTCCCTCGGCCTGCGGATCACCAACTCCCGGCGGGAGAACCTCCGCAAGGAGCTGCGGCGCGGCGTCGAAGTGCACCGGCTGCTGCGCAGTGGCCTCGCCGACCGGTGGCGCGCGGCGTGTGCCGGCGGCCTCGGCTTCGACATCGTCCGCGACCCCGCCTGGCTCGCGGTCGACACACCGGAGGGCGCCCCGGTCGTCGGCCTGGACGCCGTCGTCCGGCACAACCCCTTCGGCCCCGGCGACGACGCGGTGTGCGTCGCGGGTCTCACCTCGCCCCGGCCGTGGCCGGACGGCGGGGCGGGAACGACCGGGAGCCGGACGATGTCCTCCCGTCTCGCCGCCATCGTGGCCCGTCTCGCGCACCGCACCGGCCGGCCCGCCGGAGCCGTCTCCGCGGAGTGGTTCCTGCGCTATCTGGAGGCGGTCGTCCGGCCCGTGCTCTGGCTCGACGGCGAGGCGGGCATCGCCCTGGAGGCCCATCAGCAGAACACGCTCGTTCTCCTGGACCGGGACGGCTGGCCGGCCGGCGGGCGCTATCGCGACAACCAGGGCTACTACTTCCGCGCCTCCCACCGCGCCGAGCTCGACCGGCGCCTCCCGGGGATCGGCACGGACAGCGACACCTTCGTCCCCGACGAGGTGGCCGACGAGAGGTTCGCCTACTACCTCGGCATCAACAACGTCCTCGGTCTCGTCGGCGCGTTCGGCGCCCAGCGGCTCGCCGACGAGCGGGTCCTGCTGGCCGCGCTCCGCCGTTTCCTCGGGACGGCCGCCACCGGCCCGGCCGCGACCCGCTCCTCCCTGCCCGCCCACCTCCTCGAAGCGCCCACCCTGCGCTGCAAGGCCAATCTGCTGACCAGGCTGCACGGACTCGACGAGCTCGTCGGCCCGGTCGACACCCAGTCCGTCTACGTCACCGTCGCCAACCCCGTTGCCGCCTCGGCCGGATGACCGGGTGAGAGCACCGGCCCCGGGCGTACGGGGCCGGTGGGCCCCGGTCTCCCCGGGGCCCACGGGACCCCGAGCCCGATGGGATCCCCCGAGAGGAGACCGTCTCCGTGCCGCCCACCGATCCCCTCGCGTCGTCGAGCACCGACGACACCCTCGAACTGAGGCTGCCCGACGATCTCCTGGAGCTCTTCGCCTACGACCGGCCGGAGGCATCCGCCACCGGCGACGCCCGGGTCCCCGGCCACGCCGCCGACCTCCTCGACGCGCTCGCCGACTGGGGGCCGGCCGACACGCCCGCGGGCACGTTCCAGCTCGTACCCGTCCGTCCGGAACGGGACCTGCGGCTCATCAGCAGGTGGATGAACGATCCCGCCGTCGCCGCCTTCTGGGCGCTCGACGGGCCCGAGAGCGTCACGGAGGCGCACCTCCGCGCGCAGCTCGACGGCGACGGCCGCAGCGTCCCGTGCCTGGGCGTGCTCGCCGGGGTCCCCATGAGCTATTGGGAGGTCTACCGCGCGGACCTCGACCCGGTCGCCCGCCACTACCCGGCCCGGCCGCACGACACCGGGCTCCACCTCCTCGTCGGCCAGGTCGCCGACCGGGGCCGCGGCATCGGCTCCCTGCTGCTGCGGACCGTCGCCGACCTCGTCCTCGACCACCGGCCCTGCTGCCGCCGGGTCGTCGCCGAACCGGATCTGCGCAACGTCCCCTCCATCGCCGCGTTCCTCGGCGCCGGCTTCCGGCTGAGCGCCGAGATCGACCTGCCGGCCAAGCGTGCCGCCCTGCTGATCCGCGACCGCGACCTGCGCGGCGTCCTCTGACACGGCGGCCCCGCACCCGGCCTTCCCGCCACCGGTCACTCGTACGGGCCGAATCCGACGGCACCGTGATCGCGTTCCGACGGCTCACGGGCCGCCCGGGAACCCTTCGGTCTTCGTGACCGAGACAGAGATGTCAGTCCCGCCCCTTAGGGTGGAAGAGCTATGACTGCCTCCTCCTCGCCCTCCCTCGCCGACCTGCTGCACGCCGCCGTCACCGCCGTCGGCGGCACGGAGCGGCCGGGTCAGGTCACCATGGCCGAAGCCGTCGCCGAAGCGGTCGACGGCGACTCCCACCTGCTCGTGCAGGCGGGCACCGGCACCGGCAAGTCCCTCGGGTATCTGGTGCCGGCCCTGGCCCACGGCGAGCGGGTCGTCGTCGCGACCGCGACGCTCGCCCTCCAGCGCCAGCTCGTCGAGCGCGATCTTCCGCGGACGGTCGACGCCCTCCAGCCGCTGCTGCGCCGCCGTCCGGAGTTCGCCATGCTCAAGGGCCGGTCGAACTACCTGTGCCTGCACCGCCTCCACGAGGGAGTGCCGCAGGAAGAGGAGGAGGGTCTCTTCGACCCCTTCGAGGCGGCCACCCCGACCAGCAAGCTCGGCAAGGACCTGCTGGCCCTGCGCGACTGGTCGGACGACACCGAGACGGGCGACCGCGACGACCTCACCCCCGGCGTCTCCGACCGCGCCTGGTCCCAGGTCTCGGTCACCTCCCGCGAGTGCCTCGGCGCCTCGAAGTGCGCGTACGGCGCGGAGTGCTTCGCCGAGGCCGCCCGGGAGCGCGCCAAGCTCGCGGACGTCGTGGTCACCAACCACGCCCTGCTGGCCATCGACGCGATCGAGGGCGCCCCGGTGCTGCCCAGCCACGAGGTGCTGATCGTCGACGAGGCCCACGAGCTGGTCTCCCGCGTGACCGGCGTCGCCACCGGCGAGCTCACTCCGGGCCAGGTCAACCGGGCCGTGCGGCGATCGGCCAAGCTGGTCGACGAGAAGGCGGCGGACGCGCTGCAGACGGCCGCCGAGAGCTTCGAGCGGCTGATGGAGCTGGCCCTCCCCGGGCGGCTGGAGGAGCTCCCCGAGGATCTCGCATACGCGCTGATGGCGCTCCGTGACGCCGCGCGCACGGTGATCACGGCCATCGGCAACACCCGCGACAAGTCCGTCCAGGACGAGGACGCCGTCCGCAAGCAGGCACTGGCCGCCGTGGAGAACATCCACACGGTCGCCGAGCGCATCGTGGAGGGCTCCGAGTACGACGTCGTCTGGTACGAGCGCCACGACCGCTTCGGCGCGTCCCTGCGCGTCGCACCGCTCTCGGTCTCGGGGCTGCTGCGGGAGAAGCTGTTCAGCGAGCGGTCCGTCGTGCTGACCTCGGCCACGCTCAAGCTCGGCGGCGACTTCAACGGCGTCGGCGCCTCCCTGGGCCTCGCGCCCGAGGGCACCGGCGGCGAGGACAGCCCCCGGTGGAAGGGCATCGACGTCGGCTCGCCCTTCGACTATCCCAAGCAGGGCATCCTGTACGTCGCGCGCCACCTCTCCCAGCCGGGCCGGGAAGGCAGCCGTACGGACATGCTCGACGAGCTGGCCGAGCTGATCGAGGCCGCCGGCGGCCGTACGCTCGGCCTGTTCTCCTCGATGCGCGCCGCCCAGGCCGCCGCCGAGGCGCTGCGCGGGCGGCTGGACATGCCGATCCTCCTCCAGGGCGAGGAGACGCTCGGCGAGCTCATCCGCAACTTCGCCGGCGATGCCCGCACCTGTCTGTTCGGCACGCTCTCGCTGTGGCAGGGCGTCGATGTGCCGGGGGCCAATTGCCAGCTCGTGGTGATGGACCGGGTGCCCTTCCCGCGTCCGGACGACCCGCTGATGAGCGCCCGCCAGAAGGCCGTGGAGGAGGCGGGCGGAAACGGCTTCATGGCCGTGGCCGCGACGCACGCCGCCCTGCTGATGGCGCAGGGTGCCGGGCGGCTCGTACGGGCGTCGGGGGACCGCGGAGTCGTCGCGGTGCTCGATCCCCGGCTGGCCACCGCCCGCTACGGCAGCTTCCTGCGGGCGTCCCTTCCGGACTTCTGGTACACCACGGACCGGAACCAGGCGCGCCGCTCGCTGGCGGCCATCGACGCGGCGGCCAAGGCGGCGGAGAAGTAGCGGCGCCGGACACAGCGGGGCCCCGGAACCGGCGCAGTGGTTCCGGGGCCCGGTCCGGCCATGTGCGTCACACCCGGCGCAGCACCGCCACGACCTTGCCCAGGATGGTGGCCTCGTCGCCGGGGATGGGCTGGTAGGCGGCATTGTGGGGGAGGAGCCACACATGCCCGTCCTCGCGCTTGAAGCGCTTGACCGTCGCCTCGCCGTCGAGCATCGCGGCCACGATGTCACCGTTCTCGGCGACCGGCTGGCGGCGCACCGTCACCCAGTCACCGTCACAGATCGCGGCCTCGACCATGGAGTCGCCCACGACCTTCAGGACGAACAGCTCGCCGTCGCCGACCAGCTGCCGGGGCAGCGGGAAGACGTCCTCGACGGACTCCTCGGCCAGGATCGGACCACCCGCGGCGATCCGGCCGACCAGCGGTACGTACGAGGCGGCGGGCTTGCCGGTGGTGTCGGTCGGCTGGGAGCTGGGCTGGTCGGAGCCCCGTACCTCATAGGCCCGGGGGCGGTGGGGGTCCCTGCGCAGGAACCCCTTGCGCTCCAGGGCCATGAGCTGATGGGCCACCGACGAGGTGCTCGACAGCCCCACCGCCTGGCCGATCTCGCGCATCGACGGTGGGTAGCCCCGGCGCTGGACGGAGTCCCGGATCACTTCGATGACCCGCCGCTGCCGGTCGGTGAGACCCGAGCTGTCGGCCCGGATCCCTGGAGGTCGTCCCGGGAGCGCGCGAGCGGGCTTCTGCCCCTCGGCGTTCATGGCTGAGTCATTCATCGGGTGTGCCTGGTCGAGTCGGTTCTGGGAGCGGTCCTGGGCGGTGATGGTGGCGCTGTCTGCGGTGGTGGTCACGTCGGCCCCTCTCGAAATGTTCTCCCTGGCTGGACAACGGTAGTTGCTTTCGAAAGGTTGCGCCAAACACACGTTCGAGTGAAATATCGAAGATTGCCTGACGCGATCAGGGGAGAGGGTGTACGGCCGAAGATCAATTCGGACTATTACGGTACTCTTCGGTGCGAAGTCCGAAGGACCGTGCCGAACCCCGCCCGGCCGGGTGTCGCCCGACCGGAAGATCGCCCGCGGCCCGGTCGCCGACCGCCGGTCGTGCCGGCCGTCGCGGGTGGCGCCGCGTGCGGTGCACCAGTGTGGCATCAGCGTGTCGCCGACGCCCCCACCGGGCCTCGGCCGCGCCGTCTCGCGTAGGCTCGTGCCCTGCTCACGGGGCGCGACACGCGCTCGACGTGGATCGCCGACCGATACCAGATCTAGTGGTTTGATGGCGGCGGCTACCCACAAGTTGTGGTCGAAGGCCCCCGCGGGTCATTCCGGGGCGCGGCCATCGCCTATGCTGGGGGCCTGCTTCGCGGGGGCTCGAACGAGGGTCCGCCGAAGCCGGAGATCGTGCACAGTCCTACGAGGGTGAGGAGGGTGGAGAGCCATGCACTGCCCCTTCTGCAGGCACCCCGACAGCCGGGTCGTCGACAGTCGGACCACCGATGACGGCTGCTCGATCCGCAGGCGACGCCAGTGCCCCGACTGCTCCCGCCGGTTCACGACGGTGGAGACCGCGTCGCTGATGGTGATCAAGCGCAGCGGGGTCACCGAACCCTTCAGTCGCAACAAGGTCATCTCCGGGGTCCGCAAGGCGTGTCAGGGCCGCCCGGTCACCGAGGACGCCCTGGCCAAGCTCGGTCAGCGGGTCGAGGAGGCGGTGCGTGCAACGGGCAGCGCCGAGCTCTCCACCCATGACGTCGGGCTCGCCATACTCGGCCCGCTCCGGGACCTCGACCTCGTCGCCTATCTGCGGTTCGCGTCCGTGTACCAGGCGTTCGACTCGCTGGAGGACTTCGAGGCCGCCGTCGCGGAGCTCCGCGAGCAGCGGCCCGTCGTGACGGCCGGCGACCGCGCCGGGGGCCCCGGGGTTCCCGTGCCCGCGGTGGCGGCCGACTAGCTGCGGCACAGCACAAGACCAGCCCGGCGCGCCTCGCGTACCGGGTGAAAGACAGACATCCGCGCCACGGAAGAAATAGGCGCATTAGGGCGTTTTGCCCGAAGAGGGAGGCGGCATGACCGAGACGACGAGCGGCCCGGCACGAGGTTCCCGCTCCAAGGGAACCAAGGGCGGCGCCAAGGGACTGCGCATCGAGCGCGTCCACACGACTCCCGGTGTGCATCCGTACGACGAGGTCGTCTGGGAACGTCGTGACGTCGTCATGACCAACTGGCGTGACGGCTCCATCAACTTCGAGCAGCGTGGCGTCGAGTTCCCCGAGTTCTGGTCGGTCAACGCCGTCAACATCGTCACCAGCAAGTACTTCCGTGGCGCTGTCGGCTCGCCCGACCGCGAGTCGAGCCTGAAGCAGCTCATCGACCGTGTCGTGAAGACCTACCGCCAGGCGGGCGAGGACCACGGCTACTTCGCCTCCCCGGCGGACGCCGAGATCTTCGACCACGAGCTGACCTACGCGCTGCTGCACCAGGTCTTCAGCTTCAACTCGCCGGTCTGGTTCAACGTCGGCACCGCCCAGCCGCAGCAGGTCTCCGCCTGCTTCATCCTGTCCGTCGACGACTCCATGGAGTCGATCCTCGACTGGTACAAGGAAGAGGGGATGATCTTCAAGGGCGGCTCCGGCGCCGGCCTGAACCTCTCCCGCATCCGCTCCTCCAAGGAGCTGCTCTCCTCCGGCGGCAACGCCTCCGGCCCGGTCTCCTTCATGCGCGGCGCCGACGCCTCCGCGGGAACGATCAAGTCGGGCGGCGCCACCCGCCGCGCGGCCAAGATGGTCGTCCTCGACGTCGACCACCCCGACGTCGAGGCGTTCATCGAGACCAAGGTCAAGGAGGAGGAGAAGGTCCGCGCCCTGCGCGACGCCGGCTTCGACATGGACCTGGGCGGCGACGACATCACGTCCGTCCAGTACCAGAACGCCAACAACTCCGTCCGTGTCAACGACGCGTTCATGAAGGCTGTCGAGACCGGTTCGAAGTTCGGCCTGCGCGGCCGGATGACCGGTGAGGTCATCGAGGAGATCGACGCCAAGGGCCTCTTCCGCAAGATGGCCGAGGCGGCCTGGGCCTGCGCCGACCCGGGCATCCAGTACGACGACACGATCAACCACTGGCACACCTCGCCGGAGACGGGCCGGATCACCGCGTCCAACCCGTGCAGCGAGTACATGCACCTGGACAACTCCTCGTGCAACCTCGCCTCGCTCAACCTCATGAAGTTCCTGCGCGACGACGACCAGGGCCACCAGTCGTTCGACGCCGAGCGCTTCGCGAAGGTCGTCGAGCTGGTCATCACGGCGATGGACATCTCCATCTGCTTCGCCGACTTCCCGACCGAGAAGATCGGCGAGACCACCCGCGCCTTCCGCCAGCTGGGCATCGGCTACGCCAACCTCGGCGCCCTGCTGATGGCCACGGGCCACGCCTACGACAGCGAGGGCGGCCGCGCGCTCGCCGGTGCCATCACCTCGCTGATGACCGGCACCTCCTACCGGCGCTCCGCCGAGCTGGCCGCCGTCGTCGGCCCGTACGACGGCTACGCCCGCAACGCCGACGCCCACCGGCGCGTCATGAAGCAGCACTCCGACGCCAACGCCGTCGCCACGCGCATGGACGACCTGGACACCCCTGTCTGGGCCGCCGCCACCGAGGCATGGCAGGACGTCCTGCGTCTCGGCGAGAAGAACGGCTTCCGCAACGCCCAGGCGTCGGTGCTCGCCCCCACCGGCACCATCGGCCTGATGATGGACTGCGACACCACGGGCGTCGAGCCGGACCTGGCCCTGGTCAAGTTCAAGAAGCTCGTCGGCGGCGGCTCGATGCAGATCGTCAACAACACGGTTCCCAAGGCGCTCAAGCGCCTGGGCTACCAGCCGGAGCAGGTCGAGGCGATCGTCGCCCACATCGCCGACCACGGCAACGTGATCGACGCCCCGGGCCTGAAGGCCGAGCACTACGAGGTCTTCGACTGCGCCATGGGCGAGCGCGCGATCTCCGCCATGGGCCACGTGCGCATGATGGCGGCCGCGCAGCCGTTCCTGTCGGGCGCGATCTCCAAGACCGTGAACCTGCCGGAGTCGGCCACCGTCGAGGAGGTCGAGGAGGTCTACTTCGAGGGCTGGAAGCTCGGCCTGAAGGCCCTCGCGATCTACCGCGACAACTGCAAGGTCGGCCAGCCGCTCTCCGCGAAGAAGAAGGAGGAGGCCAAGGCACCCGCGGCCGCCCCCGTCGCGGAGAAGGTCGTCGAGTACCGCCCCGTCCGCAAGCGCCTCCCCAAGGGTCGCCCGGGCATCACCACCTCCTTCACGGTCGGTGGCGCCGAGGGCTACATGACCGCCAACTCCTACCCGGACGACGGTCTCGGCGAGGTCTTCCTGAAGATGTCCAAGCAGGGCTCGACCCTCGCGGGCATGATGGACGCCTTCTCCATCGCCGTCTCCGTCGGCCTCCAGTACGGCGTGCCGCTGGAGACCTACGTCTCGAAGTTCACCAACATGCGCTTCGAGCCGGCCGGCATGACGGACGACCCGGACGTGCGGATGGCGCAGTCGATCGTCGACTACATCTTCCGCCGCCTGGCGCTGGACTTCCTGCCGTTCGAGACCCGCTCGGCGCTGGGCATCCACTCCGCCGAGGAGCGTCAGCGCCACCTGGACACCGGTTCGTACGAGCCGTCCGACGACGAGGTCGACGTCGAGGGCCTGGCCCAGTCGGCCCCGCGCCAGCTGGCCGTCGCGCCCCAGTCCGAGGCACCGGAGCAGCCCGCCGCCGCGGTCCCGGCCCCGAAGCAGGCACACAACTCCACCGAACTGGTGGAGATGCAGCTCGGCCTGAACGCCGACGCCCCGCTGTGCTTCTCCTGTGGCACGAAGATGCGCCGTGCGGGCAGCTGCTACCTCTGCGAGGGCTGCGGCTCCACCAGCGGCTGCAGCTGACACCGGGTGGGACCACCGAGTGCGCCACTCGGCGGTCCCGCTGGTGAAACGTAGTCCTCGAGGAAGGGGCGTCGGCATTCCGCCGGCGCCCCTTCGACGTCGACCGGCACCGCTGCTCCCGCTCTTCCGCTACGCGCCGGTGCCGGTGGCCCACAGGCCGGCGCTGTGGGCGTCGATCAGAGCTCGGATGCCGGCCAGGGCCTCATCGGCAGGCCGGGGGCCGATGCGGCGGCCGTCGCGCAGCCGCAGGGCGACCTGGCCGGCGGCGGCCTCCCTGGCGCCGATCACCGCCTGGTAGGGCACGAGCCGGGTGGCGCGGACGCGGGCGCCCAGGGTGCCCTGCTCCGGCCCGGCGATCACGGTGCGCAGTCCCTGGTCGAGGCACTGCCGGGCGAGCGCGACGGCCTGCGGCATCTCCGCGTCGGAAACCGGGAGGACCGCCAGCTGAGTGGGGGCCAGCCAGGCGGGGAAGGCCCCGCCGTGGAGCTCGATGAGGTGGGCCACGGCTCGCTCCATGCTGCCGATGACGCTGCGGTGGACCATGACCGGCCGGTGTCCGGCGCCATCGGGGCCGATGTAGCGCAGATCGAACCGCTCCGGTTGGTGGAAGTCGATCTGGACGGTGGACAGGGTGGCTTCGCGTCCGGCGCTGTCGGCGATCTGAACGTCGATCTTCGGGCCGTAGAACGCCGCTTCTCCCTCGCCGCGTTCGTAGGCCACGCCGGAACTGTCCAGAACCTCGGTCAGCAGATCCGCCGCCCGCTTCCACATTTCGGGGTCACTGACGTATTTCCCGCTCGGGCCGGGCAGGGAGAGCCGGTACCGGGCCGCACGGATACCGAGGGCGTCGTATGCGCGGCGGATCAGTTCCAGAGCCGACCGTGCCTCCTCGGCGACCTGCTCCAGAGTGCAGAAGATGTGCGCGTCGTTCAGCTGGATCGCCCGCACGCGGGTCAGTCCGCCGAGCACGCCGGAGAGCTCGGAGCGGTACATCCCTCCCAGTTCGGCCATGCGCAGCGGCAGTTCGCGGTAGCTGTGGGAGCGGGAGCGGTAGATCAGCGCGTGGTGCGGGCAGAGGCTGGGCCGCAGGACGACCTGTTCGCCCCCGAGGTCCATCGGGGGGAACATGTCCTCGCTGTAATGCGACCAGTGTCCGGAGATCTCGTAGAGCTCCCGCTTGCCCAGGACGGGCGAGTAGACGTGCCGGTAGCCTGCGCGGCGCTCGGCCTCGCGGATGTATTCCTCCAGGGCGTACCGTACGGCCGCACCGTCGGGCAGCCAGTACGGCAGCCCCGCGCCCATCAGCGGATCGGTGTCGAACAGGCCGAGTTCACGGCCGAGCCTACGGTGATCGTGCATCGTGGTCTCCTCGCGGACTTGAGGCGAGTGACCACACGGCGAAGCCCCGGGGCACTCGCCCCGGGGCTTCGGACAAAGACAACTGTCAGCGCGCCGGGACACTCTCCGGCGTCGTCGTCATGGTCGCGGCACGCTTCATGCCGGTCACGGTAGCAGAGACTCGGCGACGCGCGAGGAAGTGCGCGCGTCCGGCCGTCACGATGCCCGTCTGCGGCCCATTTCCGCGGCGAAGGAGGCCGGGTCGGTGTCGAAACCTCGTACCGCCGCCCGGAATTGCCACGCGCCCGCGTCGTCCCGGACGAACTCCGCGACCGTGGCGGCCGTGCAGTCCGATACGCCGGCGAAGTCACCGGTCAGCAGCTCGGCGCGGCCCTCGGAGATGCGGATGCCGGTGTGGGGGACGGCGCCGAATGTCTTGTGGCCCTCGCGTTGCTGAATGGCCACGCCCACGACGACGCGTCCGTAGGAGGGTGACAGGCGGTCGAACTCCAGGACCATGACCTCGTCGTCACCAAATCCCTGGCCGGTGCGGCTGTCCCTGTTGAGGGTGATGGTGCCGTCGGGCGACCGGCTGCCGAAGTGCACGAGGTAGGCGGGTTTTCCGTACGGGTCGTGCGCGGGATAGGTCGCGGCGATGATGTCGAGATCGTGGTCCGGCGCGCCGGCGGGACTGGGGTCCCATTTGAGAGCCACCTCGACTCTGCCGAGCCCCTTGTTGAGACCGCTCACCAGGCTTCCCCTTCCTCGCAGTCACCGGAAACCGCCGGTGCGTTCTCGCGGGAACCGTGTCCGCAACTGCCAAGATTTTGATGTTGGTTGTTTTATGGTGCCACGGAGGGCCGCATACCGGCCTCGCGTTCAGCCCGCTTCCCGGCGCCGTCCCCGTCGGCCGGTACGTCGTTGATGCTGGCCTCCCGGCGGCTCATCAGGCCGTCGGCGTCGAACTCCCACTGCTCGTTGCCGTAGCTGTGCCAGCGCCGGCCGTCCGTGTCCCGCCAGTCGTAGCGGAAGCGTACGGAGATCCGGTTGCCGGTCCAGGACCAGAGGTCCTTGCGGAGGCGGTAGTCGAGCTCCTTCTCCCATTTGCGGCGGAGGAACGCGCGGATCTCCTCGCGGCCGACGAGGAACTCGTCGCGGTTCCGCCACACGCAGTCCTCGGTGTACGCCAGAGCGACGCGGTCGGGGTCGCGGCTGTTCCAGGCGTCCTCGGCCGCCCGCACCTTGGCCCGGGCGGACTCCTCGTCGAACGGCGGCAGTGGCGGGCGCTGTGGCATGGGACGACCTTCCGTCAGAGTGCGATCGCAGAGCGGAGAACGAGCGTTCTCCGGCCGTGTCGCGTAGCCTAGAGAACGAACGTTCTCTCCGCCAGGGGGTTGGGATCACATGGACGACATCGAGGCCGGGGCCCGCGTACTGGACGCCGCCGAGGCGCTCTTCTACGAACACGGTGTCCACGCGGTGGGCATGGACCGCATCCGAGGCGCCTCCGGAGTCTCGCTCAAGCGGCTCTATCAGTGCTTCGAGTCCAAGGAAGAGCTGGTGGAGGCGTACCTGCGGCGGCGGGACACGCGCTGGCGTACCGCGCTGGCCGCTCATGTGACCGCCGCGCGGTCCCTCGCCGCGGACGCGCCGCTCGCGGTGTTCGACTGGCTGCGGGAGTGGTTCCGCGAACCGGACTTCCACGGCTGCGCGTTCATCAACGCGTTCGGAGAGATGGGCACCGGCTCGCCGGCCGTGGCCGACGCGGTGAAGGAGCACAAGGCCGAGCTGCGGCGGTATCTGCTCGCGCTCGTCCGGGAGGCGGGAGCCGCGGAGCCGGAGCGACTGGCGGATCAGCTGTCCGTTCTCGTCGACGGAGCGATCACCACCGCGGCGGTCACCGGAACGCCCGACGCCGCCCGGCAGGCGCGGAGCGCCGCGGCCGTCCTGCTCGCGGCGGCCGCCACCGGGTGAGGGCGCGCCCGCCGGGACCACCAGGAGCCCGCGAAGGCGGAGGCGGGAGGCGCGGAGCCCGGCAGGCGGACGCCGGGACGCTCGCGCGGGTGTACTCGCCCGGTACGCGATACGCGCCGCCTCCGGCACCGTACGATGGCGCGGTGCTGGTCAAGTGGATTCGCTGCACCGTGATGGACCGCCGCGGTTTTGAGCGGGGGCAGCGGAAATGGGCGGGGTTGCTCGGCGAGCCGGGGTTCCGGGGCCAGGGCGGGGGGTGGAGCCGGGAGCGGCCTCATGTGGCCCACCTCTTCGGCTTCTGGGAGAGCCGCGCGTTCTACGACTCCTTCATGGCGCGCTCACACGACAGGCTGGCCGCCGCGCAGGCCGGGACGTACAAAGACATCCAGGTGCGGCTGTTCGAGCACCGCTTCGATGTGAAGGTCGGTTTCCGGCCCCAGTTCTCGGACGCCGATGTGGTGCGGATCGCCCATTGCCGCATCCGCCGGGACCGGGTGGAGCACTTCACGCTCATGCAGGAGAAGGTGTGGAATCCGGCCATGGCCGGGTCTCCCGGAATGCTGCGCGGTGTCTTCGGTGAGGCGCCGGGCGAGGAATTCCTGGTCCTGTCGATGTGGAACTCAGAGGCCGAGCACGGGAAGTACCGGACGGAGCGGGTGGAGCGGCTCGCGCTGCGGGCCCAGACCGAGGCGGACGTGGCGGCCATCGGAGGCGACATCGTCGCCGTGGAGCCGTCCTGGACGGTGTGACGACCGGTTCTCCGTGCTCACCGAACGTATCCGGGCTCCGTGGGCCACGCCCCGCGGGTCGCCCCGGAGGGCAGCGGCCGCGGCGCCGCCTCACCTGTCACCGGTACGGAAAGGCGCGCCGGCCGGACGATCATCACGGGGGACGCGAGGCGGCGAGCCGGTGCGCGATCTAGGGTGGCGGCATGTCACGGCCTCGACGCATCGTTCTCATCCGACACGGGGAGTCGGTGGGCAATGTCGACGACACGGTCTACGAACGGGAGCCCGATCATGCCCTGAGCCTGACGGAGACCGGTCGCGCGCAGGCCCGCGACGCCGGTGCCCGCCTGCGGAAGATGTTCGGCGACGAGCGGGTGTCGGCCTACGTGTCCCCGTACCGCCGCACCCACCAGACCTTCCACGAGCTGGGTCTCGACCCGAGCCGGGTGCGGGTCCGCGAGGAGCCGAGGCTGCGCGAGCAGGACTGGGGCAACTGGCAGGACCCGGCCGACGTGCGCAAGCAGAAGGCGTACCGGGACGCCTACGGGCACTTTTTCTACCGCTTCGCGCAGGGGGAGTCCGGCGCCGACGTCTACGACCGGGTCGGAGCCTTCCTGGAGAGCCTCTGGCGCAGTTTCGAGGACCCGGGCCACCCGCCGAACGTCCTGCTGGTCACCCACGGGCTGACCATGCGCCTGTTCTGCATGCGATGGCTGCACTGGACCGTCGCCGAGTTCGAATCTTTGTCGAACCCCGGGAACGGGGAGAGCCGGGCCCTGCTCCTGGGCCCCG
Source organism: Streptomyces sp. ISL-11 (assembly GCF_018614525.1). Classification (GTDB taxonomy): domain Bacteria; phylum Actinomycetota; class Actinomycetes; order Streptomycetales; family Streptomycetaceae; genus Streptomyces. Next base: position 19,244 of record NZ_JAGGOL010000209.1, read on the forward strand.
ACGGGCGGTATCACCTGGACCGGCCGTTCGAGCGCTGGTACACCCCTGAACCGTACGGCTTCACCGGTTAGAGTTCGCTGCGATGACCGCTGACCGATTCCACCGAGCCCTGGGGAGCCTGCGCGGGCTGGCCCTGGGTGACGCCCTCGGCTCCCAGTTCTTCGTCCCCGCCAATTATCCGTCCCTCAAGCGCCGCGAGCTGCCGCCCGCCCCCTGGCAGTGGACCGACGACACCGAGATGGCCTGCTCCGTGCTGGCCGTCCTCGCCGAGCACGGCCGCATCGACCAGGACGCCCTCGCGCGCTCCTTCGCCGAGCACCACGACTTCGACCGCGGATACGGCCCGGCGGTCAACCGGATGCTGCGCCTGATCAGGGAGGGCGGGGACTGGCGGGAGCTGGCCGCGGCCCTGTTCCAGGGGCAGGGGTCCTGGGGCAACGGCGCGGCCATGCGCATCGCCCCCCTCGGCGCCTGGTACGCCGACGACCCGGAGCAGGCGACGCACCAGGCCGAGATCTCCGCCTACACCACCCACCAGCACCGCGAGGCGGTCGCCGGGGCGATGGCCGTGGCGGCCGCCGCCGCCATCGCCGCCGGCCCCACGGGCTCCGCCGGCCCGGAGGCGCTGCTGGACGGAGTGATCGCGCTCGTACCGCGCAGCGCCGTACAGGCGGGCCTGCGGCGCGCCCGCGACATGCTCGACTACGCGGACGCGAACACCGTCGCCGCCGTCCTCGGCTGCGGCCGCCGCACCAGCGCGCACGACACCGTGCCGTTCGCCCTGTGGGCCGCTGCCCGCAACCTCGACTCCTTCGAGACCGCGTTCTGGACGACGGCCCAGGCGGGCGGTGACGTGGACACCACGTCCGCCATCGCCGGGGGAGTGGTCGCCGCGGCGGAACGAGGCGCTCCGCCCGCGGACTGGCTGGCACGCACCGAGGCCCTTCCGGCCTGGTTGCCCACCCCCGGGAACTGACCGGACGAAAAGGAGAGGGGGCGGGGCTACTCGGGCCGCGAGCGGGGGCGTACGCTTGCTGGCGCCATGCCGTACGAACCGCCTACCCACACCGTCGAGCGCTCCCTGCGCGCCACGACCGGAGCCAAGGTCGTCGCCGGAGTCGACGAGGTCGGCCGAGGGGCCTGGGCCGGACCGGTCACCGTGTGCGCCGCCGTCACCGGCCTGCGCCGCCCGCCGGAGGGCCTCACCGACTCCAAGCTCCTGACCCCCAAGCGGCGCACCGCGCTCGCCGAGCGGCTGGAGGTCTGGGTCACCGCCCACGCCCTCGGCCACTCCTCCCCACAGGAGATCGACGAGCTGGGTATGACGGCGGCGCTGCGGCTGGCCGCGACCCGTGCCCTGGAGGCACTGCCCGTCCGGCCCGACGTCGTGATCCTCGACGGCAAGCACGACTACCTCGGGGATCCCTGGCAGGTCCGTACGGTCATCAAGGGCGACCAGTCATGTGTGGTCGTCGCCGCCGCCTCGGTGATCGCCAAGGTGCGGCGCGACGCCATGATGGCCGAACTGGGCACGGGCTACGCCGACTTCGGATTCTGCGACAACGCGGGATATCCCTCGCCGGTGCACCGCACGGCCCTGGAGGCGCTGGGCCCCACCCCGCACCACCGAATGTCCTGGTCCTATCTGGACTCGCTGCCCAGGTGGCAGCACCTCAAGCGGGCCCGCAGCGCCCCCGAAGCACTCGCTCTGGAGGCCGGTGGCCAGCTCGGTTTCGAATTCTGAGTGGCCCGAACCGCCACCCGCCGACGCGACTCGCACCGGCGTTTGATAAACATCAACTCATGCCTCTCATCCCCGAGGAGCCTCAGATTCACGAGAGTGTCCCGGGTCCCCGCGCAGTTCCGGCCCCCGGCCGCAGCGCGCCGACCCCCCGTCCTGTCCCCGGTCCCCGTCCGGCCCCGATACGGCCCGGCAGCCCCGGTGCCCGCAGCGGCCCGGTCCCGGTTCCGCCCCAGCGCACTCCGCGGGCCACGATCGCGGATGCCCCGGCCCCCGCGGCCGGCCCGCAGGTGCAGCTGATCCCGGCCTCCGCCCAAGGAGCGCTGGACGCCGCGGACGAAGCCGTCGACCTGCTGCTCGACGCCGGCCGCGAGCCCGGCGAGATCCTGGTGCTCACCACCGGCGACCCGCACCCGTGGGCGGCCCATGAGCTGTCCTTCGGCGAGGCGCCGTACTGGGCGCAGCACGACGCCCGCGACGACGTCTTCTACGCGGCCGCCGACGCGGACCGTGCCGGAGCCCGTCCCGTCGTGGTCGTCGCCGTCAACGGCGGTACCGACACCGCCGTGACCGGCGCGCTGCCCGGTGCGCTGGCCCGCGCCGGTGCGCTGCTGATCGTCTGCGGTGACCCGCAGCGGGTCAACGCCCTTCTGCCGGCAGGCGTCTGAGACCGGACCCCGTGGTCGCCCGCCCTCCCGGGGGCGGCGACCGCGGGGTCCGTGCTCGTCGTGGCCCACCCGGCCGGCACCTCAGCGTGCCGCGGTGCGGCGGTGCGCCTCGGGCGCGCCGCCACCCGACGTCACGAGCGATGCCGGACGCGCGGGCAATCGTGGCCGGCGCCCGCTGCGTCCCTCGCCCAGGATCCGCCAGCCGCTTCCGGTCAGCGTGATGTACGCGCCGCAGCGCAGCCCGTGCAGGGTGCACGCGTCGCGCAGGCCCCACATCCACGCGCCGTCCTCCTCGGTCCAACGGCCCTCGCCCTCGCGGCAGTAGAGCAGCACCGCGGTGCGGACCGGGGTGCGGCGGCGCAGGTCGTGAGGGATCACCTGGCGCAGCCGGTCCAGGAGCGCGTTGCGCAGTTCCCAGCCGTCGGCCGCCAGGCACCCGCGGGTGAACGAGGCGCTCGCCCTGAGCCGTTCGTCGGGGTCGAGGACGGCGACGACCGCCAGCGACGGCGACGGCGGATGGCGGGCGTGGAGGCCGGATATCACCTCCCGCGGATCGCGCAGTAAGGGAATCTCGGCGGCGGCCCACTCCGCGGGTTCGAGCAACCGGCCCACACGGGGCACCGAGTCGGTGGTCGGAGGCGGGGCGAAGCCGAAGGTCATGATCCTCCCTTCGTCTGCGTGCCCATGGGCAGCCGGCCGGCGGGCGCCAGGCAGGGACCGCCCACCACGACGGCAGGCCCGACGAGCCGTGAACGGCCGGCCGGACGGGGCGGGGGAGCTGCTCCGATTCTCCCCGCCGCACCGGCAGGCGGCAACGATCAATTGGCGCCACTCGCCACCACCTGGCCCCACGCGGCCGCCCACCCGGCCCCCGCCGGCACTTCCGGCTAGCCCTGTACCGCCAGCACCAGCGGGAGCACCTCATCGGCCCCGGCCCGCCGCAGCAGCCTCGCGGCCACGGCAAGGGTCCAGCCCGTATCGGCGAGGTCGTCCACGAGGAGGACCGGGCCGCTCGCCGAGGCCAGCGCCTCGGCGAGAGCGGGCGGCACAATCAACGCCCCGTCCAGGGCGCGCAGTCGCTGCGCGCTGTTGGTGCGCGGTACCCGGGTGTCCGTGTGCTCGTCGCGGTAGGCGACGGTGCCGAGCAGCGGCATGCGGCCGATGGTGGCGATGCGCTCGCCCAGGGACTGGATCAACCGCGGCCGGGTGCGCGAGGCGATGGTGACCACGCCCACCGGCCGGGCGAGCGCGGCCGGGTCCCCGGAGGCCCAACCGCCCGGCCCCCGGGCCCAGTCGGCCAGCACGGTCACCACGGCGTCGGCCACATCGTCCGGAACAGGGGTGTCCGGTGCCTGCGGGGTGAGCAGCGGACGCAGCCGGTTGCCCCAGCCGATGTCGGAGAGCCGGCCGAGCGCCCGGCCGGCGGCGGCCTGCTCGCCCGCCGGGATGCGGCCCTTGAGCTCCACACCGACGGCGGCCATGCCGGTCGGCCACATCCGCCGCGGCTCGACCTCCACCCCCGGACGCCCCAGCTCGCCGCGCGACGCGTCCAGGGCCACGCCGGAGACCTCCGCGGTGAAGCGGGCATCGGCGCAATTGTCACAGCGGCCGCACGGAGCGGCCTGCTCGTCGTCCAGCTGCCGCCGCAGGAACTCCATCCGGCATTCCGTCGTGGCGGCGTAGTCGCGCATCGCCTGCTGCTCCGCCTCGCGCTGCCGCGCCACCCAGGCGTAGCGCTCGCCGTCGTACGCCCACGGCCGGCCGGTCGCGGTCCAGCCGCCGCGCACCCGGTGCACCGCGCCGTCCACGTCGAGGACCTTGAGCATGGTCTCCAGGCGCGAACGCCGCAGGTCGACCTGCGGTTCCAGGGCGGGCAGGGAGATCGGGCGGCCGGCGGCGGCCAGGACGTCCAGGGTGCGGCGCACCTGGTCCTCGGAGGGGAAGGCGAGGGACGCGAAGTACTTCCAGATCGCCTCGTCCTCGCGGCCCGGCAGCAGCAGCACCTCGGCGTGCTCCACTCCACGCCCGGCACGTCCGACCTGCTGGTAGTAGGCGATGGGGGAGGAGGGCGAGCCCAGGTGGACCACGAAGCCGAGATCGGGCTTGTCGAAGCCCATCCCCAGCGCCGAGGTGGCGACGAGCGCCTTGACGCGGTTGGCGAGCAGGTCGTCCTCGGCCTGCTGCCGGTCGGCGTTCTCCGTCTTGCCGGTGTAGGAGGCGACGGTGTGGCCGCGGCGGCGCAGGAAGGCCGTGACCTCTTCCGCGGCGGCGACGGTGAGGGTGTAGATGATGCCGGACCCGGGCAGCTCCGTGAGGTGGTCGGCGAGCCAGGCCAGCCGGTGGGCGGCGTCGGGAAGCGACAGCACGCTCAGACTCAGGCTCTCCCGGTCCAGCGGCCCCCGCAGGACCAGCGCCTCCGCCGCGCCCTCGCCCGTCCCCAGCTGTTCGGCGACATCGGAGGTCACGCGGGCGTTGGCCGTGGCGGTGGTCGCCAGCACCGGAACGCCGGGTGGCAGGTCGGCCAGCATGGTCCGCAGCCGGCGGTAGTCGGGCCGGAAGTCGTGGCCCCAGTCGGAGATGCAGTGGGCCTCGTCGACGACCAGCAGCCCGGTGGCGGCCGCGAGCTTGGGCAGCACCTGGTCGCGGAAGTCCGGATTGTTGAGCCGCTCGGGACTGACCAGGAGCACGTCGACGTCGCCCGAGGCGATCTCGGCCTGGACGGTGTCCCACTCCTCGGTGTTCGCGGAGTTGATCGTGCGCGCGCGGATCCCCGCCCGCGCGGCGGCGTCCACCTGGTTGCGCATCAGCGCCAGCAGCGGCGAGACGATCACCGTCGGGCCGCTGCCGCGCTCGCGCAGCAACGCGGTCGCGACGAAATAGACGGCTGACTTGCCCCAGCCCGTGCGCTGGACGACCAGGGCGCGGCGGCCGTGGGCGACCAGCGCCTCGATCGCGCGCCACTGATCCTCGCGCAGCCTCGCCGTGCCGGTGCTGTCTCCGACGAGGCGGGCCAGAACGGTGTCGGCCGAGGTGCGGAGGTCTTCGTTGGTCATGCCCCCATGCAACACGAGACCACTGACATCGCGCGAACGAGCTCGTCAGCCTGTGGAAAACCTGGGAAACCGAACCTGGGGAACCTGGAGCACGGACACCTGTCCACAGGATTAGTAGGACCATATGCAGGAGTTATCCACAGGGCTGGCGGACCTTGCGTGATCCACGGGACTCTCGGGCCATGACGAACCCCAACGACTCAGCCCGCCCCGCAGCCCCTTCCACCCCCGCGTCGGACCCGCACGCGGAACAGCAGGTCACGCTGTGCAGCCCGGCCGAACTCGCCGACGCCCTGCCCTATTTGATGGGATTCCAGCCGGACGACAGTTTGGTCATGGTGGCCCTGCACGGCGAGCGCGGCCGCTTCGGGGGCCGGCTCAGGCTCGGCATCCCCTCCGCCCGCGAGGAGTGGCCCGACGTCTGCGCCCAGCTCGCCGAGACGCTCGTGACCGGCAGCAACAAGCGCGGCGCCCGGCCCGACGGCGTCGTCCTCTTCCTGTGCCAGGACCCCGGCACGGGCGAGAGCGCCCAAGAGGTCATGGAGCGGCTGCGCCCCCTCGCCCAGAGCCTGCGCGTGGCGTGCGGAACGCTCGACATGCCCGTGTACGAGGCGCTGTGCATCTCCGACGGCCGCTTCTGGTCCTACTGCTGCCCCGACACCCGCTGCTGCCCGCCCGAAGGCACACCCATGGCCCTCCCCGGCACCTCCGTCATGGCCGCGGCCGCCACGTACGCCGGCATCGAGGTGCGGGGATCCCTCCGTCAGATGGAAGCCCGCTACGCGCCCCTGACCGGGGACCGGGCCGACGAGCAGGAGCGCGCGCTGGACGCCGCCTCCGTCGCACTCGTGCCCCGCATCCTCCGCGCCGGTGACTGCGAGGGCGTACGACAGGAGACGCTCGACCTCGCCCGCCGGATGGTGCGCCGGTTCGACGAGACCCCGCCCGTCCCCGGCCGGGCGGAGTCCGACGCGCGCGACGACGGCCTGATCGCTCCCGAGGAGGCCGCCACGGTCGTCATCGGGCTCCAGGACCGCACGACGCGCGACCGCGCCGCGGAATGGATGGAAGGCCCGCAGGCGCCGGCCGTCCTGCGGGTCTGGCGCGCCCTCGCCCGCCGCTGCGTGCCGCCGTACACCGAACACGCCGCCGCCCCCATCACGCTGGCGGGATGGGTCGCCTGGTCGGTCGGCGACCAGCCCGAGGCCCGGGTGGCGCTGAGCCGCGCCCTGGGCCTCGACCCCCAGTACCTCTTCGCCCAGCTCCTCCACCGGGCCTGCAACGAGGGCCTGGACCCCGAGCCGCTGCGGCACTGCCTGCGCCGGGAGCAGGCCGATCGCGCCCTGCGGGCGGCCGTGCGGGCCGAGGCGGCCCGGGCGGAGGCCGTCGACGCCGAAGCCGCCGAAGCCGAAGCCGCGGACCCCGAAACCGCCGACGCCGAAACCATCGAGGCGGCGGGCATGGCCCCGACGTCGGCGGCCCGCCGCCGCACCAGGCCCGGCGGGTCCGCGGCGACCACCGGACCCCGCGGGACCACCGGGCCGGCCGACAGGCCGCGTGTGCGGCGCAGGAGCGCGGCGCGGGAGCTGCGCAACCGGCAGGACCGCCCTCAGTGACCCGGCCCACGAGCGGGTGCCGGTCGGGCACCGTGACTTCGGTAGGCCCCGCACCGTTCATCCGGGTGGCCCGCAAACGTTGTCCGTCGTCCCGGTACGTGACACTCACAGGGGAGCGCAGACAAGTGCAAGGCATCGTCCCCCAGGGGCAGCCGACCCGCCGCCCACCGAGCCCGCAACAGCGGCCCGGTCCCGGCCGCGCGCCCGGCCCCCAGCCCGTGCACACGGCGCTGATCTGCGTCGCCCTGCCCTCCCTGGCCGTCTCCGGTGAGCACGGGCAGATGACCGGACAGGGCCTGGACGGGTTCTACCGGGGAGGGCGACGGCTCCTCGCGCGGTGCGTGGTGAGGGTCGGCGGCGCCGAGCCGCTCCCCGTGCAGGGCCGAATGGTCGCCGCCGACCGGGCGCGCTTCGTCGGCACCGTGCGGACCGCCGCCGACTCGGGGCCCGATCCGGCCGTCACCGTCGAACGGCTGCGCTCGGCCGAGGGCGTCGAGCGGATCGTCCTGCGCAGCACCGCCGCCCGCCCGCTGCGGCTGGGTGTGGAGGTGTCCCTGGGCACCGACCTCGCCGAGCTGGGCGCCGTCGCGGCAGGAGTTCCCGGCCCCGAGGTGCCCGCCGCGGTGCACGCCTGCGGGCTGCGGTGGACGGCTCACGGCGCACAGGCCGTGGTCACGGCCGACCCTCCGCCCGGCGACACCCTGGCGTCCGCGGGGCTGCTGTGCTGGGAGATCGACCTGCCGCCCGGAGGCACCCGCGGCATCGAGCTGAGGGTGCTGCCGGAACAGCACGGCAGGGCCAGACCGCCCGAGGCCACCGTCCCCCGCGCCCGCTGTGCCGCGCCGCTCTGGGGCGACGCCGAGGCCGACGGGGACGACCCCCGCGCGCACGCCCTCTTCGCGGCCGCCCTCGACGACCTCGGCTCCCTGCTGGTGCGCGATCCCGCGCAGTCCGGCGAGGCCCACCTGGCCGCCGGAGTGCCCTGGCGCTGCGGCCTCGCGCCGGCGGAGGCACTGTGGGCGGCCCGCATGACCCTGCCGCTCGGAGTGCGGCTCGCGGCCGCGACGCTGCGCACCCTGGCCCGTACGCAGCAGAGGGGAAAGGGACCGGACAGCGGGCGCATCCCCGGAGCGTTGCGCCATGCGGGAGCCCACCTGCCTCCGGGCTGCACCGGCATCGAGGCGACGCTCCTGTTCCCGGTGGTCCTGGCCGAGGCCCGGCGGTGGGGGCTGGCCGAGCGGGAGACGGAAGCACTGCTTCCGGCGGCCGAGCGGTGCCTGGAGTGGCTGCGCTCGGCCGTGGGGGACGACGGGTACCTGGCGGATCCCGTGCCCGGTGGCCCGTACCGCTGCGAGGTGCAGGCGCACGCCCACCGTGCGGCGCTGCTCGGGGCGGATCTGCTGGAGGCGTACGACCGTCCCGGAGCGGAGCGCTGGCGGGCCTGGGCGGCCGGTCTGCGGCGGCGCTTCCGGGAGGAGTTCTGGATCGAGGACCCGGGCGGCGGCCGCCCCGCAGCCGCCCGTACGCCCGAAGGGCACCGGATACCGCACCTGGGCTCCGCCGCCGCGCACCTGCTGGACACGGGGTTGCTCGCCGGCGGGTCGTACGCTCCCGGGCTGCTCGGCAAGGTGCGGACGGAACAGCTCGCCAGGCTGCTCGGCAGCCCGGCCCTCGACTCCGGCTGGGGACTGCGCAGCCTCGGGATCAAGGAACCCGGACACAATCCCTTCGGACACCGCAGCGGCGCCGTCCGGGTCCACGAGACGGCCGTGGCCGTGGCGGGGCTGGCGGCGGCCGGATTCGAGAAGGAGGCCGGCGCGCTGCTGCGGGGCGTCGTCGACGCCGCCGAGTCCTTCGGCCACCGGCTGCCGGAGATGTACGCGGGCGAGCAGCGCGCCACGGGCAGCGCGCCGCTGGCGCACCCGGCGGCCTGCCGGCCGGCGG
>NZ_JAGGOL010000210.1 GCF_018614525.1 Streptomyces sp. ISL-11
CCCGGGACGCGGGTGGACAGTGGGCAGGCCGCCGTCGCGGACCCCTACGGGCACGGGCCCGCCGCCGACGGGACCGACTGGCAGGCGTTCGGCACGCGGGAGAGCACGGGTCAGACGCCCCTCCCCGGCGCGGGCCAGGCATCCGGCGCGCCCGCGACCGACGGCCGTGCGCCGGCTCCGCAGGCGTCCGAAGCCCCGGCGGCCCCCGCCCAGGAGACCCCCGGGCACGTGACCGACGCGGCCGCTCCCGGCAGCCAGGTGCCCGCCGGTCAGGTGCCCGGCATCTCGGAGAGCACCGGTCGGGCGCACCCCGCCACCGCCGGCTCCGCGACCGGGCAGGCCACCCGGCCCGCTGCCCGGAGCCCGCTGGCGTCCGGACGGCGCCGTGCCGCCCGTGCCGCCGCCAAGCCCGTCCAGGGCGTGGCGCGCACCGCGACCGGTCTGGCCGCCGCCGTGGTGACCGCCGTCCTGGCCGTGATCGTCGCGGGCCAGGTCGAGGGCGGCTCGGACAGCAAGGCGCAGGCGCGCTCCGCCGACATCGAGCGCGACAGACCGGACGCCGCCTCACGCTCCGACAGCCGGCCGACGCCGAACGGCGGTGCCGTCGTCGCGGCCACGTACGACCAGAAGATGGCGAAGAAGTACCCGCTGGACGAGAAGGCCGGCGGGTCCGGTGACTTCCAGACCGTGGGCGGTCACGACAAGGCGCCCGGCAAGGGTGAAGTACTGCGCTACCGCATTGACGTGGAGAAGGGTCTGCCGCTCGACGGCGGGCTGTTCGCCACGGCCGTGCAGCGGACGCTCAACGACGACCGCAGCTGGGGTCACGACGGCACCCGCACCTTCGAGCGCGTCTCCTCCGGGCGCACCGACTTCGTGATCACCCTGGCCACCCCCGGCACGACGGCCGACTGGTGTGCCAAGTCGGGCCTGGACACCACCGAGGACAACGTCTCCTGCGACTCTGCGGCCACCGAGCGGGTCATGATCAACGCCTACCGCTGGGCGCAGGGCGCCCAGACGTACGGTGACGGGATGCTCGCCTACCGGCAGATGCTGATCAACCATGAGGTCGGCCACCGCCTCGGGCACGACCACGAGAGCTGCGCCAAGGAGGGCGCGCCGGCGCCGGTGATGATGCAGCAGACGAAGTTCCTGACGACCGACGGCAGGACCTGCCGCCCGAACCCCTGGCCGTACCCGGGGCGGTGATCCACCGGCCCGGGCGCCGTGCCCGGACCTAGATCGAATGTCTCGCTGATCAGGACGATTCGTCTCTCATCGCGAGACAACTTTGCCTTGGCTCGAAAATTCGTCCAATGTTCTGCGCATGTCGCACCACCACGCCCCCGAGATCGCCGGCTTCGAGCTGGCGCTGATCGGCGTGGCCGCGCACGCAGTCGCCGACATCCTCTGTCGCTGAGACCGCCCTTTCCCCCGCGTACTTCCGCGCCGCGCGCCCTCGCGCACCAGCGTCGCGTCCGCCGGGGGCGGTCCCGCGCCGTCGCGCGCCTTTGACGAACCGCCTTCCGTGGGTGCTCGCACTCCTTCCCTCTCCTCGCATTCCCCGCGAACCTCGCATTTCCGCGAAAGGCTGATTCCGTCATGCATCAACTTCCCGCCATTTCCCGCCGTGTGGCCGCGGCCGCCGTCAGTGTGGTCCTGCTCGGAGGCGCGGCGGCGTGCGGCCCGGAGGAGGGCGGCGACGCCAAGGGCGGCGACGGCGCGGCCGCCAAGAAGGGCGGCACCCTGACCGTCCTCAACAGACAGCCGCAGAAACAGTTCGACCCGGCCCGTCTCTACACCTCCGGCGGTGGCAACATCCCGTCCCTCGTCTACCGCACCCTCACCACCCGCAACCGCGCGAACGGCGCCGAGGGCACCAAGGTCGTCCCCGACCTCGCCACCACCACCGGCACGCCCAGCGACGACGCCAAGACCTGGACGTTCACGCTCAAGGACGGGCTGAAGTACGAGGACGGCTCGCCCATCACCGCAGCCGACATCAAGTACGGCGTCGAGCGCTCGTTCGCCGCCGAACTCTCCGGCAGCGCCCCGTACCTGCGCGACTGGCTGATCGGCGGCGACACCTACCAAGGCCCGTACAAGGAGAAGAAGGGCCTCGACTCGATCGAGACGCCCGACGACAAGACGATCGTCTTCCGGCTGAAGAAGTCCGAGGGCGACTTCCCCTACTACGCCACCTCCACGCAGTTCGCGCCCGTGCCGAAGGCGAAGGACACCGGCGCCAGGTACGCGGAGCACCCGGTCTCCTCCGGCCCGTACAAGGTCGTGAAGAACGCCGGCGACGGTGAGCAGATGGTGCTGGAGCGCAACACCAACTGGTCCGAGGCGACCGACAAGCAGCGGCACGCCTACCCCGACCGGATCGAGGTCAAATCCGGCCTCTCCTCGGCGGTCATCAACCAGCGGCTGTCCTCCGGCCAGGGCGCGGACGCCGCCGCCGTGACCACGGACACCAACCTCGGCCCCGCCGAACTCGCCCAGGTCGCCGGTGACAAGAAGCTCGCCGACCGGGTCGGCACCGGCCGCTTCGGCTACACCAACTACCTGGCCTTCAACCCCAAGGCCAAGCCCTTCGACGACCCGAAGGTGCGCGAGGCCATCTCCTACGCCGTCAACCGCACGAGCGTGGTGAACGCGGCGGGCGGCTCCTCGCTCGCCGAGCCGGCGACCACCTTCCTGCCCCAGCAGAAGTCCTTCGGCTTCACGCCGTACGACCACTTCGCGGCGGGCGCGACCGGCAACGCGGCCAAGGCCAAGGAGCTGCTGAAGGAGGCCGGTCACGAGGACGGCCTGGAGATCACGCTGACGCACTCCACCGCCCAGGACTTCGAGACCAGCCCCGAGATCGCGACGGCCGTCCAGGCCGCGCTCAAGGAGGCCGGGATCAAGGTCAAGCTGGCGGGCCTGGAGTCCAACGACTACGACGAGAAGGTCCACAGCCTCGACAAGCAGCCGGACCTCTTCCTCGCCCACTGGGGTGCCGACTGGCCCTCCGGCGGCCCGTTCCTCGCGCCGATATTCGACGGCCGGCAGATCGTCAAGGAAGGCGCCGGCAACTTCAACACCGCCCGCCTCGACGACTCCGAGGTGAACGGGGAGATCGACGAGATCAACAAGATCACCGACCATGACGCGGCCGCCGAGCGCTGGGGCGCCCTCGACCGGAAGATCGGTGAGCAGGCCCTGACCGTCCCGCTCTTCCACCCGGTCTACAAGCGCCTCTACGGCAAGGACGTCAAGAACGTCGTCATCAGCGACTGGACCGGTGTCCTCGACGTCTCGCAGGTCGCGGTCAAGTGACGGATCTCCTCATCGCCCAGGAACCGGAGGCGGGGCTCGCGCCCCCCTCCGGGGCCCGGCAGGTGTGGCGGCGGCTGAGAGCGCGCAAGTCCGCGCTCGCGGCCGCCGCCGTGCTGGGCCTGCTCGTCCTGCTCGCCCTCGCCGCGCCCCTGCTGGCCGGGTTGGAGGGCCAGGACCCCAACAGCTACCACGACACCCTCGTCGACTCCGCGCGCGGCGGTGTGCCGCTCGGGGACTTCGGCGGCATCGGCGCCGAGCACTGGCTCGGCGTCGAACCGGGCACCGGCCGCGACATGTTCGTACGGCTCCTCTACGGCGCCCGGGTCTCCCTGCTCGTCGCCCTCGGCGCCACCGTCGTCCAGGTGCTCATCGGCCTCGCGGTGGGCCTGGCCGCCGCGCTCGGCAACCGGCTCGTCGACAGCGCGCTCAGCCACCTCACCGACGTGATGGTCGCGATGCCGCTGCTCGTCTTCGCCATCGCGCTGATGGCCGTCGTGCCCGCGGACTTCCCGCGGCCGCTGCTGCTCGTCTTCGCCATCGGCCTGCTCGCCTGGGGTCCCATGGCGCGGCTCGTGCGCGGTCAGACACTGAGCCTGAAGAAGCTCGACTACGTCTCGGCCGCCCGGCTGACCGGCGGTTCGTCCTGGCGGGTCGCCCGGCGCGAGCTGCTGCCCGCGCTCGCCGCGCCCGTGATCACCTATGCGGCCATCCTGCTGCCGAGCAACATCGTCATCGAGGCGAGCATGTCCTTCCTCGGCGTGGGCGTGAAGCCGCCGACGCCCTCCTGGGGGCAGATGCTCTCGACGGCCACCACATGGTTCCGTGCGGACCCCGCGTACGTACTGCTGCCGGCCCTGCTGCTGTTCGTCACCACGCTCGCGTTCACCGTGCTCGCCGACGGGGTGCGCGTCGCGCTCGACCCGCGTGAGGCGTCCCGGCTGCGGGTCGGCAGGAGCGGGCGCGCGTCCCGCACGTCCCGTCCGGGAGGCACGGCGTGACCACCTACTTCCTGCGCCGCGCGCTGGGCGCGGTCGCCGTCGTCCTCGTGCTCTCGGCCGTTGTCTACATGACCTTCTACGTCGCGCCCGGCGACCCCGCGCGCCTGGCGTGCGGCCCGCGCTGCAACCCCGAGCAGATCCGGCAGGTCCGCGAGCAGCTCTCGCTGGACGACCCCCTCCTGCTGCAGTACTGGCACTTCCTGCAGGGAGTGTTCACCGGACAGGACTACTCCACCGGCACCGCCGTGCTGCACTGCGACGCGCCCTGCTTCGGCCTGTCCTACCAGAACAACCAGCAGGTCACCGACATGCTCGTCGAGCGGCTGCCCGCCACGGCCTCGCTGGCCGTCGGCGCCATGGTCGTCTGGCTCGTGGTGGGCATCGGCACCGGTCTGCTGTCCGCGCTGCGGCGCGGCGGGGCGACCGAGCGGGTCCTCACCTGGCTCACCCTCGCCGGCACCGCCACCCCGGTCTTCATCAGTGGGCTGGTGCTGCTGATGGTCTTCTGCACGTACCTGGAGTGGCTGCCCTTCCCGTCCTACGTGCCGCTGACCGAGGACCCCGAGCAGTGGGCCTGGAACATGCTGCTGCCCTGGGTGGCGCTCGGCCTGCTCGAATCCGCCAAGTACGCCCGCCTCACCCGCAGCTCCACGCTGGAGACGCTGGCCGAGGACCACATCCGTACCTTCCGCGCCTACGGTGTGCCCGAGCGGTCGCTGGTCGCGCGGCACGCCCTGCGGGGCGCGCTGGCCCCGGTCATCGCCCTGACCGCAGCCGACTTCGGGTCGATCTTCGGCGGCGCGGTGCTGACCGAGATGATGTTCGGCCTGCCCGGCATCGGCCAGCTGCTGGTGAACTCCACGAAGACCGTCGACCTCCCGGTCGTCGTGGCCGTCGTGGTGATCACCGGCACCGCCGTCGTGCTCGCCAACATCGTGGCGGACGTCCTGTACGCCGTCGCCGACCGAAGGGTGGCCCTGCGATGACCGCCGACTCCCAGCCGCTGGTCGCCGTGGCCGGCCTCTCCATCGCCTTCCCCACGGGGGAGGGCGTCGTGCGGGCCGTCGACGGGCTCTCCTTCGAGCTCGCCCCCGGCGGTGCCCTCGGCATCGTGGGCGAGTCCGGCTCCGGGAAGAGCACCGCCGCGTACGCCCTGCTCGGCCTGCACCGGGGCACCGGCGCCGACGTCTCCGGCTCGGTCACCGTCGCCGGCCACGACGTACTCGCCGCCGGCGAGGCCGAACTGCGGGGGCTGCGGGGCGGGGTGGCGGCCATGGTCTTCCAGGACCCGCTCTCCTCGCTCGACCCGTACCAGGCCATCGGCGACCAGATCGCCGAGGTCCACCGCGTCCACCGGCGCGACGCCTCACGCCGTGCCGCGCGCGCCCGCGCGGTCGAGGTCCTCGACCGGGTCGGCATCCCGGACGCGGCCCGCCGGGCCCGTTCGCGGCCGCACGAGTTCAGCGGCGGCATGCGCCAGCGCGCCCTGATCGCCATGGCGCTCGCCTGCGAACCGCGCCTCCTCGTCGCCGACGAGCCCACCACCGCCCTCGACGTCACCGTCCAGGCCCAGATCCTCGGCCTCCTGGGCGAGCTGCGCGAGGAGACGGGCATGGGCCTGATCCTCGTCACCCACGACCTGGGCGTGGCGGCCGGCAACGTCGACGAGCTGCTGGTGATGAAGGACGGGCGGGCCGTCGAGCGCGGACCGGTGCGCGAGGTGCTCGACGCGCCGCGCGAGACCTACACGCGTGACCTGTTGGCGGCCGTCCCGCGCGTAAACGTCCGCCGCGAGGGAATCCCCGCGCCCAAGGGTGACGACTCCGTGCTCCTCGAAGCACGTGGCCTCTACCGGGAGTTCGGCCATGGCAAGCGGGCCGTCACCGCCGTGGACGACGTCTCCCTGACCGTCCGGGCCGGCGAGACCGTCGGTGTCGTCGGCGAGTCCGGCAGCGGCAAGACGACGCTCGGCCGGCTGCTGGTGCGGCTGCTGGAGCCCTCCGGCGGCGAGCTGCGCTACCGGGGGCGCGAGATCGGCGGTCTGAAGGAGCGCGAACTGCGGTCCTTCCGCAGCGAGCTGCAGATGGTCTTCCAGGACCCCGTCTCCTCGCTCAACCCGCGCCGCAGCATCGGCGAGTCCATCGCCGACCCGCTGCGCGCCGCGGGCCGGCTGGACGAGGCGGAGATCGTCGCCCGGGTCCGGGAGCTGCTGGAGCGCGTGGGGCTCGACCCCGGCGCGTACCACCGCTATCCGCACGAGTTCAGTGGCGGCCAGCGCCAGCGCGTGGGCATCGCCCGCGCCCTGGCCCCCGAGCCCAGGCTGATCGTCTGCGACGAGCCGGTCTCCGCGCTGGACGTCACCACGCAGGCGCAGGTCGTCCGCCTGCTCGGCGAGCTGCAGCGCGACCTCGGCCTGGCGCTCGTCTTCATCGCCCACGACCTCGCCGTCGTGCGGCAGGTCAGCGACCGGCTGGTCGTGATGAGGAACGGCCGGATCGTGGAGGAGGGCGACGCGAACGCCGTCTACGAGCGGCCCGAGCACCCCTATACGCGCGGCCTGCTGGCCGCCGTGCCCCGGCTCGAACAGGCGGAAGCCGCCGCATAGCGCGGAGCAACGCCACATCTCAGGGAAAGTCACTTCTGTTCACCCCTTCCGGTGGCGCGACGGACAACCGTCCGTCGCGCCACACGGCGCCGCGCATAGCGTGCTCCCGCTGCCGTTCGGCGGCTGCCGGGGCCACAGTGGACAGACGGGGGTGCGTGCGTGCGCGTGGGACTCCTCACGGAGGGTGGGTATCCATATGCGGCGGGTGAGGGCGGCGAGTGGTGCGACCAGCTCGTCCGCGGGCTCGACCAGCACGACTTCGAGGTCTACGCACTGAGCCGGTGCGCCCGCCAGGAGCGCGGCGGGTGGTACGGCCTTCCGAAGCAGGTGCGGCGCGTACGGACGGCCCCGCTGTGGGGCGACCCTGCGGAAGGGGGTACAGGGCGCGCGTACGGCGCGTACGGACGGCGCGAAAGACAGCGGTTCGGTGAGCACTTCTCCGAGCTGGCGGCGGCGATCTGCGCCATGGAGCCGCCCGGCGCGGCGGAGCCGGCCCGAACGGACGGCGAGGTGGCGCCGGCCGGGTCCGCCGGTGCTCAGGCGTACCGTTTCACCGACGCCCTCCACGGTCTCGCCGACCTCGCCCGCGAGGCCGGCGGCCTCGGCGCCGCGTTCCGCTCCGAACAGGCCCTGCGCGCACTGGAGGCGGCGTGCCGGGCGCCGGGCGCACACCCCGCCGCCCACGGCATCCGCGTCGCCGACCTCCTCGCCGTCTCCGCCCTGCTGGAACGCTCGCTGCGGCCGCTGTCCCTGGACTGGTACGGCGCCGCCGAGGGCGACCGCGGGCTGGCCGGTGTCGACCTGTGCCATGCCACCTCCGCCGGGCCCGCCGCCCTGCCGGGACTGCTGGCCAAACGCTTCTTCGGTACACCGCTGCTCGTCACGGAGTACGAGGTCCGGCTGCGGGCCCACTACCTCAGCTCCGCCGCCGGCGCGGCCGGCATCTCCCTGGCCGTACGGACCCTGGTCGCCGCCTTCCACCGGCTGCTGTCCGCCGAGGTGTACGGCGGCGCCGACCTCATCACCCCCGGCGACGCGCACGTACGCCGCTGGCAGGAGCGCTGCGGAGCGGACCGCGCGCGGGTGCGCACGGTCCACCCCGGGGTGGACGAGCGGCCGTACGAGTCGGTGGGTGAGGGCGCGGAGGAGCCGTCGGGCGCCCCCGCGGACGACGGCCGGACGCTGGTGTGGGCGGGCGGCCGGGCCGAGCCGTGGCTGTGGGAGGCGTTCGCCGCGCTGCGGGAGGCCGAGCCGGTCGCGCGGCTGCGGGTCGTCGGCACCCCGCTGCCCGGTACCGAGGCTCCCGAGGGGGTCTCCTACGAGGAGGCCGTGCGCCCCGAGACGTATGCGGCGGGCAGCGTCGTCGTCCTCGCGGCGGCCGTGGACGCCTTCCCGCTGCCGCTGGTGGAGGCGATGTTCTGCGGCCGGGCCACGGTGTCGCAGGACGCCGGCGCGGTGCGGGAGGTCATCGGCGGCACGGGCCTGGTCGTCCCGCCGCGCGACCCGCGCGCGCTCGCCGACGCCTGCCTCGGCCTCCTGCGCGATCCCGGCCGGCGTGCCCGGCTCGGCGCGGCCGCGCGGGCCCGCGCGCTCGAACTCTTCACCGTGGAGCGGCATGTGACCGCGTTCCGCGGCATCTACCTCGAACTCATCTCCCGCGCCCCGGTGCGGCACGACACCGGTGACCCCTCCGTTCCCTTCTCCCACGCGGCGGAATCCCACCCGCCGCTCTCCTGGTCGCCGCGCGCGACCTCCCCGACCTGGGCGGGCCGGTCATGAGCACACCCCTGCGGGACGGCAGCGCCGGCATACCCACAGCCCCGGCGCCCCCGGCCGCGCCGGCCGATCCGGTGAAGGCGCTCCTGCAGTGCCACCGCGAGCTGTGCGCGCGAGCCGTGGACCCCTTGGAGATCGCCGCCGTGCTGGAGGCGCGCGGCCTCGCGGACCGGGTGGCGGCGGAGTGCCGGCACCGCGACGTGTTCTCCCTGGCGGAGGAGCTCTACGCCCGCGCGCGGCGCGACGAGACAGCGCCCGACGCCCGGCCGTGCGCCGGGCGCGAGGCGGAGACGTACGCGCCGAGCGCGTACGGCCCCTGGGAGGCCGCCGGTTGGCTCGGCGCACTGTGGCTGGTGATGTACGGGCTCATCGGCGACCGGCTGCTCGCCGCCCTCCTCGCCGGCGGCCCGGGAACCGCCCTGCCCGGCGCCGTCCCGGCCGCCGCGCCGACCGCGCTCGCCCTGCTCTGCG
>NZ_JAGGOL010000211.1 GCF_018614525.1 Streptomyces sp. ISL-11
CTCGACCAGCGAGGCGTCCGGGTGCACGGACACGATCGCCGGAGTCATGATGTCCCTCACGAGCTGTGCCATGTCTGTTCGCCTTCTTTCCCGTGGTGTCCTGCCGCAGTACCCGGGGGGCGCTCGCCTATGCGTGTGCCGGCGGTCGGCGGCCGACGTGTTTCGGCTGCGGGCCGTCTTTGCCGCCTGCGGCGGCGGGCGCCCTGCGGGCGCGTCCTCAATCGCCGGACGGGCTTGATTGCGCAGCGCGGCATGGAGAGGCACGGCCCGGGTACCCGGCCCCGCATGAGCAACGTGCCGCCCGTCGTGAACGCCTCGACCACCGTCGTGGTGACCGGTGCCAGCGGTGGCGTGGGCCGGGCGGTGGCCCGTGCCTTCGCCGCGCGCGGCGCCAAGGTCGCCCTGCTGGCCCGGGGGGCCACCGGGCTGGCCGCGGCCGCCGAGGACGTCGAACGCCGCGGCGGGACCGCCCTGGTCCTGCCCGTCGACGTCGCCGACCACCGTGCGGTGGAAGAAGCCGCCGCCCACGCCGAGGAGGAGCTCGGGCCCATCGGCTTCTGGATCAACAACGCCTTCGCCGGGGTCTTCGCGCCCTTCACCGCCATCACGCCGGAGGAGTTCCGGCGCGTCACGGAGGTCACCTATCTGGGCTACGTGTACGGCACGCTGGCCGCGCTGCGCCGGATGCTCCCGCGCGACCGGGGCACGGTCGTCCAGGTCGGCTCGGCCCTCGCCTACCGGGGCATCCCGCTCCAGTCCGCCTACTGCGGCGCCAAGCACGCCATCCAGGGCTGGAACGAGTCCCTGCGCTGCGAACTCCTCCACCGGGGCAGCGCGGTCCGGACGACCATGGTGCAGCTGCCCGCCATGAACACCCCGCAGTTCGACTGGGTGCTCAACCGGCTCGGGCGCCGCCCCCGGCCCGTACCGCCGGTCTATCAGCCGGAAGTTGCCGCCCGCGCCATCGTGCACGCCGCCCTCCACCCGCGCCGCCGCGAGTACCGCGTCGGCGCCTCCACCGTCGCCACGCTCCTCGCCAACGCCGTCGCCCCCGGCCTCCTGGACCACTACCTCGCCCGAACGGGCTACGCCTCCCAGCAGCGATCCGAGCCCGCTCCCGGCGACGCCCCCGCGAACCTGTGGGAGCCCGCCGACGGCCCCGCCGGCCCCGACTTCGGGGCCCACGGCGCGTTCGACGCGGAGGCCGCCACCCGCAGCCCCCAGCTGTGGCTCACCCGCCACCGCGCCCCGCTGGCCGCCGGAGCCGCCGCGGCCGCGGCGCTGGCGGTCGCCGCCGCGCGGCTGCGCGCCGACAATGGGCGCCATGAGCTCTGACGCCCTGCTCTCCCGGCACCGCGAGGCCCTCGCCCTGTTCGGCGACCGGGTGCACACCGTCCGCCCGGACCAGTGGGACGACCCCACACCCTGCACCGAGTGGTCCGTACGCGACCTCGTCAACCACCTGACCGTCGAGCAGCTGTGGGTGCCACCGCTGCTGGACGGCGCGGCGATCGAGGACCTGGGCGACTCGCTGGAGGGCGACCTGCTCGGCGACGACCCCGTGGCGGCCTGGGACGACGCCGCGGCGGCCGCCCGCAAAGCGTTCGGCGCCCCCGGCGCCCTCAAGCGCGAGGTCGCCCTGTCCCAGGGCCCCACCCGCGCCGACGCCTACGGCGCCCAGATGACGGCGGACGCGGCCGTCCACGCGTGGGACCTCTCCCGCGCGATCGGCGCGGACGAGCACCTCCCCGAGGCCCTGGTGGAGTTCACGCGCGAGGAGGTCGAGCCCTACGCGGACGCGCTGGCCGGGACGGGTCTGTTCGCCAAGCCGGTCCGGGTGCCGGCCGACGCGGACGCGCAGACGAGACTGCTGGGGCAACTGGGCCGCAGGGCCTGAATCCCTGCGCCGGCGGTGACCGCACCCGCACCCGCCCCGGCCCGTCGCCGGTCAGGACCACCGTCCTGCCGGCCGACGGGGCCCGGGCGGCACGGCCACGGCCTTACCGGAACTCCGCCAGGAACGCGTCGCAGAACGCCTTCAGGTCGCCCGGCTTGCGGCTCGTGATCAGTGTCGTCGGCCCGGCCGTGCAGACCTTCACCTGCTCGTCCACCCAGGTGCCGCCCGCGTTGCGGATGTCGGTGCGCAGGCTCGGCCACGAGGTGAGGGTGCGGCCGCGCACCACGTCGGCCTCCACCAGCGTCCACGGCCCGTGACAGATCGACGCGACGGGCTTGCCCGCGTCGAAGAACCCCTTGACGAACGCCACCGCCCGCTCGTCCATGCGCAGCGCGTCGGGGTTGGCGACACCGCCCGGCAGCACCAGCGCGTCGTACTCCGACACCCCGGTGTCGCCCACCACCTTGTCGACGGGGAAGGTGTCCGCCTTGTCGAGGTGGTGGAACGCCTGGATCGTCCCGGAGCCGGTCGACACCAGGGTGGGCGTGCCGCCCGCGCCCTTCACCGCCTTCCAGGGTTCGGTCAGTTCGACCTGCTCGACGCCCTCGGGCGCCATGAGGAATGCCACGTTCATGATGCGATCCTTTCGAGGTGGTCCGATGTGTTCCGGTCCTTGGCGCGGCGGCGCCGCCGGCCGCGGAGGCAGCGCAGCAGCTCCTCCGCGTACGGCAGGGCCACGCATCCGCCCACCGCGAGCGCGATGCCCGCCAGATACGCGCGCGGCAGCGGGTCACGGCGGAGGACCAGCCGCCAGGCGTCGGGGTCGCCGCGGCCGCCGCGCAGCAGCGAGCGGACCTGCTCGTGGTGCAGGCACATCAGCGAGGCCAGACCCGCGAAGGGCAGGGACTCCAGGAAGCTGTGGATGTGCTGCTCGATGGGCTTGACCTCCCGGTCGCTGTGCACGGCCGTACGGACGTCCCACAGCGCGGTCGCCTCGTGGGCGCCCGCCGCGCCCAGCTGCACGGTGAGCAGCAGGGGGTTGACCTCGCAGACGAGCGTGAGCGCGATGGGCAGTCCGACCTCGGCCATCATCAGGGAGTGGATGAGGGACTCCTTGGTGCCGGACGTCTCCTCGATGCGGGTCCGGCGGTGCATCGCCCAGTCGGCGACGCCCGGCACGAACCAGGACGGCAGCAGCCCGTACATCAGGTACCGGGTGGTGGCGTTCTGGACGTCACTGGCCTTGCTCATGCGGTGGGCTCCTCAGGAAAAAGGAAAAAGGGGGCGAGCGACGAGGGTCATCGCACGCGGTAGCCGACGGCCTCGTCGTGGCGGAAGGCCATGCCGTGGCCCGTCCCGCCGCCCGCGCCCGGCCGCACGGTCCCGCCGGTCGGGTCGAGGGCGCCGGTGAAGAACGTCGACTCCAGGCGCGCGTGGTCGTGGAACCACTCGATGTGCCGCAAGTTGGGCACGCAGGCGGCGGCGTGGGCGTGCGCGTGCGGTGCGCAGTGCGCCGATATCTCCAGGCCGTGGGCCTCGGCGAGTGCCGCGGCCCGCAGCCATACGGTCAGGCCGCCGCAGCGGGTGGCGTCGGCCTGGAGACAGTCCACGACGGGCGCGAGCCGGGCGAAGTAGGGCAGGTCGTAGCCGTATTCGCCCGCCGCGACATCGCAGACGGACAGGTCGCGCACGACCCGCAGCCCCTCCAGGTCGTCGGAGGAGACCGGCTCCTCGAACCAGGCCACCCCCATGTCGGCCAGCGCCCGCCCGACGCGGACCGCCTGCTTGCGGGTGTAGGCGCCGTTGGCGTCCACGTACAGGGCGGCGTGCGGGCCGATGGTCCGCCGGGCGCGGCGCACCCGGTCCAGGTCGCGCTCGGTGGCCGTGCCCCAGGACTCCCCGATCTTGATCTTCACGCGGGGGATTCCCTGGCCGTGCACCCAGCCGGTGAGCTGCGTCGCCAGGTGCGTGTCGTGGTACGTGGTGAAGCCGCCGGAGCCGTAGAGGGGCACGGTCTCGTGGACCGCGCCGATCAGGCGGGCCAGCGGCAGGCCCAGCAGCCGCGCCTTGAGGTCCCACAGGGCGATGTCCACCGCCGACACCGCGCAGCCGACCATTCCCTGCCGGCCGGCGTTGCGGACGGCCCGGACCATCGCCTCATGGGCGCCGGCCACGTCGAACACGTCCCGGCCGAGGACCCGGTCGCGGAGCAGGCCGGTCGCGGCCGAGGCGGTGTCGGCGGCCGCGTAGGTCCAGCCCAGACCGGTGGTGGTACCGCTGCGCACCTCCACCACCACGACGGTGACGGAGTCCCAGGCGATGGTGCCGTCGGCCTCCGGCGCGTCGGTGGGGAAGGTGTAGGCGGTCGCGTCGAGCCGGTCGATGCGGGCGTCGGGCGCGGCGCTCATCGCACCACCTCACCGGTCAGCCGGGTCGCGGCCCGGTCGGCGAGCGCCATGATGGTCAGCGCGGGGTTGGCGCTGCCCTGGGTCGGCAGGACGCTGCCGTCGGTGACGAACAGGTTCGGGAGCGCGAACGACCGCAGGTCGGCGTCCACCACCCCCTCCTCGGGCGTCCGGCCCATCGGGCAGCCGCCCACCAGGTGCGCGTAGCGCTCCACGGTCATCAGCTCCGTCGCGCCGGCGGCCCGCAGGATGTCCGTCATCGTCTCGGCCGCCGCGGCCATCAGCAGGTCGTCGTTGGGGCAGCGGGTGTGGTCGAAGCGGGCGACGGGCAGGCCGTGGCGGTCCTTCTCGTCCGCCAGGGTGACGCGGTTGCGGGCCTGCGGCAGGAACTCGCACAGCGCGCCCAGCGTCGCCCAGTGCGGGTAGTCGGCCATCCGGTGCCGCAGGTCCGCGCCCCAGTGGCCCTGCGCCGCCACGTGCTCGGCCCAGGTGATCGGCAGCGGCGAGACCGTCTGCACCGAGAAGCCGCGGACGTACGGCCGGGCCGGGTCGGTCTCGTAGAACTCCTCCGTGCTGACCTCGGGCGGCGGCCCCTTGTACATCCGGATCTCGTCGGGGAAGCGGCCCGCGGTCTGCGGCGCGCCCTGCACCATCACATGGCGGCCCACCAGGTCGTGGTCGTTGCACAGGCCGTCGGGGAAGCGGCGGTTCGCCGAGTTCAGCAGCAGCCGGGGCGTCTCGATGGAGTAGCCGGCGACGGCCACCGCGGCGGCCCGCTGGAACCGTTCGCGGCCGCCGCGCACGTACCGCACCCCCGTCGCCCGGCGGCCCTCGCGGTCGGTCTCCACCCGGGTGGCCATCGCGTCGGGGCGGATCTCCGCGCCGTGCGCGATGGCGTCGGGCACATGCGTGATCAGCGGCGACGCCTTGGCGTCGACCTTGCACCCCTGCAGGCAGAAGCCGCGGTAGACGCAGTGCGGGCGGTTGCCGAAGCGGCCGTTGGCGATCGCGACGGGCCCCACGCGCGCCTCGATGCCGAGCGCCGCACAGCCCTCCAGCATCACCTGCCCGTTGCCGCTGACCGGATGCGGGGGATGGGGGTGCGGATGCGGGTCGCCCCAGGGCCAGAACTGCCCGGCGACCGGCAGCTCGCGCTCCAGCCGTACGTAGAACGGCCGCAGCTCGCGGTACGTCAGCGGCCAGTCGGCGCCGACGCCGTCCCGGCTGCGGGTGCGGAAGTCGGAGGGGTGCAGGCGCGGCGCGTAGCCCGCGAAGTGCACCATCGAACCACCCACGCCGCGCCCGGAGTTGTTGGAGCCGAGCGGCACCGGGTGGCGGCCGCCCACGACGCGCGGCTCGTTCCAGTACAGGTGGTGCGAGCCCGACTCGTCGCTGACCCAGTCGGTCTCCGGGTCCCAGAAGGGCCCCGCCTCCAGGCACACCACGCGCCAGCCGGCGTGCGCGAGGCGCTGGGTGAAGGTCGCGCCGCCCGCGCCGCAGCCGATCACGACCATGTCGACCTCGTCGCCGTCCTCGAAGCGCCGCATGTCCCGGCGCAGCCGGGTCACGTGCGGCAGCCACGCGGAGGCGTTGCGCTCGCGCACGTCGCCCTGCGGGCGCGCACTCTCCCGCACCGTCCGCCACCAGGCGCCGCTCACCTCGGTTCCTCCCACGGTTCGCGCTTGCCCCGGCCCAGGCGCAGATAGCCGCGCGGGTAGGCGGGGCCGCCGAAGCCGATCTCGTCCCAGGCGTACGGGTGCGCGTAGTAGGCGGCGCACGCGTAGCGGGTCCACAGCGTCCACACGTGCGCGGCCGGCAGCCCGTACCAGTCGCCGGCGCCCAGGTCCTGTACGTGCCGCAGCAGCCGGTGCCGGTCGCCGTGACCGATCTCCGCGAAGGCCCGGCCGGTGTGGCGCAGGGCCGCGTCGGCGTCCAGGGCCGCGAGCGAGCGGCGCCACGTCTCGCCGTCCTCGGGCACGTCCGCGTACCGCCAGCCGTCGGTCTCGCCCGTGGACAGGCGGGCGTCGATGACGGACAGCACGGGGATGCGGGGGTCCTCCGGACCGCGCGCGAGCAGGTGGTCCAGGAGCGCCTCGGCCGCCGCCTCCTCGGGGGGCGTGAAGAAGCTCAGCGGCGGCTGCCGTCCGGGGCCGAGCCGCGCCAGTACGACACCGGCCGTCGCCCGGTCCCAGGTGTGGGCCTGGCCCAGCACCCCGGAGCCGGGCTCCCTGACGCCGCGTCGGAAGCGGGTCATCGCGTCACCGCTCCCGACGCAGCACGCTCGCCAGCAGACCCATGCCGCCCACCATGCTCATCAGCAGCGGGGCGAACAGCGGCGGGCCCAGCTCGATGTTGTAGCGGGCCATCCGCCAGCCGCCGGGCTTCTGCGCGATGCCGCGCACGTGCAGGTACGTGCCCTGGAGGCCGTTGGCGACGATGGCCGCGGAGGCCAGCGGCAGGGCGGTGCGCGCGGCCCGCTCGTCGGCGAACCCGGCCAGCCCCGCCGCCACCCCCACCGGCCCCAGGAGCACCGGCCACCACATGACGCGGTTGCCGAACCCGGCCCGGTCGTGCTCCAGGAAGATCTCCGCGGCCGTGACCGCCGATCCGGCCGCCGTCAGCAGCGCCAGCGACCGTTCCAGCCGGCCGTGCCGTACGTTGCGGACGGCCCGGCGCCCGATCATTCCTCGTCCTCCCGCGATTCCCGTCCGGAGGAGCCCTGCTGCCGCTTGGGGCCGCCGGGCAGGAAGTCCTGCACCTTCGCCTTGATGCCCTGCCGCAGCACGGCCCCGCGGTCCGTGTCGCCCTTGAGGATCGAGGACGCCGTGGCCTCGACCTGGTCCCAGTCGGCGTGCGGCGGGATCGGCGGCACCGCCGGATCGGTCACGAACTCCACGACCGCCGGCCCCTCCGCGGCGAGCGCCTGCCGCCAGGCCCCCTCGACGTGCTCCGGCTTCTCCACCCGGATGCCGGTCAGCCCGATCTGGCGGGCGAACGCGGCGTAGGACACGTCCGGCAGCTCCTGCGAGGGCAGGAACTGCGGCGAACCGCTCATCGCCCGCATCTCCCACGTCACCTGGTTCAGGTCGTGGTTGTTCCACACCCCGAACACCAGCCGCGGATCGTCCCACTGCGCACGGTACTTGGCCGCGGTGATCAGCTCGGCCATGCCGTTCATCTGCATCGCGCCGTCCCCGACCAGCGCCACCACCGGCCGGTTCGGATGCGCGAACTTCGCCCCGATCGCGTACGGCACACCGCAGCCCATCGTGGCCAGCGTTCCTGACAGCGAGCCGCGCATCGTGCCGCGCATCGTGATGTGCCGCGCGTACCAGTTCGCCACCGAACCGGAGTCGGACGTCAGGATCGCGTTGTCCGGCAGCAGCGGGGACAGCGCCCGCGCCACATGCTCCGGATTGATCGGATCGGCACTCACCGCGGCACGCCGCGCCATCACCTCGTCCCAGCGCTCGACCGCGGCGCAGATCCCGTCCTGCCAGCCCCGCCGGTCCTTGCGGCGCAGCAGCGGCAGCAGCCGCTGGAGGGTGGCGCGCGCGTCGCCGATCACGTTCACCTCGTACGGATAGCGCAGCCCCACCATGCGCGGATCGATGTCGATCTGCACCCCCCGCGCCTGCCCGTACTCCGGCAGGAACTGCGAATAGGGGAAGTTCGAGCCGATCGTCAGCAGCGTGTCGCAGTCGCGCATCATCTCGTACGAGGGGCGGGTGCCCAGCAGCCCGATCGAACCGGTGACATAGGGCAGCTCGTCGCTGAGCGCGTCCTTGCCCAGCAGGGCCTTCGCCACCCCGGCGGCCAGCACCTCCGCGACCTCCTCGGTCTCGGCCCGCGCCCCGGCCGCGCCCTGGCCGACGAGGATCGCCACCTTCTCACCGGCGTTGAGCACCTCCGCCGCCCGGTGCAGCGACTCGTCCGAGGGCACCGCCTGCCAGCCGCTGCGGTCCAGGCTGGAGGGCACCATCTTGAACGCGTGCCCGGGCGGCGAGTAGTCCAGGTCCTGCACATCGCCGGGAATGATCACGGCGGTGGGCGCGCGGCGCGCGTAGGCGGTGCGGATCGCGCGGTCGAGGACGTTCGGCAACTGCTCGGGGACGTTGACGGTCTCCAGGAAGTCCGAGGCCACGTCCTTGAACAGCGTGTGCAGGTCGACCTCCTGCTGGTACGCGCCGCCCATCGCCGAACGGTGGGTCTGGCCCACGATGGCCACCACCGGCACGTGGTCGAGCTTCGCGTCGTACAGACCGTTGAGCAGATGGACCGCACCGGGCCCCGAGGTGGCCGCGCACACCCCCAGCCGGCCGCTGAACTTGGCGTAGCCGACCGCCTCGAACGCGGACATCTCCTCGTGCCGCGACTGGATGAACCGGGGCTGGTTGTCCGCCCGCTCCCAGGCCGCCAGCAGCCCGTTGATCCCGTCACCCGGATAGCCGAAGACCTGCTCCACGTCCCACGCGCGGAGCCTCGCCAGAATGAAGTCGGACACCTTCTGACCCATGTGTGTTCTCACCCGTCTCGCGTACGTTCCTGCGTGGTCCGGTCGGGGGGCTCAGGAGGCGAGCCGCGGCAGCACCTTGGTGCGGTAGAAGTCGAAGAACCCGCGCTGCTCGGGACCGATCTGGGACACGTGCACCCGGTCGAAGCCGGCGTCGGCGTACGCGCGCAGCGCCGCGACGTGCTCCTCCACGTCGTCACCGCAGGTCACCTTCGCCGTCACCCGCTCGCGCGGCACCAGCTCGGCGGCCTGCTCGAAATGGGCGGGCGTGGGCAGCACCTGCGGCAGCTCACCGGGCAGCTGCTCCACCGCCCACAGCCGGTGCGCGGTCACCTCCGCGGCCTCCCGGTCCGGCCCCCAGCACACCTTCACCCCGCCCACCACGGGCTTCTGGCCGCCGCCGCTGCGCCGGAAGCGCTCCACCGCCTCCGCGTCGGGCCGCGTCGTCAGCAGCCCGTCACCGATCCGGCCCGCCACCTCGGTCGCCGCCGGGCCGAACGCCGACACGTCGATCGGCACCGGCTCGTCCGGCACCGTGTACAGGCGGGCGTTCTCCACCGTGTAGTGCTTGCCGTGGTGGCTGACCTGGCCGCCCTCGAAGAGCAGCCGCATCACCTGGACGGCCTCCTCCAGCATCTCCAGCCGCACCGACGCCTGCGGCCACGCGTCACCGAGGATGTGCTCGTTCAGCGCCTCCCCGCTGCCCACCCCGAGCCGGAACCGGCCGTCGAGGAGCACCGCGCTGGTCGCCGCCGCCTGCGCCGTGACCACCGGGTTCATCCGGATCGTCGGGCACGTCACCGCCGTCTGCACCGGCAGCGAGGTGGCCTCCGACAGCGCCCCGATCACCGACCAGACGAAGGGGCTCTGGCCCTGCTCGCCCGTCCACGGATGGAAGTGGTCGGAGATCCACAGCGAGGTGAAGCCCGCCTGTTCCGCCATCCGGGCCTGTTCGACGAGGGCGGAAGGGGAGTGCTCCTCGCAGGACAGGAAATAGCCGTACTCGGTCATCAGCGGTGCTTCCTCCTCGCCGCGTCACGGTGCGCGGCGTGACGGGTAACCGATCACCACGCATCGAAACCCCCCGCCCCGTTCGGCGCAGAGCCTGGTTTACCTCCCGGGACCCCGGGCACGCGCCCCATGTGCTTCGGACCGGAGGCACGTCCGCGGGAGCAGCCCGGCTGCTCCGGGCGTGTCCTGTCCGGACGCGTCGTGCTGCCCCGCGGTCACCGCCCACCGCTGAGGGAGACCGGCACATGACCCGCACGACGAGCGCCACCACGACCCTTTCCGCCAGGCCCGCCCGCCGCAGGCACGACCACCACGACGCCCCCGACACCCGGGCCGACTTCGCCCGCCTGGCCACCATGCCCGACGGCCCCGCCAAGAACGCGCTGCGCCAGCAGGTCGTCCGGGCCTGGATGCCGATGGCCGAGCGGCTCGCCCGCCAGTTCCGCAACCGCGGCGAGACCGTGGAGGACCTCAACCAGGTCGCCCTGCTCGGCCTCGTCAAGGCCGTGCACCGCTACGACCCCGCCCGCGGCACCGCCTTCGAGAGCTTCGCGGTGCCGACCGTCGTCGGCGAGGTCAAGCGCCACTTCCGCGACCACATGTGGGACGTGCACGTACCGCGCCGCGTCCAGGAGCTGCGCAACCGCGTCCGCACCGCCACGCAGGAGCTGACCCGCTCCATGGACGGCCGGGGCCCGAGCGTGGCCGAACTCGCCGACCGCACCGGCCTGACCGAGGACGAGGTACGGGCCGGACGGGAGGCCCTGGGCAGCTTCAACACCCTCTCCCTGGACCTGGAACTGCCGGGCGCCGACGACGGCTACGCGCTCCGCGACACGCTCGGCACCGCCGAACCCGGCTACGACCTCGTCGTGGACCGCGAGTCCCTCAAGCCCAAGCTGCGCGCCCTGCCCGAGCGCGAGCGGGAGAT
Source organism: Streptomyces sp. ISL-11 (assembly GCF_018614525.1). Classification (GTDB taxonomy): domain Bacteria; phylum Actinomycetota; class Actinomycetes; order Streptomycetales; family Streptomycetaceae; genus Streptomyces. The sequence goes on from NZ_JAGGOL010000211.1 coordinate 10,758, forward strand.
CCTCTACCTGCGGTTCTTCTGCGACATGACGCAGAGCCACATCGCCGACCGGCTCGGCATCTCCCAGATGCACGTCTCCCGCCTGATCAGCCGCACGTGCGACCGGCTGTGCGAGCAGGTCTGCGGGCGGGCGGCGTGAGGGGTCCGGCGCCTGGCGCCTCGGCCTCAGGGCGTGTCCGACGGATCTTTTCCCCGCCCCGCCCCTTCCCGAACCGGGGCTCCGCCCCGGACCCCGGTCCTCAAGCGCGGGGCGGGGAAAAATCCGCCAGCCCCTGCACGGCCTCCGCCGTCCTCACGGCAGCGCGCCCAACGCGAGTGCCACATGCCGCGACATCCGGTCCACCGCCCCCGCCTCCGCCATCTCGAACGGCCGCCGCGCCCCCGTACGGAACAGCGTGAGCGCCCCCCGCACCGGATCCTGCCGCGACGTGCGCAGCGGTACGCACAGGAGCGAGGTGACCGCCGCCCGCACCAGCACCGGCGCGCCCAGCTCGTCGTGGCCGAACAGCTCGGCGTCGTCCGGCCGCACATGGAACGCGGTCGCCCCGGCGGCCGTCGCCTCCACGACCAGCGGGCACCGCGCCGGGTCCTGACGGGCGACCGCGTCGGCCAGCGAGCCGGCACCCTCCGCCGCCGTCCCGGGGACCGCGCCGCTTTCCGCCGGCGTCCCGGGCCTACCGCCGCCGGAGGTTTGCGTCGGCGTCCCGGGCTTCCCGTCGCCGGGCCCGAGCACCACCACCCGGCGCAGGGTCCCCGCGTCGTTGAGGTCCACCACCACCCAGTCCGCGAACCGTCCGTGCGGGACGGCCGCCGCCCGCCGGAGCAGCTCGTCCGGGCCGCTCCCGGCCGCCCGCAACAGCGCCGTCGCCATCGCGTCCACCAGGTCCATCAGCTCGGCGTGGCGCGTCACCTCGACGGCGTCCACCCGGCGCGCGCCCCGCCGCGCGCGCACCCCGCCGACCTGCCCCGGGCTCTCGCCCGCCGGCTGGAACACCGCAAGAACCGCCGTCCGCGGCTCGCC
>NZ_JAGGOL010000212.1:0-1645 GCF_018614525.1 Streptomyces sp. ISL-11
AGCCGCTGCCGCAGCCCGGCCGCCTCCGCGGACCACCGCAGCAGCCCCAGCCCCTCGCGCCGCAGCCCCTCCAGCAGAGCCGCCCGTACGAGAGCGGGGTCGGGAGCCGGCAGGGGCCGCGAGGCCAGCTCCACCGCCCCCAGCCGCTCGACGCGCCGCGCCACGACATCGCGCCGCTCCTCCGACCAGCGGACCTCCTCGCCCTCCGAGTACAGCGCCCCGGCGGCCGCACGGGCGGTGTCCTCGTCGATCAGCGCACCCAGCGTCACCCGCGCCGAGGCCGCCGCGACGGGCCGGTCCGCGACGGCGACCGCCAGCCACCGCCCACTGCGCAGCCGCGACCCGTCCCCGAGCTCGGCACCCGTCCCCGACACCATGAGGTACGAACCCTCCGTACGGGCCCGGGCCACCCGCTCCGGAAACGCCAACGCGGCGACGAGCCCGGCCACGGCGTCGTCGCCGGGGGCGGCGTCCGGGTGGGCCTGCCGGGCGGCAGGCCCGGAACCCGCGTCCGGCGAGGATCGCCGCCCCGCGGAACCACCAGCAGCCCCCGCACCGCCGCCCCGTACCGCGTTCTCCAGGCGGCGGGCCTCCGTGCGCCAGCGGGTCGCGTAGGCGTCGCCGCCGCGCCGCGCCGTGCGCCAGGCCGCGGCCAGGTCGTCGCCGTACTCCCGCGGAGGCTCCTCGCTCAGCAGGGCCACGACCTCCGCCGCCCGGCGCGCGCCGACCTCGTGGGCGCCGTCCAGCAGGGCGCGCGCCAGTCGGGGATGCAGGCCCAGCCGGGCCATCCGGCGTCCCCGGTCCGTGGGGCGGCCGTCCGCCGTGACCGCTCCGGTGGCGGTCAGCACCTCGCGGGCGGCCGCCATCGCGCCGGCCGGCGGCGGATCGAGCAGGGCGAGCCCGCTCGCGTCGGGGTCGCCCCAGCACGCCGCCTGGAGGGCGAACGCCGTCAGGTCCGCGACCATGATCTCCGCCGACGGGAAGCGCGGCAGCCGCGCGTCGTCGGCCTCCGTCCAGCAGCGGTAGACCGCTCCCGGCGCCTCACGGCCCGCGCGGCCCGCCCGCTGCCGGGCGGCGGCCCGGGACGCCCGTACGGTCGTGAGCGCGCTCAGTCCGCGCGCGTGATCCACGCGCGGCTCACGGGCCAGGCCCGCGTCCACCACGATCCGTACGCCCGGGACGGTCAGGCTCGACTCCGCCACCGACGTCGCGAGAACCACCCGGCGCCGGCCCGTGCCGCCGGCCAGCACCGCGTCCTGCACGGCCGCCGGAGCCCGCCCGTGGACCTGGAGGACCTCGGCGCCGAGCGCGTCCGGCCCGCCCAGCCGGCCCGCCACGCGGGAGATCTCCCCGACGCCGGGCAGGAAGCACAGCACGTCACCGGACCGCTCCCGCAGCGCCCGCCGCACCACACCCGCGACGTGCTCCAGCAGCACCGGATCCACCCGCATCCCGTGCGGCGGCCGCACCGGGCGCTCCGGCGGGGCCCACACCACCTCCACCGGGTGGGAGACGCCCCGCGCCTCCACGACCGGCGCGTCGTCCAGGAGCCGGGACCAGCCCTCGGCGTCGGTCGTCGCGGACGCCGCGACCAGCCGCAGCTCGGGCCGCAGGGCGGCGCGTACGTCCAGGAGGAAGGCGGCGG
>NZ_JAGGOL010000212.1:1856-19340 GCF_018614525.1 Streptomyces sp. ISL-11
GGGCGGCGGCCCGGGCCGCGATCCGGCGGGGCTCGGCGACCACGACGCGCCGCCGGGGGCCGTCGCCCGCCAGCCCGGCCAGGACGAGCGGCACCAGCGTCGTCTTACCCGTGCCGGGTGGCGCGCACAGCACCGCCACGCCCCGCTCGTCGAGCGCGCGGGCGAGGGCGGGCAGGGCGGTGCGTACGGGCAGGTCCACGGGGGACAAGGGAGCGGCGTCGTCGGTGTGGATCACACGTCCCAGTCTCGCCCAGGTCCGGGCGGGTGCGTCAGTCCCGCTCGCAGACGAAGATCGCCGTGCCCGGGATCAGATGGCCGCGCAGGGGCGACCAGCCGCCCCACTCCTGGGTGTTCCAGGCCGGCCACTCCGGCTCCACCAGGTCCACCAGGCGGAACCCGCCCGCGACGACGTCGCGCACCCGGTCGCCGAGCGTGCGGTGGTGCTCGACGTAGACGGCGCGCCCGGCCTCGTCCTGCTCCACGTACGGGGTGCGGTCGAAGTAGGAGGCCGCCACGGACAGCCCCTCCGGGCCGGGCTCGTCGGGGAACGCCCAGCGGATGGGGTGCGTGACGGAGAAGACCCAGCGCCCTCCCGGCCGCAGTACCCGGCGCACCTCGCGCATCACCTTCACCGGATCGGCGACGAAGGGGACGGCCCCGTAGGCCGAGCAGGCCAGGTCGAAGGAGGCGTCCGCGAAGGGCAGCGCCCCCGCGTCCGCCTCCACCAGCGGTACGTCACCGCCGATGCGCAGGGCGTGCTGGAGCTGGCGGTGCGAGAGGTCCAGGGCCACGGGCCGCGCGCCCTGCGCGGCCAGCCAGCGCGAGCACTGGGCGGCGCCGGCGCCGATCTCCAGGACGTCGCGGCCCTTGAGGCCGCTCGCCGGGCCCAGCAGCGCCGCCTCGGCCTCGTCGAGGCCCTCCGGCCCCCAGACGAAGCGGTCGTCGCCGAGGAAGGCGCCGTGCTCGGTCTGGTACTCGTCGGCGTTGCGGTCCCACCAGCCGCGGCTGGCCCGGCTGCTCTCCGCGTCGCCGCTGGCCCGCCGGGTGGCTTCGGGTTCGTACTCGTGGATCTCAGGGGTCATTTTGGACCGTCGTGCCCTTGGCAGTAGTGGTTCATCGGACTTTGTCGTATCTTCGGAGATCATCTCGCGGGCCGTCCCGTGCGGTCCGCCGGGTCGGTGCCGGACCGGGGCGGGGTCGGTGGGGGGCCGGCGCGGCGGCCGGCCGCGGGCCGCTCCGGGGGCGGAACCGGGCAGCTGAGCGTGAAGCTTCGGGGTGCGGCGGGGCCGTCGTGGCCTCGCAAAACAGAAGTTGTGCCCGGTATGGAGTGATTCATCCCGGGTGTGCGCCTTCGCGCATTGACCGTGCCCGGCTGCCCCCGTATGCTACAAGTTGCGCTGCGGGCCTGCGCGCCTCAGACATAGCAGGTCGCGCTCGCACTTGTTGTATGTCCCCTCGGTTGTCGAGGCGCTTTCGATCTTCTTCGGGAGCCTTCGGGAAGTCCTCGGATTTCCCCGGGTTCTCGGGCGGTGCGCCTCCAAGGCTGTCCGGCTTCGGCGGTGCGATACGGGTTCTCGGCGTAGCAGTACCTACGACTCTCTGTCCGTACCGGAGCCTTTACCCACATGACGAGCAGCACCGAGACCACCGCCACCACCCCGCAGGTTGCGGTCAACGACATCGGTAACGAGGAAGCCTTCCTCGCCGCGATCGACGAGACGATCAAGTACTTCAACGACGGCGACATCGTCGACGGCGTCATCGTGAAGGTCGACCGGGACGAGGTCCTGCTCGACATCGGTTACAAGACCGAAGGCGTCATCCCTTCCCGCGAGCTTTCGATCAAGCACGACGTCGACCCGAACGAGGTCGTCAAGGTCGGCGACGAGATCGAGGCCCTGGTTCTCCAGAAGGAGGACAAGGAAGGTCGTCTCATCCTGTCCAAGAAGCGCGCTCAGTACGAGCGTGCCTGGGGCACGATCGAGAAGATCAAGGAAGAGGACGGGATCGTCACCGGTACCGTCATCGAGGTCGTCAAGGGTGGTCTCATCCTCGACATCGGCCTCCGTGGCTTCCTCCCGGCCTCCCTGGTCGAGATGCGCCGCGTCCGCGACCTCCAGCCCTACGTGGGCAAGGAGCTCGAGGCCAAGATCATCGAGCTGGACAAGAACCGCAACAACGTGGTCCTGTCCCGCCGTGCCTGGCTGGAGCAGACCCAGAGCGAGGTCCGCCAGACCTTCCTCACGACCCTGCAGAAGGGCCAGGTCCGCTCCGGCGTCGTTTCCTCGATCGTCAACTTCGGTGCGTTCGTGGACCTCGGCGGCGTCGACGGTCTCGTCCACGTCTCCGAGCTCTCCTGGAAGCACATCGACCACCCCTCCGAGGTTGTCGAGGTCGGCCAGGAAGTCACCGTCGAGGTTCTCGACGTCGACATGGACCGCGAGCGTGTCTCCCTGTCGCTCAAGGCGACGCAGGAAGACCCGTGGCAGCAGTTCGCCCGGACCCACCAGATCGGTCAGGTCGTCCCGGGTAAGGTCACCAAGCTCGTTCCGTTCGGTGCGTTTGTGCGCGTCGACGAGGGCATCGAGGGCCTGGTCCACATCTCCGAGCTGGCCGAGCGCCACGTGGAGATCCCGGAGCAGGTCGTCCAGGTCAACGACGAGATCTTCGTCAAGGTCATCGACATCGACCTCGAGCGTCGTCGCATCAGCCTCTCGCTGAAGCAGGCCAACGAGTCCTTCGGTGCCGACCCGTCCGTGGTCGAGTTCGACCCGACCCTGTACGGCATGGCCGCGTCCTACGACGACCAGGGCAACTACATCTACCCCGAGGGCTTCGACCCCGAGACCAACGACTGGCTCGAGGGCTTCGAGACCCAGCGCGAGGCCTGGGAGAACCAGTACGCCGAGGCGCAGCAGCGCTTCGAGCAGCACCAGGCTCAGGTCATCAAGTCCCGCGAGGCCGACGAGCAGGCCGCTGCCGAGGGCGCTGCCGCTCCGGCCGGTGCCACCTCGACCGGCGGCGGCAACGTCTCCGGCGGCTCGTACTCCTCGGAGTCGGCCGACAACTCCGGCGCCCTGGCGTCGGACGAGGCGCTCGCCGCGCTCCGCGAGAAGCTCGCCGGCGGCCAGAGCTGACGCTCTGACCGGCAGCAGCTGACAGCTGACTGAGGTAAGGCCCGCTCCCCTTGGGGGGCGGGCCTTACTCATGCCCGCGCCCTTCGCCCCCCGGCACGTTGTGTCCGCACTGTGTCGTGATCCGGCGGATGGGAATGGCCGGGCCCTCTCCGCGCGTTCCCCGTACGGAACATGAGGAGGAACGGTCACTGTGTTGGATCCGCAGGGTTTGTACGAATGGGAGCCCAAGGGGCTCGCCGTGGCCGACCTGGCTTTGGCCCAGGACACGGCCGGCCTGGTCATGCTCTATCACTTCGACGGCTACATCGACGCGGGGGAGACCGGCGAACTGATCGTCGAGCGGCTCCTCGACAGCCTGCCCCACCAGGTCGTCGCCCGCTTCGACCACGACCGGCTCGTCGATTACCGGGCGCGCCGCCCGCTGCTCACCTTCCAGCGCGACCGCTGGAGCGCCTACGAGACGCCGAAGATCGAGCTGCGGCTGGTGCAGGACGCCACCGGCGCCCCGTTCCTCCTGCTCACCGGCCCCGAGCCGGACGTCGAGTGGGAGCGCTTCGCGGCCGCCGTCGGACAGATGGTGGAGCGGCTCGGTGTCCGCCTGTCCGTCAACTTCCACGGCATCCCCATGGGCGTCCCGCACACCCGCCCCGTCGGCATCACCCCGCACGGCAACCGCACGGACCTCATGCCGGGGCACCGCAGCTACTTCGACGAGGCCCAGGTGCCGGGCAGCGCCGAGTCGCTCGTCGAGTACCGCCTGGCCGAGGCCGGTCACGATGTCCTCGGCGTCGCCGCGCACGTACCGCACTACGTCGCCCGCTCGCCCTACCCCGACGCCGCCCTGACCGTCCTCGAAGCGGTCACCGCCGCCACGGGTCTGGTCCTGCCGAACCCGGCCCACGCCCTGCGCACGGCGGCCCTCCGCACCCAGGAGGAGATCGAACGCCAGATCGCCGAGGGGGACGAGGAACTCGTCGCGCTGGTACGGGGACTTGAGCACCAGTACGACGCCGTGGCCGGCTCCGAGACGCGCGGCAACCTCGTCGCCGAACCCGTCGAGCTGCCGTCCGCCGACGAACTGGGCGCGGAATTCGAACGCTTCCTCGCCGACCGGGAGGGCGAGGCGGGCTGATCGGATAGGCTGCGCGAAGGCCGCGCCCTGGCCCCGACCTGTGGGTCTCCCTGACGGCTCCGGCGCCGGCACATGCTCCTCCCCGCGTGCGCGGGGGCATCGAAGCGGAGGCGTGGTCATGTTGTCCGTGGGCCTGACCGGCGGAATCGGCGCGGGCAAGAGCGAGGTGTCCCGGCTCCTCGCGTCGTACGGGGCGGTGGTCGTGGACTCCGACCGGATCGCCCGCGAGGTGGTGGCCCCGGGCACGCCCGGACTGGCCGCCGTCGTCGCCGAGTTCGGCCCCGGCATCCTCACCGCCGAGGGCGCGCTGGACCGCGCCGGGCTCGGCGCGATCGTCTTCGCCGACCCGGAGCGGCTCGCGGCCCTCAACGCCATCGTGCACCCGCTCGTACGCGCCCGCTCCGCCGAACTCGCGGCGGCGGCGGGCCCCGACGCGGTCGTCGTCCACGACGTCCCCCTCCTCGCCGAGAACGGCCTCGCCCCCCTCTACGACGTGGTCGTCGTCGTCGACGCCTCCACCGAAACCCGCCTCGACCGCCTGGTCCGCCTCCGCGGCATGACCACCACCGAGGCCCGCGCCCGCATGTCCTCCCAGGCCACCCGCGAACAGCGCCTCGCGGTGGCCGACCTGGTCATCGACAACGACGGCCCCCTGGAGGAACTGGAGCCGAGGGTGCGGGAAGTGTGGGGGGAGCTGGTGGGGCGAGTGGGGCGGTAGCCGCCGCTCGTCCGTTCGCCCTATCGGGTGACGCCCTACGGACCGTGAGGGCTCGCTCCACGGCCTGAGGATGGCCTCACCACAGGGATGCGGAGCCCTCGACCTCCGCTGTGCGGGCCGGTACCCGGCTGTCGTACGCCGGTTCACGTGCACGGGTGTGTGTCATCGTGACCCCTCGATCACTGCGTCGCATTCGAGGGGATCCCGCATGGCCATGCCGGAACTGCTCGGCGTGAGTCCGGTCGCGCCACCGTCCGGCCCGAGGTACAAGGCGCGCGCCCTGGGGGTCTGCCTCATGCTGGCCAGCCTGGCCGGCATGGGATTCTGCCTCTCGCGAGCGGTCAAGGCCGCCGGTTACGTCGCGGACAAGGGCACCGTGACCGTCGGCCATTGCTGGACGGTCCACCGGTCCTCCACCTCCACCCGGCACTCGCACGACGAGACCCGCTGCTCCGGCGCCTTCCGGCCGAAGGGCGGCCGAACCGTGCGGACGGACGCCGAACTCAAGGGCTTCTACGTGCCCGGTGAGCGCGTCGATGTCTACCGCGAGGGCTCCGACTACTCGTTGGTCAGTCCCCGGGCGGGCTGGGGCTGGCTGTGCGCCGTCTTCTTCGGGCTCATCACGTTCACGCAAGGGCTGGTGGCCGTCGTCATCGGCTTCCACGCGCGAAGTGTCGACGAGTTCCGCGCCGCACACGGGCTGATCGCCCGGTCGCCTTTCGGCGGCTACGTCACACGACTGCTGCAGGTCGGCGGCGCCGGGATGCTCCTGTGCGTTCTGCTGGCCTGCGTTTCCCCCTGACCGCCGCCGTCACCGCAAGAGAGGAACCCGAATGACCCTGCGGGTACAGCCCGTGGAGCTGGAGAGGTACGCCGGTCAGGTGCGCCGCGCCGCCGACGATGCCCACGACATGCTCGCCTACGCCCGGCGATTCACCAAGATCTCCGCTGCCCAGGCGGGCCTGCTGGCGAGGAAACTGGACCAGCACGAGGAATTACGGGGCAATGTGCTGCGCGTTCTGCGCCACCTCACCGAGATCCTCAAGGGGTCGGCAGGCGAACTCGACGCCTCCGCGTCCTTCTACCGGCGCACCGACCGGTCCGTGGCCGCCTCCATGGACGCGGTACATCCCGCAGAAGGACGGTGAAACGCGCATGGCTTTCACCGATGCCGCGGAACCCACGGCATATCTGACTCCGCCCGGGAAGCCGGCGGACTTCACCGACCCGCTGAGCCCGATCAACGCGGCCTGCGCGGTCCTCAGTCCGGGCTCGTGGCTGCTGAAAATCATCGAACTCGTGCTGCCGCACGACCCGGTGAAATGGCTGGAGGACACGTTCGCCGGGGATTGGGCGGCCTATGCCCGGTGCGCCGAGACCTGGGACAACCTGGGAAAGGCGTGCGGGGCCGTCGCGCGGAATCTGGACGGCGGGAACAAGACCTTGAGCAGGAGCTGGGACGGGGCCGCCGCCGACGCCGCTTTCCACTACTTCGAAGTGCTGCGCAAGGACCTGTGCGAGATCAGTTCCTCCTTGACCGCGATGAGCCGGGAGTACACCGCCGTCGCGCAAGGGGTGGCCGCGGCCGCCGAGGCCATCGCGGAATGCGTCAGCGCGATGATCGACGCCGCCATGACCGTGTGCGTCGTGGAAGCCGCGGCGGCGGCCCTCAGCTGGACCGGCTGGGCCGTGGCGATGGGTTACGCGCTCGGCGCGGCGGAAGCACAAGTCATCGCGGCGCAATGGGAAAGGGCGACCAAGCTCGTGAACAGCGCTCAGCTGCTGATGAACGCCAGCTACGCGGTGCTGGGACGGGTCGGCGGCGAACTCGCGGCGAAACTCCAGACGTTCCCCCTGCCGCGCCACGCCTACGACCATCCCGCCGTCTGAACCAGGCTGTCCCACGCGAACGTCTCACACGAACAGGAAGGTTGGTCGCAGTGGCGGAACCTCAGGTCGGACCCGAGGAATTCCTGACGCCGGGGCGTGACCTGGCCCGCGCGCGCATGGTGCACACCTCGCTGCGGGCCCTGGCCGGCGGCGGCGCCGGGAGCGTCCTGCAGGAAATGGCCAGGGAAGTGCTCAGCGGCAGAATGGGGCTGGGCGAGTGCCTGAGCGTCGACGCCTACGCCGAGACCCTCACCAGCAGGGCCGTAGAGGCATACGCGGAGTGGGAACGCCTCCCCGACGCCGACCGCGAGCGTCACATGGCCGAAGCCCGCCGCTTCCTCGACAGCGAGAACGAGAGCGAGAGCGCACGCGGCAGTGACCCCGCCGCCGTCCCGCCGCCCCGCCTCTGACCCCCAGCCCCCTCAGCTCACCCCGTCCGGCCTCCGGGGGGGGGTATGGCAGGGTGGCCGGTCGCAGCAGGTCCGCCGAGCCCGCCACCTCCGCCAGCGCGTTCGCCAGGGCGACCAGCACCTCCCGCACCCCCGCGATCTCCTCCCGCAGCGCGGCCGCGTGTTCCCAGCCGCGTTCGTAGGAGACGGGGTCCACGTCCGCCGGGCGCAAGGACTCGTACGCGGCCAGGCGCGGGTGCCACGCCGCGAGGACCGGTCGCAGTGCCTGGTTGAGGACGGTGACCGCCAGCGCCCCGAACGTGATGTGGCCGGGGCCGCGGCGTGGGGCGACGTCGGGGCCGTAGCGGCGCAGGATGTCGCGGGTGGTGCCGAAGAGGCTGTAGAAGGAGGAGAGCGCCTCCCGCAGGAACCCTTCCTCCGGGCCGAGTTCGACCGTCGAGATGCGCGTGGCGAGCTCGGCGTACAGCTCCCACGCGGCCTTGCGCTCGGCTTCGACCGGTTCCCAGACGCCGGTGATGTCGCCGAGCATCGGGATCGCCATCCGGACCGTGATCTGCTTGGGCCTGGCCCGGCCGGCGGCGTTGCGTATCCGTCGCATGATCTTCCTCCCCGAGGCCCCACAGTAGGCTAGGGCCGGCCGGGGCAGGCGGGGATCGGCCGGATCGCCGCCGGAATCCGGTAGGGCGTGGCGGCGGTCGGCGGACCCGCGAGGCCGGGGAGAAAGAGAAGGAGAAGCGAGCGTGGAGGGACCGGGTTCCCGGAGCTGGGACGTGTTCCTCAGCTACAGCCGCGGCGACGCCCACCGCATCGCACCGCTCCGCGACCGCCTGCTCGCCTCCGGGCTCGACGTCTTCGTCGACGAGGTCACCGTCGCGGGATTCGCGGGCATCAGTGACACCATCCGCGACGGACTGGCCCGCTCCAAGGCCCTCCTGGCCTGCTACTCCGCGGCGTACCCCGAGCGGCAGGCGTGCCAGTGGGAGCTGACGGCCGCCTACCTGGCCGGGCTGCGCGAGGGCGACCCGCGCCGCCGCGTCATGGTCGTCAACCCCGAGCCGACCGCCGATCACATCCATCCCGTCGAACTGCGGGACGCCAAGCACTGGGCGCTGCCGGCCGGCGCCGCGGCGCTGGACGCCCTCATCGCGGACGTACGGGCGCACGTGTCGGCCCTGACGGACCCCATCGGCGTCACGGAGACGCCGCCCGCCGCGCACTGGCTGCCCGGGCCGTCGCCGTCGCCGGCCACCGCCTTCACGGGCCGGCTGCCCTTCCTGTGGCAGGTGCACAGTTTCCTGCACCGTCACGCCGCACCGCTGACCACCGGGCACAGCGCCGCGCGCCCGGTGCAGATCCGGGGCATGGCGGGCATCGGCAAGACGCTGCTGGCCCAGGAGTACGCGACGCGCTTCGCCGCGGCCTACCCCGGCGGCATCCACTGGCTCGCCCGCGACCCGGCGGGCGGCGCCGGCGACCCCTACGGGACGGCCGCGCCGTACGGGCCGTACGAGGGTGCCCTGCGGGCCCTCGCCGCGGCCCACGGGCTGCCGCGCGGCGGCACGCCGGAGGAGGTCGCGGGCCGGCTCGGCGCGCACTTCGCGTCCGTCGGTGAACCGTTCCTGTGGGTTGTCGACGACCTCGCCGACCAGCTCACCGCGCACCAGGTCGCCCGGCTGTGCGCGCCGCATCCACTGGGGCGCACCCTGCTGACCACGCGCAGCCGCCGGTACGACGCGCTCGCCACACCGGTCGAGCCGGGGCCGCTCGGGGCCGACGAGTCGTACGCGCTGCTCACCCACGCCGCCGAGCCCCGCGGGCCGGAGGAGCGCGCGGCGGCCGAGGCGCTGTGCGCGGCCGTCGCCGGCCATCCGCTGGCCCTGGACCTGCTGTCGTCGGGCGCCGCCGACGGCTACGCCACCCTGCACGACCGCTTCCACACCCCGGGTCGTTCCCTGCTCGACGTCCTCGCGCGCGGCCGGGTCCTGCCGACGGGCTATCCCGCCGAGGTGACGGCCACACTCGTGCGGGACGTACCGGCGGCCGGCCCGTGCGCGATGGATGTGCTGCGCCTCGCCGCGGCATTCTCGCCGACGCCTCTGACCAGGGACGACGCGGTACGTGCCCTGTCCTCGGCGGCCACCGTCCCGGACATCGCCACGGCCCGCCGCCTCGACTCGGGCATCGCCGAACTCCGCGGCCGCAACCTCCTGACGCCCGCCGGCACCCGCTCCTGGTCGGCCCACCCGCTGCTGATCCACGCGTGGCTGCGCCACGACCCGGAGCCGGCGCGGGCCGAACGGCTGCGCCACGCCGTGCTGCGGACGCTGCGCACCTCCTACGGCACTACGCTGGCCCGCATCGGAGCCCGCCCCGGCACGACCGGCCCGACCGGCACGAGGGAGCCGCAGATGAAGCCGCACACGCCCGCGCAGCGGGACGGCGCGCCCAGCGAGCTGGAGCGCATGGCCGCCTTCGACCTCCAGGTCGAACTCGCCACCCGCATCGGCGTCCAGGAACTCGCCCCCGGCGCCGGCAGCCTGCGCGAGGCGCTCGCCTCGCTGCACGCGATGTTCGAGTTCACGCGCACGACCTTGCGGCAGTACAGCATCAACCTGGCCGACCAGCCGGGCCCCGAGGGCGCGCGGACCGTCCACGCCATCGCCGACGACCTGCTCAACCGCACCCTGCGCCCGTTCACCAGCGAGTGGCACACCAGGCTGGCGGCCCACGAGGCACTGCGCCCGGAGGGGACGAGCCCGGTCGCCCACGAACAGTCCTGGCCGGAGGCCCCGGCCATGCGGACCGCCCTCGCCGGCCTGCGCGAGCCGCTGCTGCGCATCGTCGGCGAGCTCGCCGACATCTCGGGCGCAGGCTTCGGCCTGCCAGCGGCGAGCTAGGGTTTGGGCCCCTCGCGCTTCGGCGGCTCCCTGACCGGCTCGTACGGGGGGACGTCCCGGCCGGGCTGGTAGTGGGGGCCCTGCCGGATGTGGCGGATGACCAGGGCCAGGTCGACGGCGGTGACCAGCACGAGCACCGCGCAGGCGACCGCCCACCCGGGATGCCCGGTCCACACGAAGAGCACCGTCCCGGCCACGGCCCACACCAGCCCCCACGCGGCCAGCCCGCACCGCAGCCGCAGCGGACTCCGCGCTGTCGCCGGCTCACTGCCTGTACGCATGGCGCACCATCTCCCACTACCAGGAAACACCCGGCGGCGGCGGACCGGGCGCGGCGGCCGCGCCCGGTCAGACCAGGCGCCTGATCTCTCCCCGCACCCGGTAGAAACCGCCGGCGGCGCCGCTCGTGGCGGACAGCGCGTCGACGACGTACCGCGCCCCCGGCTGCCGTATGTGACGGGGGAACTGGACGTTCCATGCCGGGTCGTAGCCGGCGGAGACCACGTGCACGCGGAGGCGGCCGGATTCCTGGACGCACTCGACCACGATGCCCGTCGTGGGAGCCGACGCGGTGGTCACGGTGGCGACCGTGGCGGCCGGGGTGTAGGTGGGGACGGCGGCGGCGGACTTCACGTCGAGCGGGACGGGAACGTGGCCGGACTGGGCGGCCGTGATGGCCTGTTCGCTCGCGTCGACGCAGACGAGGGAGCCCGTCGTGGTGACCAGGTAGAGCTTCTCGTCGCGGTACTGCATGGACAGCGCCGATCCGCCGCCCGTGCGGAGCTTCCACAGGCGAGTGCCGTCGGCGGTGAAGCAGTAGATGGACGAGGCGGAGTCGCCCGCGAAGACATAGCGGCCGCCGGGGGCGGTGGCGCAGGAGTAGACGACCGAGTCGCAGGAGTACGTGGCCTCGATGCCGCCGGTGGTCTTCGACAGGCGCTGGACGACGCGGCGGTCGGTGCCCGCGTAGACGGAGTGGTCCTCCTGCCAGCCGAACAGCACCGCGCCGGTGGTCGGCGTGTGCCACAGCTCGCCGGAGCCGTCGGGGGCGTAGGCGGTGACTCCGGCGCCGTGGCCGTGGTAGACGGCGTGTTCGTCGCGGCGGACCATCCACGCGTGTGCGCCCGTGCTCCTGCGCGACCACTGGTGTTCGTCCTCGTGGTCGATGACCGTCAGGCCGCCGTTCCGGTCGGCGACGTCGAGGACGCCGTCGTGGATGTCGAGCCAGAAGATGTCGACGTCCGAGGCGATCTCGTAGGCGGCGAAAGGGAGCTTGGAGGAGAGGTCGTAGACGATGCCGTCGTCGCACCCGGCGTAGATCCAGAAGTCGTCGGCCACCAGGCACTTGACGCCGTCGGGCAGCTTGTAGCGGGCCAGCACCTCGCCGTCGTGGCCCAGGGTGTGGACGTCTCCCGACTGGTTGCCCACCCAGCAGCGGTCCTCGTCGATGTGGATGCCGAAGGCGGAGGAGCCGGTGTCGAACCGCCACAGGACGGGGGCGACGGCCCGCGCCGTCGAGGGGGCCGAGGCGACCTGACGGCGCGTCACCGATCGGGCGGCGCGCCCGCCGGGCACGGCCGGCGCGTAGCCCTTGCGGACCTTCTCTCCGACCTTCTTCGCCGCGGCGGCCCGCGCCTTCTCGGCGGTCGGGAAGGTGGACGTCTGGGCCTGGCCGCCCGCCCCGATCCGTCCGTAACGCACCGAGACGGTCGTCCCGTCGACCGCCACCTCGTAGAACTTGTGCGCACCGCCGCCGTCCTGGGACAGCTCCAGATACGTCGTGTTCTCAGGCATGGCAAAGCCCCTCTCCCCTCGGCCGCGGTGGCCGATCTCCACTGCCGAGAACGCTAGGGGCGACCACTGACAATCGGCCCTCGGCACCGGTGCGCGAGGCCGCCGCGGGGTCAGAACAGCGGCTGTGGAAGCACCCCTTCGAGGGACAGCAGGGCCCGCTTGACCTCCAGGCCGCTGCCGAAGCCGCCCAGGCCGCCGCCGCTCTCGACGACGCGGTGGCAGGGCACGACGATCGGCAGCGGATTGCCGCCCATGGCCGTGCCGACCGCGCGGGCGGCGCCGGGCTCGCCCACGCGGTCGGCCAGGTCCTGGTAGCTGACGACGGAGCCGTACGGGACGTGGGCGGCCAGCTCGCGCAGGACCTCGCGGTGGAAGCCCGCGGTCAGCGACCAGTCCAGGGGGACGGAGAAGGTCCGGCGGCGGCCCGCGAAGTAGGCCGCCAGTTCCGCCGCCGCCTCGGCGAGGACGTCGTGGGAGGCGGACGGGGCCGCCGCGGGGCCGGTGCCCAGGCGCCGGATGAGGCGGTCGACGGCGCCGGCCGCCGTGGGCCCGTCGGCGCGCAGCGCGACCTCCAGGAGGCCCCTGGGCGTCGCCGCGAGGCCCACCGGGCCTATGGAGGAGCCGACCGTCGTCCACGCCCATTCCTGCGCCCCGGGCGCCGGGGTCCGTTCGGTGTCCGTCACACACGTCAGCCTAGGGCGTCACCCGCATCGGCGGCCACGGATGTCCGCGGCCGTCCGGCCAGCGCCGCCTCCACCACGTGGGGGGCGTTGCTGATGATGCCGTCCACTCCCATCCGGGCGAGCTCGACGGCGCGGGCGCCGTCGTCCACGGTCCACGCCGAGATCTCCAGCGGCCTGCCGTGCGGGCCCTTGACCGCGTGGACGGACCGTACCCACCCGGCCGTGACGCTCCGGTGGTCCGGGTTGATCTGGTCGGCGAACCGGGCGTACGAGCCGAGCTCCGCCGCCTTCGGCGCGCCCAGGAAGCCCGTCTTCACGTCGGGGCGCAGGCCGTGGAAGGTCTTGAGGAAGTCGGCGTCGAAGCTCTGCACGACGAGGTTCCGCTGGATGTGCGGCTGGTCGAGCCACCCGGTGCGGCGCAGTTCGGCCAGCAGCTGCCGCGCGATGCCCGGGTAGAGCTCGGGCGCCTTGGCCTCCAGCAGCAGTTTTTGGTGGTTGCGGTCGACGCGCCGCAGATAGCGCTCCAGCGTCGGTACCCGCTCACCGGCGAACCTGCGGTCGTACCAGCTCCCGGCGTCGAGCTTCTCGATCTCCGCCAGGGTGAAGTCGGCGACCTTCCAGGGTGCCCGGCCGGGGTAGCGCTTCTTGGCGTCGGTGGTGCGCTCCAGGGTGGTGTCGTGCATGACGATCAGCGCGCCGTCCTTGGTCCGCTGGACGTCGTTCTCGACCCAGCGGATGCCCAGGCCGGCGGCTCTGTCGATCGAGGCGAGGGTGTTCTCGGGCGCCTTGGCCGGCACGCCGCGGTGGCCGATGGCGATCGGGGTGCGCGTCGGCGCGGTGGCGTGCGCGGGGGGTGTGGCGAGGACGATCGTGGACAGGCCGAGCAACGCGCTGGTCACGGCGGAGACGGGACGGATGCGGCGCATACGGGCTCCTCGCGGCGTGTGGACACGGCGGGACCATGGACGCGGACGCGTCCCGGACCCTGGTCTACGGGATGGGGCTGCACCAAACAAGTACGCGATGCCGGCGGGCGCGGCACGCGGAGCCGCCGACCCTTTGCCGGATCTTCGTCGTGTGTTCGCCCGGGAAACGGGGGTCGAACGGCCGGCACCCGACGGTTGTCAGTGGTGAGCCGTACGGTGGTTCCATGCGGCCCGTATCGAAGATCGAACGCAAGGTGGCGCCTTTCGAGGTCGTCAGCCCCTTCCAGCCCAGCGGTGATCAGCCCACCGCCATCACCGAGCTGGAACGGCGCATTCGCGCAGGTGAGAAGGATGTCGTCCTGCTCGGCGCGACCGGCACCGGCAAGTCGGCGACCACCGCGTGGATGATCGAGAAGCTCCAGCGGCCGACGCTCGTGATGGCGCCGAACAAGACGCTCGCGGCACAGCTCGCCAATGAGTTCCGCGAGCTGCTGCCCAACAACGCCGTCGAATACTTCGTGTCGTACTACGACTACTACCAGCCCGAGGCGTACGTCCCCCAGTCGGACACCTACATCGAGAAGGACTCCTCGATCAACGAGGAGGTCGAACGGCTGCGCCACTCCGCGACGAATTCGCTGCTCACCCGGCGTGACGTCGTCGTGGTCGCCTCGGTGTCCTGCATCTACGGCCTCGGTACGCCGCAGGAGTACGTGGACCGCATGGTGCCGCTCAAGGTCGGCCAGGAGTTCGACCGGGACCAGCTGCTGCGCCGCTTCGTGGAGATCCAGTACACCCGCAACGACGTGGCCTTCACCCGGGGCACCTTCCGGGTGCGCGGCGACACCATCGAGATCTTCCCGGTCTACGAGGAGCTGGCCGTCCGGATCGAGATGTTCGGCGACGAGATCGAGGCGCTCTCCACGCTCCACCCGCTGACCGGCGAGGTCATCTCCGACGACCAGGAGCTGTACGTCTTCCCCGCCAGCCACTACATCGCGGGCGCCGAGCGCATGGAGAAGGCGGTCGCGGGGATCGAGGCGGAGCTGGAGGAGACCCTCGCCCGCATGGAGAAGCAGGGCAAGCTCCTGGAGGCCCAGCGGCTGCGCATGCGCACCACGTACGACATCGAGATGATGCGCCAGATCGGCTCCTGCTCCGGCATCGAGAACTACTCGCTGCACATGGACGACCGCGAGCCCGGCTCCCCGCCCAACACCCTGCTGGACTACTTCCCGGAGGACTTCCTCCTCGTCATCGACGAGTCGCACGTCACCGTGCCGCAGATCGGCGCCATGTACGAGGGCGACGCCTCCCGCAAGCGCACGCTCGTCGAGCACGGCTTCCGGCTGCCGTCGGCCATGGACAACCGACCGCTGAAGTGGGAGGAGTTCACCGAGCGCATCGGGCAGACGGTCTACCTCTCCGCGACGCCCGGCAAGTACGAACTCTCGCGCGGCGACGGCTTCGTCGAGCAGATCATCCGCCCCACCGGTCTCGTCGACCCCGAGGTCGTCGTGAAGCCCACCGAGGGCCAGATCGACGACCTGGTGCACGAGATCCGCAAGCGCACGGAGAAGGACGAGCGCGTCCTGGTCACCACCCTCACCAAGAAGATGGCCGAGGACCTCACCGACTACTTCCTGGAGCTGGGCATCCAGGTGCGCTATCTGCACAGCGACGTCGACACCCTGCGCCGCATCGAGCTGCTGCGCGAACTGCGGGCCGGCGAGTACGACGTGCTGGTCGGCATCAACCTGCTGCGTGAGGGCCTCGACCTCCCCGAGGTGTCCCTGGTGGCCATCCTGGACGCCGACAAGGAGGGGTTCCTGCGGTCGGGCACCTCCCTGATCCAGACCATCGGACGCGCGGCGCGCAACGTCTCCGGACAGGTCCACATGTACGCCGACAAGGTCACGCCGGCGATGGAGAAGGCCATCGAGGAGACCAACCGCCGCCGCGAGAAGCAGATCGCGTACAACAAGGAGCGGGGCATCGACCCGCAGCCGCTGCGCAAGAAGATCGGTGACATCGTCGCCTCGCTCGCCCGCGAGGAGATCGACACCCAGGAGCTGCTGGGCACGGGCTACCGCGAGGACAAGGCCAAGGGCAAGGCGCCGGTCCCCACGGCGGCCGGGGGCAAGGCCGCCGCGAAGGGCAAGGGCAAGGCGAAGGCCGTGGTGGCCACCGACCGGCCCGCCGCCGAACTGGCACAGCTCATCGAGGACATGACCGACCGTATGCGGGCCGCCGCGGCGGAGCTGCAGTTCGAGGTCGCCGCCCGGCTGCGCGACGAGGTGGGCGAGTTGAAGAAGGAGCTGCGGCAGATGAGGGAGGCGGGGCTCGCCTGACGGCCGTTACGGGCCCTTCTCGTGCCGGGCCGCCCGGGATGTTGCAAGACCGCCACAAATCCCGCCCGGATGCGTGTGCGCTCGACGGCAGTGCATAGGGTCGGTCGAGGAGACCGCGCGCACGCGCGGTCACGGGGAAGAAGAACGAGAAGGGACTGCGCGTGACGGTCAACTTGGCCAAGGGTCAGGGCATCAGCCTGCAGAAGGCCGACGGGGGAACCCTGACCGCGGTGCGGATGGGGCTCGGCTGGCAGTCGGCCCGCCGCCGCGGACTGTTCGGGTCGCGCACGAAGGAGATCGACCTCGACGCGTCGGCGGTGCTCTTCGCCGGCGACCAGCCGGTGGACGTGGTCTTCTTCCGCCACCTGGTCAGTGACGACGGGTCCGTGCGGCACACCGGTGACAACCTCGTCGGCGGGGCCGGCACCGGCGGCGACGACGAGGCGATCCTCGTCGACCTCCAGCGCGTCCCCGTGCACATCGACCAGATCGTGTTCACGGTGAACTCCTTCACCGGCCAGACGTTCGCCGAGGTGCAGAACGCCTTCTGCCGCCTCGTCGACGAGACCAACGGCCAGGAGCTGGCCCGCTACACCCTCGACGGCGGCGGCCCGTACACCGCGCAGATCATGGCGAAGGTGCACCGGGCGGGCGCCGGCTGGCAGATGACCGCGATCGGCACGCCCGCCAACGGCCGGACGTTCCAGGACCTCATGCCGGCGATCCTGCCGAGCCTGTAGGCGCCGAACAGAAGCCTGTAGGCCGCGACAGCGGCACGCGCGCAGGGACGACCGGGCCCGGCGGAGACTGTCTCCGCCGGGCCCGCGCGCGCGAAGGAACAGTCGCGAAATATCAGTACAGCGAGCACAAGACGCACGTACGGCAGCACGACACGTACGGCGGGGAACACCACAACAAGGGGGCGCAGGGATGACGGCCGAGCTGGTGCGGGGGCAGAACCACCCGCTGTCGCAGACCCGTCTGGAGATCCGGATCTCGGCGGGCGAACCGGTGGTGGCGGGAGCCACCGTGGGTGACGCCGACGGCAGGGTGGCCGGCCCGGAATGGGTCGCGCACCCCGCCTCCCACCGCCTCCCCGGCCTGGAGGTGTCCCGTCAGGCCGCGGCCGAACACCGGCTGGCCGTGGACCTGGACGCCCTGCCGGAGTCCGCGCACCACGTCAACGTGCTGCTCGCCCTCCCGGACGGCGCCGGCGGCCGGGGGCGCTTCGGCGGGATGGCCGCGCCGTTCGTCGCCGTCACCGGCCTCGACGGCGCCGAGGTCGCCAGCTACACCGTCACCGGCCTCGACTCCGAGTCCGCGGTCGTCGCGCTGGAGCTCTACCGCCGGCAGGGCGCCTGGAAGGTGCGCGCCGTCGGCCAGGGATACGCGGGCGGTCTCGCCGCGATGCTGCTCGACCAGGGGCTCGTCGACGCGGCCGCGATGGCGGCGGCCATCAACGACGCCGTCACCCGGGGCGTGGCCCGGTCGGTCGCGCCGCCGCCCCCGCGCCCGGCCACCGGCGACGGGAGCGACGCCCGCCGGG
>NZ_JAGGOL010000213.1 GCF_018614525.1 Streptomyces sp. ISL-11
GCCGGGCTGGCTCGGCGCCGGCGCGGCCGCCCGCTCCTCGGCGCTCTCCGCGATCGCCGGGGCCGTCGAGGCCGCGACCGCCGAACTGGCCGCCCTCGCCGTCCGGGAGGTGGGCAAGCCGCTCGCCGAGGCCCGGGCCGAGGTGGCCCGCACCGTCGCGATCTGGCGGTACTACGCCCAGGCGCCGTACGAGCCCACCGGCGCCCTGCACGAGACGGCCGGCGGCCCCGGGCTGCTGCTGACCCGCCGCCGTCCGCACGGTGTCGCCGGCCTGATCACCCCGTGGAACTTCCCCTTCGCCATCCCGTCCTGGAAGGCCGCGCCCGCGCTCGCGGCCGGCAACACCGTGGTCCTCAAGCCCGCACCCGAGGCCACCGCGTGCGCCCAGCGGCTCGCCGCGGTCATCCAGCAGGCCCTGCCCGACGGGGTGTTCACGGTCGTCGCCGGTGGCGCCGTGGAGGGCAACGCCGTGCTCTCCACCGCCGACGCCGTCTCCTTCACCGGCTCCACCGCCGTCGGCGACGCGGTCGTCCGCGCCGCCACGGCGCGGGGCGTCCCGGTCCAGGCCGAGATGGGCGGACTGAACGCCGCGATCGTCCTGCCCGACGCCGACATCGCACGGGCCGCCGCCCACATCGCCTCCGCGATCGCCGGGTACGCGGGCCAGAAGTGCACCGCCACCAGCCGCGTGATCGCGGTCGGAGCCGCCCTCGACCCGCTGCGCGAAGCCCTCGCCGAGGCACTGCGCGCGCTCCCCGTGGGCGATCCGGCGGATCCGGCCACGGTGTGCGGGCCGCTCATCTCCGGCCTGGCGCGCAACCGTTTCGACCAGGCCCGGGGAGAGTTGTCCGTACTGGCCGCCGGTGCGGCTCCCGACGGGCCCGGCTGGTACGCGGCACCCACCCTGGTCGAGAAGGTCCCGCCGGGCCACCGGCTGCTGCGCGAGGAGGTCTTCGCCCCTCTCGCGGTCCTGCTGCCCGCGGACGACCTGGCCCACGCCGTACGGATCACCAATGGCGTCCCGTACGGACTGGTCACCTCCGTCCACACCGCCGGTCTGGACGCGGTCCTGCACGGTCTCGACCGGCTCGACACCGGCATGGTGCGCGTCAACGCCCCGTCCACCGGCGTCGACTTCCACCTGCCGTTCGGCGGCGCCAAGGCGTCGGGCCACGGCCCGCGCGAACAGGGCCGCGCGGCGCTGGAGTTCTACACCGCGAGCCGTACCTACACACTGACTCCCGCTGACGCAATGTGACATTGTACGCTGGTGGTCCAGTCCATCGGGGCACGAAAGGGACACCATGGGGCACCTCAAGCAGCGCAATCTCATCACCGCCAGAGAGCGGCTGCGTGATCAGGTCGCCCACGCCCTGCGAGCCGCGCTCATCTCCGGTGAACTCCACCCCGGCGAGGTCTATTCGGCGCCGGGGCTCGCGGAGGACTTCGGCATCTCCGCGACGCCCGTACGCGAGGCGATGCTCGACCTGGCCCGGGAGGGCCTGGTCGAACCCGTCCGCAACAAGGGCTTCCGGGTGACCGAGGTCAACGAGCGCGACCTGGACCAGTACACCGAGATCCGCACCCTGATCGAGGTGCCGATGACCGGGCGGATCACCCGCACCGCGGCCGCCGAGGACCTCGAAGCGCTGCGCCCGGTCGCCGAGGAGATCGTGCGCGCCGCGCGCGAGCACGACCTCATCGGCTACCTGGAGGCCGATCGCCGGTTCCACCTCACCCTGCTGGCGCTCTCCGGCAACGAACGCCTCGTCGAGACCGTGAGCGATCTGCGCAAGCGCTCGCGCCTGTACGGGCTGACCGCGCTGGACGAGCGCGGCGAGCTGGTCCATTCGGCCGAGGAACACGTCGAGCTCCTCGACCTGATGCTCGCGCGCGACGCCAAGGGCGCCGAGAAGTGCATGGCACGGCACCTGGGACACGTGCGCTCCCTGTGGGCGAAGGGCGAGGGTCAGGGCAAGGACAGGACCGACGACGGTGCCAGGTCCGGCCGGAAGTCCTGAGCGGCGGGACGTGAAGCGCTACGGGAGGTCGCCGGCGTCGGTGCCGGGCGCCGGCGACTCCGTGGGGAAGTGCCGTACCAACTCGTCCACGACCGCGCGGGCCGCCGGGGAGACCCAGCGCCTGCGGTGCCGCGCGAGCAGGACGGGAACGGCCGGGATCAGCGGTCCGGCCACGGTCGTCAGACGCCCCTCGCCGAGAGCGTCCGCGACGGTCGCGCGGGGCAGCAGCGAGAGGCCGAGTCCGGCGGTCACGCAGGAGCGCGCGGCCTCGATGCTGCCGAATCGCGTCAGCCGGGTCCGCGCCCCCGGCACGGCGAGCAACTGCTGGATGAGCCAGTCGCTGTAGGAACAGCCCTGCTCGTGGACGAAGAAGGTCTCCCGCGCCAGCTCCTCCCACGTCGCCGGTGCCTCCCGGCCGGCCAGCGGGTGGCCGGGAGGCGCGACGAGGACCAGCGGTTCCCGGGCCACGGGTTCGATGGCGATGTCGGGGAAGACGGCCTGCTGTTCCAGCAGGAGGGCGATGTCGAGCCGTCCCGTCCGCAGCCCCTCCACGGCCGCCGCCGTGCCCACCGGTGCCAGGTCGACCTCCACGCCGGGGTGGGTGCGGCGCAACGCGGCGATGACACCGGGCAGGCGGGCCGAGCACAGCGTCTCGCCCGCGCCCACGACGACCCGGCCCGCGGGCGGCCCCTGCGCGGTGGCGGCCGCGCGCAGCCGCGACTCCGCGTCCAGCACGCCCTCCGCCTCGTCGAGCAGGCGCCGGCCGGCCTCCGTGATCAGCGCGCCTCTCGGCATCCGGTCGAAGAGCCGGGTGCCCAGCTCCTTCTCCAGCGACCGGATCTGCACGGTGACGGTGGACTGGGCGAGATGCAGCTCGGCCGCCGCGGCGGTGAAGCTCTCGGTCCTGGCCAGCGTGGTGAAGGTGCGCAGCAGTCGGGTCTCCATACACATGAGCATAGAGAAATCCATCGCATTTCTCGATGGATCTCATGATGAACAATCGCTTGCCATGATGACGCGGTCGCGGGAGGGTAAGGGCATGAACCACGAGACCTCCACCGAGATCCTGCGCTACGCCGCCTTCACCTCCGACCCGGCGGGCGGCAACCCCGCCGGCGTCGTCCTCGACGCCTCCGGGCTCGACGCACGGGCGATGTCCGCTGCCGCCGCCGAGGTGGGCTATTCCGAAACGGCCTTCGTCACGGAGCGGGACGACGCACGACGACGGTTCCGGCTGCGGTACTTCAGCCCCCTGGACGAGGTGGCCTTCTGCGGACACGCCACCGTCGCCACCGCGGTGGCGCTCGCCGAGCGCGTCGGCCCCGGCGACATGGTCTTCGACACGCCGGTGGGGGAGATCCGGGTGGCGACCACCACCGACGGGGGCGCCGGCCGCGCCACGCTCACCAGCGCCCCCACCCGCTCCCGCCCGGCCGAGGAGGCCGAACTGGCCGCCGCCCTCGGCGCCCTGGGCTGGGCGCGCGCCGATCTCGACCCGGAGCTGCCTCCGCACGTCGCCTTCGGCGGCAACGACCACCTGGTCCTGGCGGCCGGCTCCCGGGCCCGGCTGGCCGATCTGGACTACGACTTCGACGGCCTCGCCGAGGTGATGCGCTCGTACGGCTGGACCACCGTGCAACTGGTGTGGAGCGAGACTCCGGAGCGGTTCCACGCGCGCGACCCCTTTCCGGTCGGCGGCGTCGTGGAGGACCCGGCGACGGGAGCGGCCGCCGCGGCGTTCGGTGGCTACCTGCGGGCGATCGGCCGGATACGGGAGGCGGCCACCCTCACCATCCGCCAGGGGGAGGACATGGGCCGCCCCAGCGACCTGATCGTCGAGGTGGACCCGGCGGACCCCCGCGTACGGGTCACCGGCCGCGCGGTGCCCATCGGGGAGTGAGTTCCCGGTAGGGAACCGCCGGACCCGGGGGACTGCCGCGCTCCGGACCGGAGGCGGGAGCCCCGTGCCATTGGCCCTCTCCTGGCGCAGTCAGTCGCGCCAGGACTGTGCCAATGGCACACTCGTTCCGGACTCCCTTGAGCCAACAGCCGCAATGATGGTGTGATGGGGGCGTCGATGGCGCTGCGGATCTCCGCGGCGCCTTTTTCATGCCGGAGTTCCGAAGGGTCGGGAAGCATTGCTGAAGAGGGCGTTCATGGCACCGGATCCGGGCCGGGCCAGGCTGCGGACCGCCATCCGTGCCGTCATGGGTGTCGCCTTCGCGGTCGCCGTCGTCCAGCTGTCCGGGCTGCCGATGACCGCCTCCATCACCGGAGGGCTCGCGGCGCTGCTCGCGCTGTTCACCGTCGCCGACGGGACCGTGCGGCGCCAGGTGATCACCACCGCGCTGCTGCCGGCCGTCGGCTTCCCCGTGCTCGCCCTGGCGGCGGCCCTGCACGGACTGCCGCTGGTGCGTGACGGGGCCTTCCTCGCCGTGGTCTTCTGCGGGGTGTACGCCCGCCGCTGGGGCCCGCGGGGCAACGCGCTCGGGATCTTCGGCTTCATGATGTTCTTCGCGACGCAGTTCCTGCACGCCGTCCCCGCCCAGCTGCCGCACCTGTACGCGGCCGTCATCATGTCCCTGGCGGCCGCCGGACTCGTCCGCTTCGGCCTCTGGTGCATCGAGCGGCGCACCCCGCCGCCCGCCGGCCCCGCGCCCCTCGCCACCCGCGGCCTCGCCCGCGTCACCACCCGCCAGGCGTTCCAGGCCACCTTCGCGTGCGGCCTGGCGCTCGCCGTCGGCCAGCTGGTCTCCGACGAGCGCTGGTACTGGGCCGTCGGCACCGCCTGGTGGATCTTCGTCAACACCGCCTCGCGCGGCGAGACCCTCGTCCGGGGCTTCCGCCGGGTCCTGGGCACGATGATCGGCATCGCCACGGGCATGCTCGTGGCCATCCC
Organism: Streptomyces sp. ISL-11; assembly: GCF_018614525.1. Classification (GTDB taxonomy): domain Bacteria; phylum Actinomycetota; class Actinomycetes; order Streptomycetales; family Streptomycetaceae; genus Streptomyces. The sequence continues at coordinate 4,921 of NZ_JAGGOL010000213.1, forward strand.
CCTGCACGGCGCCGCAGCCCCCACCGCGGTCCTCGTCGCGGCCTGCGTCTTCGGGATCTTCTACTCGGCCGCCGTCTCCTACACCTGGATGATGTTCGCGGTGACCGTGATGGCCGGACTCCTCTACGGGCTCCTGGGCGTCCTGGACGCGGACCTGCTCACCCTCCGCCTGGCCCAGACCGGCGTCGGTGCGGTCGGCGCGGCCCTGGCCGTCCTCGTCGTGCTGCCCGTGACCACGCACGCCGCCACCGACGCGTGGATCCAGCGCGCGCTGCGCTGCGTGCACACCTGCGCGGCCGAGGCCGCCGCCCGGCTCGCGGGCTCCGAGACCGCCGATCCCGCCCATCGGGTCGCCGAACTGGAACTCCTGCTCGGCAGGGTGCGGCTCTCCCTCGCCCCGCTCGTCCACCCGCTGAGCCCCCTGCGCACCCGCAAGGAGAAGGCCCGCCGCGTGCTGGCCCTCCTCGACGACTGCGCCCGCGAGGTGCGGGGCCTGGCGTCCGTCGCCGCGGACCCGGAGGCGTCCCACGACGACCGCCTGGCCGCCGCCTGCTGGCGCGTGGAGGCCGCGGTCGAGGCGCTCACTACCCCGGGCAGGGCGCGCGACGCGGCACCGCTCGCGGCCGTCCCGCACGAGCCGGTGTCCGAGGCGGCGCTCACCCACCTCCACGGCCTGGAGCGGGCCCTGGCCGAACTGGCGGCACCCCTGCACAGCACCCGGCCCTCACCGCTGGTCGGGGCCTGACCTTCCCGGCCGCCCGCCGGTCGGCGCGCTGCCGGAAGCCTGCCCCCGCACTGTCCGTACCGGCGTGTAGCGTCTGAGCAACAGCGTTCGGCGGGGAGGCGGCACGGTGGTCGGCAGCGCACAGCGAGGGCGGCGGGGGCGGTACGCCTACGTCGGGTCGTTCACCGAGGCGGGTGGCCAGGGGCTGAGCGTCGCCGAGGTGCATCCGGACACCGGCGGACTCGTCCGGCTGTACTCCACCGACGCCGTCGTGAACCCCTCCTTCCTCACCCTCTCGCCCGGCGGCGACGTGCTGTACGCCGTGAGCGAGACCGACGAGGGCGCGGCGGCCGCCTTCTCCCTCGCCGACCCCGCGCGGCCCGAGCCCCTCGGCGCGCCCGTGCCGGTGCGCGGCGACGGCCCCACCCACCTGGTCTTCGCGGGTACGCACCTGTTCACCGCCAATTACGGCTCGGGCAGCGTCAGCGCCCTGCCGGTCCGTACGGGCGGGGGCCTGGGCGCTCCCTCGGCCGTCCTCGCGCATCGCGGGGCGGGGCCGGTGGCAGGCCGGCAGGAGGGGCCGCACGCGCACGCGGTCGTGCCCGATCCCTCGGGGCGCTGGCTGCTGGCGGTCGATCTCGGCACCGACTCGGTGTGGACGTACGCCTTCGATCCCGTCACGGCCCTGCCCCGCCCGCACCACGAGACACCGCTGCGGCCCGGCACCGGGCCCCGGCACCTCACCTTCCACCCGGACGGCGAGCGGGCCTACGTCCTCAACGAGCTGGACTCCACCGTCACGGTTTGCCGGTGGAACGCGTCGGAAGGGGACCTGGAGCCCCTCGGCGAGACGCGGGTGGTGCCGCCGGGGGTGGCGGGGCCCACCTATCCGTCGGAGCCCGTGATCTCCCCGGACGGGCGGTTCCTGTGGGTCGCCAACCGGGGTCACGACAGCATCGCCACCCTCGCCCTCGACGCCTGTGGCGACAGCCTCGAACTGCGGGCGGCCGTCGGCTGCGGCGGCCACTGGCCCCGCGACCTGACCCTGCACCCCTCGGGGCGGCAGCTGTACGCGGCCAACGAGCGCTCCGGCGACGTCACGTGGTTCACGGTCGACCCCGTCACGGGCATGCCGCGGCCCGGCGGCTCGCTGCCGCTGCCCGCCGCGTCCTGCGTGATCTTCTCCTGAGGCGGATCCGGGAGCGGGGCGGGCGTGAACGGCCGGAGGGGCTCCCGCGCGGCGGGAGCCCCTCTCCGGACGCCGGACGACCAGGGGTGCGGTCAGGCGCGTACAGACGTGTGCGGGTGGTTCAGCGGCCCGGGGCTCCCTGGAGCGACGGCTGTGTCGTTATGCCGAGCACGCCCGCGTACTTGGCGAGGGCCAGCTTCCCTATCGCCGGGTAGGCGCCCAGCGGCTCGGCCGCCGCGCAGGACACCTCGCGGGCGGCAGCGGCAGCGAGGCCCTCGGAGACCTCGGGCCCCACGAGGCAGGGGGCGAGCGCCAGGTTCCGCGAGCCGGACGAGCGGAGCTGGTCCGCGGCACGGGCGATGCCGCCCTCCTCGTCCAGCGCGGCCGCCAGCACGGGCACGGCGAGGCGGGCGGAGAGCAGCATTCCGGTGATGCCGGCCGCCTGCACGGCCTCCTCGCCACCGACGGTCGCCAGGATGATCCCGTCCGCGGCAGTTGCAACTGTGAACAGTCGTGCGCGGTCGGCGCGGGCGAGGCCCGCCTCCGAGAGGCGTACGTGCAGCGCCTCGGCGAGCAGCGGGTGCGGACCGAGCGTGTCGGTGAGCTCGGTCACGGAACCGCTGTTCATCACCGACTGGCGTATGCGGCGCATCAGGGCGTTGTCCGGTCCCGCGAGCAGCGGCACCGTGATGGCGGTGGGCCAGCGGTCCCAGGACTCGGCGGCCTCGTCCTCGGCCTCACCGGTCGGCTCTCCGCTCGCGCCGACGGCGCGCTGGGCGGCCGCGTGGGCGAGGACGGACTCCAGCGACGGATAGCCCACGCTGTCGCCGTCTGCGTCCACGTAGCCGATGCGCGCGTCCAGCCCGGGGAGCTCCGAACGGGCGATGCTGAGGATCTCCTCGGCGAGGAGGCGGGTGGCGGGGTCGGGTGTTCCGGGCACGGCGAGAACCAGCGGGGGCGCACCCACCGGAGCGGCCGCTGGCTCCGGCCGCCGGTGCCGTCCGGGTTGACGGGGACGCGGCATTCGTACAGGCAGGCCAGGCGCGGGCCCTGTGGGGGAGCTCATGGCGCCGCATGTTAGTCGTTCATCGCATCAGACTGTTCGGGTGGGTCCGTCCCGGTGTCGTCTGTCCGGATTTATTCGCCCGCCCGAGCGACACGGGCGGGGGTGTTCAGCAAATGATACGCAACATCGCCGCGTCGGCGGGCACCAGCAGACTGCCCGTCACCAACGCTCCTGCCACGCGTAACGCGCCGTCCAGCGGTTCGCCCGAGGCATCGACGAGCCGCGCGTGAGGGAGTTGCTTTTGCAACTCCTCGCGCACAGGTATGAGCAAGGGATCACCCATGCGGAACAATCCACCGGTCAACGCCACTTCACGCGGCGCACCCTCCTCCCGCGTCCCCTCCGTCAGCCCCCTGGACGCTGTCGTTCGGCCGGAAGCAGCGGCCGGGCGCGGACAGACCGCGGCGGCGGCGTCGGCGATGTGGCGGGCCGCCTCGCGCAGGATGGCGGCGGCGACCGGGTCGTCGGCCGCGCACCCGCCGACCTCGGGTGCGAAGGAGGCGAGGACGGCGGGCCGGTCCGGGCGCGGATACAGCAGGCCCGG
>NZ_JAGGOL010000214.1:0-9031 GCF_018614525.1 Streptomyces sp. ISL-11
GTTGACGCCACGGCCGCCGGAGACCACGATCGCGGCCTCGGTCAGCTCGGGGCGGCCGGTCGACTCGCGCGGGGTGCGGGAGACGACCTTGGTGCCGGTGGACTTCTCACCGAAGGAGACGGCCAGCTGCTCGACGGTACCGGCGGCCGGGGCGGCCTCCGGAGCGGCGGAGTTGGGCTTGACGGTGATGACCGGGGTGCCCTTGGTGACGCGGGACTTGGTGGAGTACGAGGCCGCGAAGACGGACTGCGTGGCCACCGGGCCCTCGGCGCCGGCCTCCAGGTCGACGGCGTCGGTGATGATGCCGGAGCCGATGCGGACCGCCAGGCGGGCCGCGATCTCCTTGCCCTCGGCGGAGGACGGGACCAGCACGGCGGCCGGGGAGACGGCCTGGTACGCGGCCTCCAGGGCGTCCACCTTGGGCGCGACGAGATAGTCGGCGAACTCGGCGGCGTCGGCGGTCAGGACCTTCACCGCGCCGTACTCGCCGAGCGTCTTCGCGGCGGCGTCGGCACCGGCGCCCAGGTGCACGGCGACGGGCTCGCCGATGCGGCGAGCGAGGGTGAGCAGTTCGAGGGTGGGCTTGCGGACGGCGCCGTCCACGTGGTCGACGTAGACGAGGACTTCAGCCATGGGATTGCACTCCTGAGCGGAAAAGTGGGGCGGGTGACGGCGTTCTTACGGGCTGACGGAAGCTCAGCCGCGGTGCGCTCCGGGGGCTCGGGATACCGCCGCCCCCGGACCGGCCGCTAGATGAACTTCTGGCCCGCGAGGAACTCGGCGAGCTGCTTGCCGCCCTCGCCCTCGTCCTTGACGACGGTGCCGGCCGTGCGGGCCGGGCGCTCGTTGGCCTCGTCGACCTTCGTCCAGGCGCCCTCCAGGCCGACCTCTTCGGCCTCCAGGCCGAGGTCGGACAGGTCCAGGGACTCCACCGGCTTCTTCTTGGCGGCCATGATGCCCTTGAAGGAGGGGTAACGGGCCTCGCCGGACTGGTCGGTGACGGACACGACGGCCGGGAGGGAGGCCTCCAGCTGCTCGCTGGCGGCGTCGCCGTCACGGCGGCCGGTCACCTTGCCGTCGGCCACGGCGACCTCGGAGAGCAGCGTCACCTGCGGCACACCCAGGCGCTCGGCGAGCATCGCCGGGACGACACCCATGCCACCGTCGGTGGAGGCCATGCCGGAGATCACCAGGTCGTAGCCGACGTGCTCGACGGCCTTGGCCAGCACCAGCGAGGTGCCCAGCGCGTCGGTGCCGTGCAGGTCGTCGTCCTCGACGTGGACGGCCTTGTGGGCACCCATGGACAGCGCCTTGCGGAGCGCGTCCTTGGCGTCCTCGGGGCCGACGGTCAGCACGGTGATCTCGGCGTCGTCCGCCTCGTCGGCGATCTGCAGCGCCTGCTCGACCGCGTACTCGTCGAGCTCCGAGAGCAGGCCGTCCACGTCGTCACGGTCGACGGTCAGGTCCTCGGCGAAGTGCCGGTCGCCGGTGGCGTCGGGCACGTACTTCACACAGACAACGATCCTCAAGCTCACGCCGGCTCTCCTACTGCATCGTCTCTTCGTAGCTGCCTTGTGCAGGCAGCATAGGCGCCTTGTGGGGCGGAATCCCGGTCGGACCGGCCTGCGCCCCGAGCGGAATGTTACTCGTCAGTACACCCAGCGTATGACGTGAAAGCAAGGCTGCCCGACTGTGATCTGCCCAACGCGGAAACCCGGGACGTCTCAGTCCCGCAGACCGTTGAAGCGCCCCTGGTGGTAGACGAGCGGACGCCCCGCGCCGGCGGAGTCGCCCGCGACGACCTCGGCGAGCACCACACGGTGGTCCCCGGCCGGCACCCGGGCCACCACGCGGCACACCAGCCAGGCCAGGACACCGTCGAGCAGCGGCACGTCATGGGGGCCGGGGCGCCAGGAGGTGGGCGGTGCGAAGCGGTCGGCACCGCTGCGCGCGAACGTGCCCGCCAGCTCCCGCTGGTGCTCGCCGAGTATGTGCACGCCGACGTGCTCCGCCTCGGCGAGCACGGGCCAGCTGGAGGAGCCGGTGCCCGCGCCGAAGGAGACGAGCGGGGGCTCGGCGGCCACCGACGTGAGGGAGGTGGCGGTGAAGCCGACCGGGCCCCGGCCCTGCGCGGTGATCACGGCGACCCCGGCGGCATGCCGGCGGAAGACGGAACGCAGCAGATCGGGGTTGCCGACGCGAGGGGTGCCGAGTTCGGGCGTGGCCGTCATGGAGATGTCCTTCTGCTGGAGGTCGGACCGGGAGTTGGGCGCGACGGAGCCGTATGCTCCCGGTCGCTCACGGCCTCGGACAGCGCGCGCTCGCGTTCCGCGGCAGATCGGCGCGCGTACGTCCGCTCGGGCGGGCGGGAAGCGGTTCGGGCCACATAACGTCACATTGACGATTCCTGGCGCGCAGCGTCAAGTGTGGCCGGGGAGATGGGAGATGGATCACTGGGACTCAGACGGCCGCGCCGAGGGCCGCGATGACGTCGGCCCTCCTCGGCTGTCCGGAGGCGCGGCGCACGACGCGGCCGGCCGCGTCGAGGACGAGCACGGTGGGCGTGGCGCTGATCCCCAGGGCGCGGACGAGCCCGAGCCGGGCCTCCGCGTCGATCTCGACGTGCGCGACGCCCTCCACCATGGCGGCCACCTCGGCCAGGACGCGCCGGGTCGCCCGGCAGGGCTGGCAGAAGGCGCTGGAGAACTGGACGAGCGTGGCCCGCTCCCCCAGTTCCGCGCCGATCCCGGCGGCGTCCAGCCGCGTCTCGTCGTCCCGCCCGAGCACTCTCGTCCTTCCGCCGTCGTCCCGCGTACGGTCCGATGCCCATGTGTTCCGCAGGTTGCAGCACCGGCGTGGCCGGGGAAAATTCCCGTCGTACGGGCGGCAGCGCCCCTGGTGGCGCCTACCGCGGGTACCCGGCGGGCGGCGAGGTGTACCTTCGGCACTACCGGGCCGGAGGCCGGCGGCCGTCCGACGTGATGAGAATCTCCCGGTTCGTGAGGCGTCCTCGCTGGTCCATCGGCCCGGCGATCAGGCACGATCGGCCGGGAGCCGAAACCTACGGCCGCGTAACTTCAGCCGGGAGCCCCCTCTCCCCAGGCCCAGAAGGATTTCCCCGATATGGCAGAACTCGTCTACCCCCCGGTGATCGGTGTCGCCCGCACCATGTTCAAGGCGCTCGACCTGCGCTTCGACATCCAGGGTGCCGAGCACGTTCCCCAGCGCGGCGGGGCGGTTCTGGTGAGCAACCACATCGGCTACCTGGACTTCGTCTTCTGCGGCCTGGCCGCCCGGCCGGCCAAGCGGCTGGTGCGGTTCATGGCGAAGGAGTCCGTCTTCCGGCACAAGGTGTCGGGGCCGTTGATGCGCGCGATGAAGCACATCCCGGTGGACCGCGCGGCGGGGATGGAGGCGTACAAGCACGCGCTCGCCGCGCTGCGCTCGGGCGAGATCATCGGTGTCTTCCCGGAGGCGACGATCTCCCAGTCGTTCACGCTGAAGAACTTCAAGTCCGGCGCCGCCCGGCTCGCGCAGGAGGCCGGCGTCCCGCTGCTGCCGATGGCGCTGTGGGGCACCCAGCGCCTGTGGACCAAGGGCCACAAGCGCGATCTGGGCCGCCACCACATCCCGATCACGATGCGGGTGGGCGAGCCGATCGCCGCCGATCCGGCCGAGCACGCGGACACGCTCACCGAGCGCGTCCGCGGCCGCGTCCAGGAGTGCCTGGAGGCCGCCCAGCGCGCCTATCCGGTCCGTCCGAAGGACGCGGCGGACACCTGGTGGGTCCCCGCCCACCTCGGCGGTACGGCGCCCACGCCGGCGGAGGCGACGGCCCTGGACCGCCGCTGACCGCCGCACCGAGGACACCACGGAAAGCACCCGGCCGCTGATCGCGACCGGGTGCTTCCGTGTGGGTGCGGGCCTACCGCTTGCCCATCTCCTCCGCGATCGCGGCCGCGAAGGCGTCGACGTCGTCCTCGGTGGTGTCGAACGAGCACATCCAGCGGACGTCGCCGGCGGCCTCGTCCCAGAAGTAGAAGCGGTAGCGCTTCTGGAGCCGCTCGCTCACGTCGTGCGGCAGCCGGGCGAAGACGGCGTTGGACTGCACCGGGTGCAGGATCTCGACGCCGTCGACGGACCGTACGCCCTCGGCCAGGCGGGCGGCCATGGCGTTGGCGTGCGCGGCGCTGCGCAGCCACAGGTCGCCCGTGAGCAGGGCCTCGAACTGCACGGAGACGAAGCGCATCTTGGACGCGAGCTGCATCGACAGCTTTCGCAGGTGCTTCATGGCGCGCACCGCGTCGGGGTTGAGCACGACGACGCATTCGCCGAAGAGCATCCCGTTCTTGGTGCCGCCGAAGGAGAGCAGGTCGACGCCGGCGTCGGTGGTGAAGGCCCGCACGGGAACGCCGAGCGTGGCCGCCGCGTTGGCGATGCGCGCGCCGTCCAGGTGGACCTTCATGCCGCGCTCGTGGGCGTGGTCGCAGATCTCCCGGATCTCCTGCGGGGTGTAGCAGGTCCCCAGCTCGGTGGTCTGGGTGATCGAGACGACCTGCGGCTGCGCGCGGTGCTCGTCGTCCCAGCCGTACGCCTCGCGGTCGATGAGCTCGGGGGTGAGCTTGCCGTGCTCGGTCGGCACGGTCAGCAGCTTGAGGCCGCCGACCCGCTCGGGCGCCCCGCACTCGTCGACGTTGATGTGCGCGCTGGCGGCGCAGATCACCGCGCCCCACCGCTCCGTGGCCGCCTGGAGGGCGACGACGTTGGCGCCCGTGCCGTTGAAGACCGGGAAGGCTTCGGCGGTCGGCCCGAAGTGGGCGCGCATCACGTCCTGGAGGTGCGCGGTGTAGTCGTCCTCGCCGTAGGCGACCTGGTGGCCACCATTGGCGAGGACGAGCGCGGCCAGGATCTCGGGGTGGGCGCCCGCGTAGTTGTCGCTGGCGAAGCCGCGCAGCAGGGGGTCGTGCCGGCGTATCGCGTCGGTCGGGTGCGCCGGGGTCACGGTCGGGGAGTCAGCCACTGACGGGTTCCGTTCACTTCCTGGGCGGGCTTGCCCCAGACGTCGACGACCGCGTCGGCCAGCTCCTTGACGTCCGTGAAGCCCGCGAATTTCGCGGTCGGGCGCTCGGCGCGCATGGCGTCGTGCACCAGGGCCTTGACCACCAGGACGGCGGCGGCCGCCCGGGGGCCCTGCTCGCCTCCCGCCTTGCGGAAGGAGTCGGCGAGCGCCAGCGTCCACGCCTCGGCCGCGGCCTTGGAGGCGGAGTACGCGGCGTTGCCGGCGGTGGGCTTGCTCGCGCCGGCCGCGCTGATGAGCAGATACCGGCCGTTGCCGCTGCGCTGGAGGGGTGCCTCGAAGGCGAGCGAGGTGTGCTGCACCGTGCGGATGAGCAGCTTCTCCAGCAGCTCCCAGTCGGCGAGGTCGGTCTCGGCGAAGGTCGCCGAGCCGCGCCAGCCGCCGACGAGGTGCACGAGGCCGTCGATGCGGCCGAACTCCTTCTCGGTGCGGTCCGCCCACGCGCGGGTGGCGTCGAGGTCGAGGAGGTCCACGGTGTCGCCGATGACGGTGGCACCGCCGTGGGCGTAGCGGGCGGCGTCGACGGCCTCGGCGAGGCGGGCGGCGTCCGCGTCGGCGGCGATGACCGTGGCGCCGGCCTCGGCCAGTCGCAGCAGGGCGGCCCGGCCGGCCGGACCGGCCGCTCCGGCCACCGCCACGACGGCGCCGTCCAGGCGGCCCTCGCCGTTCGTCGGAGTGCTCATCTTCGTCGCCTCTTTCTCACGCTCGTTCACGCGGCCACCGACTCGCTCGCGGCGGTGATGCCCTTGGTCGAGGCGATCACGTTCCGCAGCTTCTTGGCAAGGGCCTCATAGAACATGCTGAGCGGGAACTCGTCCGGAAGCACGTCGTCAACGAGTTTGCGCGGCGGCAGGGTGAGGTCCAGGGCGTCGGGGCCCTTGGCCCACACCGACGCGGGGTGCGGGGCGAGGTAGGTGGAGACCAGCTCGTATGCGGCGAACCAGTGGACGAGCTTGGGGCGGTCGATGCCGTCGCGGTAGAGCTTCTCGATCTCCGCGCACAGCTGGTTGGTGACCTGCGGGGCACGGTCCCAGTCGATGTGCAGGGTGTTGTCCGTCCAGCGCAGGACGTCGTGCTGGTGGAGGTAGGCGAAGAGCAGCTGCCCGCCGACGCCGTCGTAGTTGCGTACGCGCTCACCGGTGACCGGGAAGCGGAACATCCGGTCGAAGAGCACGGCGTACTGCACGTCACGGCCCTGGGCGTAGCCGTCGGCTTCGAGCTTCACGGCCTCCTTGAAGGCGGTGAGGTCGCAGCGCAGCTCCTCCAGTCCGTACATCCAGAACGGCTGCCGCTGCTTGATCATGAAGGGGTCGAAGGGCAGGTCGCCGTGGCTGTGGGTGCGGTCGTGGACCATGTCCCACAGGACGAACGCCTGCTCGCAGCGCTGCTGGTCGCCGACCATCTCCTGGATGTCGGCGGGCAGCCGCACGCCGAGCGCGTCCACGGCGGCCTCGGTGACCCGGCGGAAGCGGGCGGCCTCGCGGTCGCAGAAGATGCCGCCCCAGGTGAAGCGCTCGGGGGCCTCGCGCACGGCGATGGTCTCCGGGAAGAGGACGGCCGAGTTGGTGTCGTAGCCCGCGGTGAAGTCCTCGAAGGTGATGCCGAGGAAGAGGGGGTTGTCGTAGCGGGTGCGCTCCAGCTCCGCGAGCCACTCCGGCCAGACCACGCGCAGCACGACCGCCTCGAAGTTGCGGTCGGGGTTGCCGTTCTGCGTGTACATGGGGAAGACGACGAGGTGCTGGAGGCCGTCGGCGCGCTGGGCGGCGGGCTGGAAGGCCAGCAGCGAGTCGAGGAAGTCCGGCACCGGGAAGCCGCTCTCGGCCCAGCGGCGCAGGTCCGCGACGAGCGCGCGGTGGTAGGCGGTGTCGTGCGGCACGAGCGGCGAGAGCTGCTCGACGGCGGAGGCGACGCGCTCGACCTCGGCGCGGACGATCTCGCCCGGCGGTGCCCCCGCCGCGTCGAGGTCGATGGAGCCGTCCGCGGACTGCCACGGCCGGATAGCCTCCACGGCGTCCTTGAGCACAGCCCAGGCCGGGTGATCGACTACGCGGTCGGTGGTCGATTCGTCGGTCGCTATCGCCGTCGACGCAAGGATTTCCGTCATGGCTACCCCTCCTCAGGAGAACTTGGCGTTAAGACACCGTATCTGTGCGCGGTTCTTCACCTCAAGAGGGGGATCGATAAATTATTCTGCCGAACCCCCGTCACGCCGCGATTTTTCCTGCGAGCTGGCAACTCTCGATGCCCCAGGCATACATTTTTGTCGCATTCGCCCCAAGCATCCCAGACGCTGCCCTAGTCCGTCCGGGCGTGACGATGGGCGAGTTCCGGCCAATCCCGGGAGCCCTTCCCTCGATGGGTACCCCGGCACCCGCGCAGAATTCATGAACCGGCAACAGTCTTCCGCTATTCGGACGGTTCGTGGCCTGACCTGGACAGATCATGAAGCGCGCTGCCAGTCTCCCGCCATGTCCGTCGCCAACGAGCCCGTACCCCACGCCGCTCCGCTCCCCCGCCGCCGCGCCGCGCGCCGCACCACGCGCTTCGCGGCCTGCCTCGCCGTGCTGATGACGGCGGCAGCCGGCTGTGCCCCGCAGGACGACACCGACTCCGCCCGGTCCCCCGCCGCGCCCACGGGCGCCACCGCCTGCGCCAAGGGGCGACTGGCCACCGAAACCGCCGGAACGCTGACCGTGGGCACCGACAAGCCCGCCTACGCCCCCTGGTTCCAGGACGACGACCCGACGAGCGGGAAGGGCTTCGAGTCGGCCGTCGCCTACGCGGTCGCCGACCGGCTCGGCTTCGCACGGTCGGAGGTGGCCTGGCAGACGGTGCCCTTCAACAGCGCCGTGGCACCCGGGCCCAAGAAGTTCGATTTCGACATCAACCAGATCTCCGTCAGCGACGAACGCCGCCGGGCCGTCGACTTCTCCTCCGGCTACTACGACGTGCGCCAGGCCGTCGTCGCCCTCAAGGACTCACCGGCCGCCAAGGCCACCAAGGCCGCCGACCTCAAGGGCGTGCGCGTCGGCGCGCAGGTGGGCACCACGAGCCTGGACGTCGTCAACGACGTCATCCGGCCCGACCGCGAGCCGGCCGTCTTCCAGAAGAACGACTTCGCCAAGACCGCGCTCAAGAACGGTCAGGTCGACGCGATCGTCGTGGATCTGCCCACTGCCTTCTACCTCACCTCCGCGGAGATCACGGACGCCCGGATCGTGGGGCAGTTCGCCGCGAAGGGCGGCAGCCCGGAGCGGTTCGGACTGGTCCTCGACAAGGGCAGCCGGCTCACCGGATGCGTCAGCGACGCCGTCGACTCCCTGCGCAAGGACGGCACCCTCGCCCGCCTGGAGAAGAAGTGGCTCTCCGAGGCCGCGGACGCGCCGGTGCTCTCATGACGGCCGGGGAGACCGTTCCCGGCCCTGCCCGGGACGCCGTACCGGAGGCGCCCCCGCCGGACACCTACACTCCCTCGGCGCGGCGCCTGGAGCGCGAACGCTTCAAACGCGCCCGTGCGCGCCGGGCCACGGCCGTCGCCGCCCTCAGCACGCTGGTCACCGGCACGGTGCTGTTCGTCGCCGTGATCAGCTCTCCCGGCTGGCCGCGCACCAGGGAGACGTTCTTCAACGGGCACTACGCGCGCGAGGCACTGCCGAAGGTTCTGGACGGCCTCTGGCTCAACCTCCGGCTGCTGGTCGTCTGCGGGGCCGCCGTCCTCGTCCTGGGGCTGCTGATCGCGGTGGCCCGGACGCTGCGCGGCCCGGTGTTCTTCCCGCTACGGGCCCTGGCCACGGCGTACACCGACTTCTTCCGGGGCCTGCCGCTCGTCATCTGTCTGCTGATGGTGGTCTTCGGCGTCCCGGCGCTGCGGCTGCAAGGGGTGACGACCGACCCGGTGCTGCTGGGCGGGACGGCGCTGGTGCTCACGTACTCGGCGTACGTCGCGGAGGTCTT
>NZ_JAGGOL010000214.1:9114-9279 GCF_018614525.1 Streptomyces sp. ISL-11
GTCGATCGCGGGTGCGGTCGACGCGGTCTACGCGGCGCAGATCGTCGCGAGCAAGAGCTTCAACTACACGCCGTACGTGGTCGCCGGACTCATCTTCGTCGCCCTGACCATTCCCATGACCCGCTTCACCGACTGGATCACGGCACGGATGGACCGCCGCCGGGC
>NZ_JAGGOL010000215.1 GCF_018614525.1 Streptomyces sp. ISL-11
GCTCGGCGCCGGCCCGCACGGGCCGCTGGCCGTGGACCTGGCGGCGGACGGCCCGCATCTGCTCGTGGAGGGCGGGCCGGGCAGCGGCAAGACCGAGCTGCTGCGCTCGCTCGCGGCGTCCCTCGCGGCCGCCGACCGCCCCGACCGGCTCTCGCTCGTGCTGGTCGACGGCGGGGGCGCGGAGCGCGGCGAGGGGCTGCGGGTGTGCACGGACCTCCCGCACGTCTCGACGTACCTCGCGGCCAGCGACCCGGTGCGGATGCGGGAGTTCGCGCAGGCGCTCAGTTCGGAGCTCAAGCGCCGCGCCGAGCTGCTGGGCCGGCTGGACTTCACCGGCTGGCACGCGCAGCACGCCGCCGTCGCCGCGGAGCGGATCATCGCGCCCCGGCGGCCGATGGACGGCTCCGGCGACCTGGACCCGGCACCGAGCGGCACGCTGAAGCTGCGCACGCAGAAGGACGGCCCGTCGCTGACGGCCGAGACGGCCCTGCCGCGCCTGGTCGTCCTGGTCGACGACTTCGACGCGCTGGTCGCCCCGGCCCTGGGCAGCACGGGCCGGCCGGCGGCGGGCTCGGTCGTACGGGCCCTGGAGGCCGTGGCCCGCGACGGCGAGCGGCTCGGCGTGCACCTGGTGGCCGCCTCGGGACGCCCGGAGCGCACGGCCGACACGGCGGCGGTCGAGCGCGCGGGGCTGCGCGCGACGCTGGAGATCGCGCCCCCCTCGGCCGACGGCACGGCGGCGGACGGCAGCGGCGATCCGGCACCCGGCCGGGGCCGGCTGATGCGGCCGGACGACGACGCGACGACCCCCTTCCAGGCGGGCCGGGTCACCGGCCGCATCCCCCGGACGGCGACGCTCCGCCCGACGGTCGTGGCCCTGGACTGGCAGCGCATGGGCGATCCGCCGACCCGCCGGCCGCTGCGCGAACTGGGCAACGGCCCCACCGACCTCGCGCTGCTCGCCAGTGCTCTCCAGCGCGCCGCGCAGTCGGCGGGGACGGAGGCGGCACCACCGCTGCTGTGAGGCGCCGGGGACATGACAGGGCATCACAGCCCGGTCACGATCGGCGCGTTGGCACCGGCGACGGTATTGCGGCAGCTCCCGGGCGGGCGTAGGACTGTCGCACGGGAGGCGGCCGCGGGCCGGGCCGACGTGCGGCGGCCGTCGACGGGGAGCTCGTACGGGAGGGGCGGCAATGCGTACATCGCTTCGTACGGTGCGCGGGGCGCGCAGCGCGCTCGCGCTGCTCGCGGCGGGGGCGCTGGCCCTCTCGGCCGCGGGGTGCAGTGACGACGACGGCAAGCCGTCCGCCGCCCCCGGCTCCTCGGACCTGATCCCGAACACCGTCCGGCTCCCCAAGCTGGGCGGCCAGAAGCTCAAGGTCACCGCCGTGTGGACGGGTGCGGAGCAGAAGGGCTTCACCAAGGTCCTGGACGAGTTCGCCAGACGTACGGGCGCGCAGGTGGCCTTCGTGCCCAGTGGCGACGACATGTCGGCCTTCGTCGGTTCGAAGGTCGCCGGCGGCGACCCGCCCGATGTGGCGATGCTCCAACAGCCCGGCGTGCTCAAGGAATTCGCGCGCAAGGGCTGGCTCAAACCGCTCGGCGCCGAGGCCACGGCCGAGCTGGAGAAGAACTTCACCAAGGGCTGGCAGGACCTCGGCTCGTACGAGGGCAAGCGGTACGGCGTCTACTTCAAGGTCAGCAACAAGTCCTTGCTCTGGTACAACACCAAGGTCTTCGACGGTGCGGGCGCGAAGGAGCCGCGGACCTGGCCGGAGTTCCTGCGCACCGCCCAGCTGATCTCCGACTTCGGCATCCCGCCGGTCTCGGTGGCCGGCGCGGACGGGTGGACGCTCACCGACTGGTTCGAGAACGTCTACCTCTCGCAGGCGGGCCAGGAGAAGTACGACCGGCTCGCCCGGCACGAGATTCCGTGGACGGACCCGTCCGTGACGGACGCGCTGACCGCCCTGGGGCAGCTCTTCGGCGGGAAGGGGCTGGTCGCGGACGGCAACACCGGCGCGATCCAGACGCAGTTCCCCACCTCGGTCACCCAGACGTTCAGCGGCGGGGAGAACGCGAAGGCCGGCATGGTCTTCGAGGGCGACTTCGCGGCCGCCAACATCCTCGGGGCCCGGGCCGAGATCGGCAAGGACGCCAAGGTCTTCCCCTTCCCCGCGGTGGGGCCGAAGCCGCCGGTGGTGACCGGCGGCGACGTGGGAGTGGCGCTCAAGGACAGCAGGGCGGCGCAGGCGCTGCTGACGTTCCTCGCCTCGCCCGACGCGGCGGGTGTGTGGGCGAAGGAGGGCGGCTTCCTGTCGGCCAACAAGAACCTGGACCAGGCCGCCTACCCCAATGACGTGCTGCGCTCCATCGCCAGGGCGCTGGTCTCGGCGGGCGACGACTTCCGTTTCGACATGTCCGACCAGGCGCCCGCCTCCTTCGGCGGCAAGCCGGGCCAGGGCGAGTGGAAGCACCTCCAGGATTTCCTGAAGAACCCGGGCGACGTGGCGGGCACCCAGCGGAAGCTGGAGTCCGACGCGGCCAAGGCGTTCAAGAGCTGACGGGAGCCGGCCCTCATGTCGACCGCAACCGCGGGCGGTGCCGCGGCCCCCGGGCCGCCCGCCCCTTCCCCCAAGAGGCCCAGGAGGATGCTGGGCACCCGGCCGTGGGTGGCCGCCTGCTTCCTGCTGCCCGCCCTCGCCCTGCTCGGCGCCCTCGTCGTCTATCCCATCGGCTATTCCGTCTACCGCAGCTTCTTCGACGCCTCCGGCGACGGTTTCGTGGGCGTCGACAACTACCACGAGGTCTTCACCGACGACCGGATCCGCACCGCCCTGAAGAACAACGTCATCTGGGTGATCGTCGCGCCCTCCATCGCCACCGCGCTCGGCCTGATCTTCGCGGTCCTGACCGAACGGGTGCGCTGGGGCACGGCCTTCAAGCTCGTCGTCTTCATGCCGATGGCGATCTCGATGCTCGCCGCGGGCATCATCTTCCGGCTGGTGTACGAGCAGAACCCCGACCGCGGCGTCGCGAACGCCGTGTGGGTGAGCGTCCACGACACCTTCAAGGCCCCACCGCCCTTCCCGGGGGCGCATCCGCGGGACGACAGGCTCTTCACCGACAGCGACGGCACCTTCACCACACGGGCGGCGGTACGGGCCGGCGGGCCGGCCGCGCTGCCGCTGGTGGGCGCCAAGCCGGCGGACATGAAGGGTGCCGAGGACGCCGTCCCGGCGCGCGACGTTGCCGGGAAGGTCACCGGGACGGTGTGGCGGGACTTCACCCGGGGCGGTGGGGGCACGGCGGGCACGATCGACCAGGGCGAGAAGGCGCTGAAGGGCGTGACGGTGGAGGCGGTCAAGGACGGCAGGACCGTGGCCTCGGCCACGACGGCCGCCGACGGGACCTTCACGCTGCCCTCCTCGGCCGACGGCGCCCTGCTGCGGCTGCCCGCCGCGAACTTCGCCGTGCCCTACAACGGCGTCGACTGGCTGGGCCCCTCGCTGGTCACGCCCGCGATCATCGGCGCGTACATCTGGATGTGGGCGGGCTTCGCGATGGTCCTCATCGCGGCGGGCCTGGCGAGCGTGCCCCGCGAGCTGCTGGAGGCGGCGCGGGTGGACGGCGCGAACGAGTGGCAGGTCTTCCGGCGGGTGACGGTGCCGCTGCTGGCGCCGGTCCTCGCGGTCGTCCTCATCACGCTCATGATCAACGTGCTGAAGATCTTCGACCTCGTCTACATCATCGCTCCGGGCGCGAGCCTCGACAAGGCCAATGTGCTGGCCCTCCAGCTCTACCAGTCGTCCTTCGGCACGGACGTCAACCAGGGCGTCGGCAGCGCCATCGCCGTCTTCCTGCTGGTGCTCGTGCTGCCGGTGATGCTCGTCAATATTCGGCGGATCCGAAGGGAGCGGCAGCGATGACCACGGTGGACTCGGTCGTACGGGCCAGGCGGTCGCTGCCGGCGCGGATCGCCGGCCGGCTCGGCGGCGGGGTGACGCGGGCCTTCCTCATCGTCGTCGGGCTGTTCTGGCTGACGCCGACCGTCGGGCTGCTCCTGTCCTCCTTCCGCGACAAGTCCGACATCGCGGCATCGGGCTGGTGGAAGGCGATCAGCCATCCCGCGCAGCTCACCACGCAGAGCTACGCCGACCTCTTCGCCAACGACACGGTGATGAAGTCGCTGCTGACCACGGCTCTGATCACCGTGCCGGCGACGGTGCTGGTGATCCTCGTCGGCGCGCTCGCCGGCTACGCCTTCGCGTGCCTGGACTTCCCCGGCCGCGACTGGTGGTTCATGGCCGTGGTCGGGCTGCTGGTCGTGCCGGTGCAGGTCGCGCTGATCCCGGTGGCGAAGCTGTTCAACGCGCTGGGCATCTTCGAGTCGACGCCGGGCGTGGTGCTCTTCCACACCGCGTTCGGGCTGCCCTTCGCCGTCTTCCTGCTGCGCAACTTCTTCGCGGAGATCCCGCGCGAACTGCTGGAGGCGGCGCGGCTGGACGGCGCGGGCGAGCTGCGGCTGTTCACCCGGGTCGTGCTGCCGCTGGGCGGACCGGCGATCGCCTCCCTCGGCATCTTCCAGTTCCTGTGGGTGTGGAACGACATGCTGATCGCCCTGATCTTCGCGGACAGCGGCAATCCGCCGATCACGGTGGCGCTCCAGCAGCAGGTGCGGCAGTTCGGCGACAACATCGACATCCTCGCGTCGGGTGCCTTCCTCTCCATGGTGGTGCCGCTCGCGGTGTTCTTCGCCTTCCAGCGCCAGTTCGTCAGCGGGGTCATGGCGGGCGCGGTCAAATAGCGGCCCGGCCGTGCGGGGGCGGCGTCACTCGCGCCGTACGCAGAGGGAGACGGCGCCCCCGCGCACGTACGTCGTGGACGCTTCCCGGCAGAACCGCTCCAGCTCGGTGGTCTTGGCGTACTCGGCGCGCTGGGCGCGGAACCAGCGGGTGCCGGTCGTCTGCGTGTCCCGCACCACCCACACGCGCTCGTGCGGCCCGAGCCCGGCCAGGCGGGCGCGCAGCTCACCGGCGGAGACCTCCTGTCCGAAGAGCGTGCCGGAGGCGGCGGGCGACCGCTTGAGGGTGAGGTCGCGCAGGCCGGCGAAGTCGCCCGGGTAGGCGAGGGCCGTGCGGCGCTCGTGCAGCGGCAGGAACAGCACCGCGTCGCCCGGCCGGGCGACGCGCCCCACCACGCCGGCGACGCGGGCCAGTTCGTCGCCGCGGCTGGTGGGCAGGCGCGCCCGGTCCTGGACGGGGAGCTGCCAGACGAACGCCGCCGCGACGGCGACGGCACCGGCCGCGGTCACGGCGTGCCGCCACGGCAGGAGACCGAGGAGCCGGTCGGCCCCGGCGGCGGCGAGCAGCGGGACACCGGCGAGGCAGAAGAGCAGATAGCGGTCCAGGAAGAGCGGCTGGTACTGGGCGGCGGTGTAGAGGAGGACGGGCGGTACGAGCGCGAGCGGCAGGGCGACGGCGGTCAGGCGGAGGGCGCCGGTGCGGGGTGCGGGTGCCGGGGCGAGGAGCGCCACGACGGCCAGGAGGAGGGTGACGGTCAGGACGAGGTCGCCGGGGCCCGCGAAGGCGCGCAGGAGCGCTTCGGCCTCCGCCGGTCCGGGCGTCCTGATCCAGGACACCTGGGCGCTCTGGCCCCGGGAGACGACCACCAGCGGCAGCAGCGCCAGGCACGCGGCGGCAGCAGCGCAGCCCCAGGCGCGCCAGGTCCGTCCCGGCACCCGGGAGACGAGCAGGGTCAGCGCGTGCGCGGCGAGCAGCAGGATCGCGAACTCATGGAGCAGCGCCGTGACCGCGACCACCGCGCCGTAGCCGGCCCAGCGGCCGTACGGGCGTCCGGGCGGGCCGGCCTCGGCCGCGCGGACCAGCAGCCAGGTCGCGAGCGCGGCGCCGGTGGCGACCAGGGCGTAGGAGCGGCCCTCCTGCGCGTAGTGGCTGACGAACGGCGTGCCGGCGTAGAGCAGCCCGGCCCACAGGCCCACGCGGGGGCGGGCGAGGCGGCAGCCGATGGCGGCGACGAGCGCGGCGGTGACGGCGGAGGCGGCGACGGAGGGCAGCCGCAGCGCGATCTCGTCGGCCCGTACCGCGAGGACGGCGTGCATCAGCAGGTAGTACAGCCCGTGCACGGCGTCGATGTCGCCGAGCAGGTGCCAGATCTCGGGCACGGAACGGCGGGCCACCTGGAAGGTGGCGCTCTCGTCCCGCCACATCGTGCCGCGGTCCAGACCCCACAGACCGATGCCGAGCATGAGAACGGCGGGGACGAACACGGCGAGACGCGGCGCGAGGCCGGACGGGGCCTTCGGAGCCGGCGCGCCGGCGCCATGCGACGGGGTTCCGGCGGGAGCGTGCCCGGCCGCGCCGCCGACAGGCCGCCGGGCCTCCGCGCGCCACGAGCCCTGCCGCCCGACGCGAGGACGACCGACGGCTCCCGCCCCGCTCCCCGCACCGCCCGGCGCCGCTTTCGGAGCCGACCCGGCCGCACCATCCTCGCCGCCGGCTCCCTGCCCGGCGCCGGCCGGAGCGCCGCCCGCCCGTCGCGGCCCCTGGCGCCCTGTGCGAAGGCGAGCCAGAACTCCGGCCCTTGGCCCCGCACCACCGGGCGCCGGTTGCGCACCGTCCTCATCACCGGCCCCGGTCGTCGGACGACCAACGGCTCCGCTTCCCCCTCCCCGCCCCGCACCGCCCTGCGGCGGTTCCGGAGCCGGCCCCGCCACGCCGTCCTCACCACCGGCACCCCGCCCGGCCCCCGCCGGCTCACCTCCCGCCCGCCGCGCCCACCACCGCCCCACGCGCGGCCGCACGCGCTGCGTCGGCACCTCGGGTGACTCCGGCCCCACCGCCGCGGCTCGCCTCCTCAGCCCTGTGCGTTCCATCCCGGCCCCTCCCCGTTCCGATCGGCCGCGTCGGGGCAGCAAATGCCCAACTTAACGCCGTTTTGTAGGTAAAGATGTCTTTCGTGGCAGCAAGCGACAGCGGAAACCGCGCCCCCGGGCCCGCCCCGCCTCCGCCCGGGCAGGTCGGCGTGGTCGTCATCGGCTTCGACGACGCCGCGCACATCGGCGACGCCGTCCGCTCCGCCCTCGCCCAGGGGCCGTCCGTCGCGGAGGTCGTCGCCGTGGACGACGCCTCCACCGACGGCACGGGCGCGGTCCTCGACGAACTGGCCGCCCGCGAACCACGCCTGCGCGTCATCCACCGCACCGTCAACAGCGGCGGCTGCGGCACGCCCCGCAACGACGGCGTACGGGCCGCCACCGCGCCGTACGTGATGTTCCTGGACAGCGACGACACGCTTCCCGAGGGCGCGGCCGACGCGCTCCTGCGCGCCGCGCTGCGGCACCGGGCGCCCGTGGCGGCCGGGCTGTGCGTGCGCCGCGAACTCCCCCAGGGGCGCGACACCCGCTGGCAGCCCGGCCTCTACCGCCGGGCCGCCGTCCACCGCTCCCCCGAACAGCGCCCGGCGCTCCTCCACGACACCCTGTGCGTCAACAAGCTCTACTCGCGCGCCTTCCTCACCGAACACGGCATCGCCTTCCCCGAAGGGCGCTTCATCTACGAGGACTTCGTCTTCACCGCCCGGGTGATGGCGGCCGCGCCCCGCGTGGCGACCGTCCCGGACACCGTCTACATCTGGTACGTGCGCCGGAACACCACCGCGCCCTCCATCTCCCTCGACCGCGAGCGCATCGCCAACTGGCAGGCCCGCGTCCGCGCCCACCGGCGGAGCGTGGACGTCTTCCTCGACGCGGGCAGCAAACCGCTGGCGCGCGCCGCCCGGGTGAAGTTCCTCGACCACGACCTGCGCATGTACGTCCACGAACTGCCCGCCCGCGGTCCGGGCTACCGGCACGCGTGGTGGCGGGTGACCCGCGGCTATCTCGCCACCTACGAGGAGGCCGAACTGCGCGCCGCCCGCGCCCCCGCCCGCTGGATCGCCCGCGCGATCCTCGCCGCCGAGGCCCCGCGCGATCTCGGCCGGCTCGCCCAGCTCGCCGCCCGCCCGCCCCGGCTGCTGCCGCCCTACGCGGAGGCCGGCGGTGAACCCGTCTGGGCCGCCGACCTGCCCGGCGCGCCCCTGGACGGGCTCTCCGACCCGGCCGCCGTGCCC
>NZ_JAGGOL010000216.1 GCF_018614525.1 Streptomyces sp. ISL-11
CCGGGCCGCGGCGGTGACCGGGGCGCTCGGTCCGCCGTCAGCGCGCGGTGCTGGTAACCGGACCGCGCTGCCACCGTCCGGGCCACGGCGATGACCGGGCGGCTCGGTCCGCCGGCCGCGCCGCGCCGGTAACCGGACCGCTCAGCCCCCGCCCGCATCACACCCGTGACCGGACCTCTCAGTCCCCCGTCCGCGCCGCTCCCGTGAAGTGCCCGGTCAGCAGCGTCTCGACGGCCCGTAGGTCGCGCGCGACCAGCGCGTCCAGCAGGGCGGTGTGTTCGGCCGCGTCGGCCACGAGGTCGGCGGCGCTGACGGCGGGCGCCCGGTCCGCCGGCCACTGGGCGCGGCGGTGGAGCTCCTCGGCGACCGCGACCAGCTGGCGGTTGCCGCCCAGGCCCAGCAGGGCGCGGTGGAAGGCCCGGTCGGCCTCGGCGTACAGCGCGCGGTCACCGGTCGCCGCGGCGACCGACGCGGCCTCGGCGTACGGGCGCAGCTCGGACCACCTCGCCGGCGCGAGCGTACGGGCGAGACGCAGCACGGAGGGAACCTCGACGAGGGCGCGCACCTCGGCGAGCTCGGCGAGGTCGCGCGCGGTGCGGCGGGTGACGCGGAAGCCCCGGTTGGGGACGACCTCGACGGCGCCTTCGAGGACGAGCTGCTGCATCGCCTCGCGCACGGGTGTCGCGGAGACGCCGAACCGCTCGCCGAGCGCGGGGCCGGAGTAGACCTCGCCTGGGACGAGGTCGCCGCTCAGCAGGGCCTTGCGCAGGGCGTCGAGCACCTGGCCGCGTACGGAGTACCGCTGGGGCATCCGGCGCGCCGGGGCCGGCGCGGCGTACGCGCGCTCGCCGTGGACGTGTTCGCCGCGGACGCGTTCGGCGTGCGCGCCCGGCGTGGCCTGCGCGGGCACGCCGGGGCCGAGCCGCGGTGCCTCGGTATGGGGTCTGCCCTGCTCCATGGGGGTCCTCCTGTGTTCCTCCGAACCATAGGCGGCCGTTCTGACAGTTCAAACCCCGATCCGTTCCAGTAAGGTAAGGCTTGCCTCTAAATGATCGCGATTCGGTGGCCCTCGCATGCCTCTCGGCCTGCGGCCGGGGCCTGCTGGCGGCCGGGATCGAGGAGTTCCCGTGCCTGCCGGACGACCCGGCGGCGGCACTGCGGGAAGCGGTGGCCGTGGCGGACGAGGAGGCGCTGTGCGCGGCGCCGGCCGAGCACCTCGAACCGGTGCCGGCCGGCTTCCGGCCGCGGATGCGGCGCGGGCCGCGGGCACTGTGGGGCATGGCGACCGATAGGACCGCCGAGGGACTGTGGCACCTGGGGCGCCTGCCGGGTGAGGAGGCGCGGGCGAGGCGGAGTTGGAGCTGTTGCTGCCGGGGGCCACTCCCCCGTACGTCGGCGGCGCAGCCTCCGCGCGCCGACCGGGCCACGGGACGAGACGCTGCCGACGCGTGACCGGGCCGGTTGCCACCTCTTCCACACCGTGCGCCCCGCGGACACCTGCCTCATCTGCCCCCGCACCAAGGACGAGGACCGCGTCCGGCGAATTGCCGCAAGCTGAACCGTGCCACACCACCCGATCGTGTGATGACGTGCGAACGCAATCCCCTTTCCGGCAATGGACGTTCGAATTTCCCCACACCTATCTGTATGCCCTTGGCGTCCATTGGCAGGCAGTTGCGGCGAATCCCTATGGCGAACGGTCCGATTCCGTCAGGATGGCGCGCGAAAGGCCGTACAGCTATGCAAGGGACGCAAGATGAGAGTGACCGATATACCGCTGAATTGGATGCTCCCCTGTGTCGTGGCGCTCGCCGGGGCCGTGGCGGCGGTGACGGTGCTCGCGCGCGGCCGGCACGGCAGCGCGGACGACGCGGGGGCGTCCACGGATACGTGGGAGCGCACGGAGGAACGCAGGCGCCGCAAGGAGGCGGTCTACGGCATTGCCTCGTACGTCCTGCTCTTCTGCTGTGCCGCGGTGGCTGCCGCCCTTTCCTTCCACGGACTGGTCGGATTCGGGCGGCAGAATCTGGGATTGACGGGCGGCTGGGAATATCTGGTGCCCTTCGGTCTCGACGGTGCCGCCATGTTCTGCTCCGTGCTCGCGGTCCGGGAGGCCAGCCACGGCGACGCGGCGCTCGGCTCCCGGCTGCTGGTGTGGACCTTCGCGGGCGCCGCGGCCTGGTTCAACTGGGTGCACGCGCCGCGCGGAATGGACCACGCGGGAGCGCCGCAATTCTTCGCCGGCATGTCCTTGTCCGCCGCGGTGCTCTTCGACCGCGCGCTCAAGCAGACGCGCCGGGCGGCGCTCCGCGAGCAGGGACTCGTGCCCCGCCCACTTCCCCAGATCCGCATAGTCCGGTGGTTGCGGGCCCCCCGGGAGACCTTCGGCGCCTGGTCGCTGATGCTCCTGGAGGGTGTGCGCACGCTGGACGAGGCCGTCGAGGAGGTCCGCGAGGACAAGCGGCAGATGGAGCGCGACCGGGTCCGCCGGCGCGAGGCGGGCAAGCTGGAACGCGCCCGGCTCAAGGCGTACAACCGGCAGAACCGCGTGTGGGGCCGCGTCACCCGCGGCGGCCGCCAGATGGAGGTCGGTGGTCCGGCGGTGACCGCCGGACCACCGCCCGCACAGCTCGGCGCGGACCCTTCCATAGCCGCTGAACAGGGACAGCTCCCCGTACGCGCGCGTCCGCTCCAGGCGGTGAACGGCCCCGAGCCGATCGATCTCACCGCCGAGGACGACACCCAGGCCATCCCGCGGCTCGATTCGCTGGAGGCCAAACTCGCCCAGATCGAGCGGCAG
The DNA here is from genome assembly GCF_018614525.1 of Streptomyces sp. ISL-11. Taxonomy (GTDB): domain Bacteria; phylum Actinomycetota; class Actinomycetes; order Streptomycetales; family Streptomycetaceae; genus Streptomyces. Next base: position 2,801 of record NZ_JAGGOL010000216.1, read on the forward strand.
TTCGGCTGACACGTCGGCCGGCACACCACGGGCCCTGAGCCGTCGCGGTGCGGCGGTTCAGGGCTCTTGTGCGCCCAGCTCGAACCAGACCGCCTTGCCCACGCCGTGCGGCCGCACCCCCCAGTCGTCCGCGAGCGAGTGGACGAGCAGCAGCCCGCGCCCCGACGTCGCGGCCGTCCCGACGGCGTTCATGGCGTCCGCGTCCTGCGGGCCGCCCGCGCCGCTCGCCTCCTCCGTCGCCCCGCAGCCCGCGAGGCCGCAGCCGCCCGCGTCGCGGGGCGCCGGGTGCCGGGCGACGAAGTCCCGCACCTCCACCCGCAGCAGGCCCTTGGCCGCCGCGCCCGGGCCGCCGGTGAGTGCCGCCCTCACCACCGCGCCGCCGTCCGTGTGCACCAGGGCGTTGGTGACCAGCTCGCTGGCCAGGAGCTCCGCGGTGTACGCGCGCCCCGGTGCGCCCCAGTGCGCCAGCAGCTCGCGCAGCCGGCCGCGTACCTCGGCGACCGCCGTGAGATCCCCCCGCCCGAGCCGTCTCTCGAACGCCGGCTCCTCGGGGGCCGCACCGTTCGCCTCGGTCCTGCTCACCCCTGTCGCCGTCGCGCCGTCCGCGCTTCTCGCCCGACTCGCGTGACCGTCCGTGCCCGCCCAGTTCGCAGTCCGCCTTTTCATCCTTCCGTGTCCCCGACCCCTCCCCGGCGCCCCGGCATCCGAACACGCTCACGCACACTCAAGGCAATGCATGCCCCGAGCCACGGGGAACGACGCCTGTTGACCCATCAACATGGTGATATGACTGGAATCCCGGGGGGACTTGTGCTGCGCGCGAATATGCCAAGCGCGTGAGGCCGAACGCGTTATTCGCACGGCCATTCCGCGGTCAGGGGCGGGGCACGTTCCGGAGGTTGGAGCGGGCCATCTGCAGCATCCGGCCGACGCCGCCGTCCAGCACGATCTTGCTCGCGGAGAGCGCGAACCCGCTGACCATCTCCGCGCTGATCTTCGGCGGAATGGACAGGGCGTTGGGGTCGGTGACGATGTCCACCAGCGCCGGGCCCTTGTGCCGGAACGCGTCCCGCAGCGCGCCGCGCACGTGTTTCGGCTTCTCCACCCGCACCCCGTACGCGCCCGCCGCCGTGGCGATGGCCGCGAAGTCGGGATTGTGATTGGCCGTGCCGTAGGACGGCAGTCCGCTCACCATCATTTCCAGCTCCACCATGCCGAGCGACGAGTTGTCGAAAAGGACGATCTTCACCGGCAGGTCGTACTGGACCAGTGTGAGGAAATCGCCCATCAGCATGGAAAATCCGCCGTCGCCCGACATCGAGACGACCTGCCGGTCGCGGTCGAGGAACTGCGCGCCGATCGCCTGCGGCAGCGCGTTGGCCATGGAGCCGTGCGTGAACGAACCGATCACCCGGCGACGGCCGTTCGGTGTGAGATAGCGGGCCGCCCAGACATTGTTCATCCCCGTGTCCACCGTGAAGATCGCGTCGTCGGCGGCCTCCTCGTCCAGGACGGACGCGACGTACTCGGGATGGATCGGCGTGTGCTTCTCGACCTTGCGGGTGTACGCCTTGACGACGCCTTCGAGGGCGTCGGCGTGTTTCCTCAGCATCTTGTCCAGGAACGTCCGGCTGCTCTTGGCCCGCACCTTCGGGGTCAGGCAGCGCAGCGTCTCGCGGACGTCGCCCCACACCGCGAGGTCGAGCCGGGAGCGGCGCCCGAGCCGCTCGGGCCGGACGTCCACCTGGACGATCCGCACGTCGTCGGGCAGGAAGGCGTTGTACGGGAAGTCGGTGCCCAGCAGGATGAGCAGGTCGCACTCGTGGGTGGCCTCGTAGGCGGCGCCGTAGCCGAGCAGCCCGCTCATCCCCACGTCGTACGGATTGTCGTACTGGATCCACTCCTTGCCGCGCAGGGCGTGCCCCACCGGCGCCTTCACCCGCTCCGCGAACCGCATCACCTCGTCGTGGGCGCCCGCCGTGCCACTGCCGCAGAACAGCGTGACCCGCCGGGCCTCGTCGACCATCCGGGCCAGGGCGTCGATCTCCGCGTCACCCGGCCGTACGGACGGCCGGGCCGGCGGCAGCGCGTGGTCCACGCCGCGCCCGGGTGCCGGCTCGCCCGCGATGTCACCGGGCAGGGAGATGACGCTGACGCCGCCCTGCCCGACCGCGTGCTGGATGGCGGTCCGCAGCACCCGCGGCATCTGCCGGGGGCTGGAGATCAGCTCGCTGTAGTGGCTGCACTCACGGAAGAGCTGGTCGGGGTGGGTCTCCTGGAAGTACCCGGTGCCGATCTCGCCGCTGGGGATGTGCGAGGCGAGAGCGAGCACCGGGGCCATGGAGCGGTGGGCGTCGTAGAGGCCGTTGATCAGGTGCAGGTTGCCCGGGCCGCAGGAGCCGGCGCAGGCGGCGAGCCGGCCCGTCAGCTGCGCCTCCGCGCCCGCGGCGAACGCCGCCACCTCCTCGTGGCGGACCTGCACCCAGTCGATGGCGGCGTTGCGGCGGATGGCGTCCACGACGGGGTTCAGGCTGTCGCCGACGACCCCGTAGAGCCGCCGCACCCCGGCGCGCACCAGGATCTCCACGAACTGTTCCGCCACCGACTGCCTGGCCATGGCGCGTCTCCTCCGGTCCGGGAGCAGGTCAGGGACCTGTCCGCAATCCCTCCCCCGCTCCCATCAACCCACGGAACACCCGGCTATGCCTCCCAGAGCGCGCACGCGGTCCGGTCGTCGGCGTAACCCTTCACCCTCAGGGTCACATCGCCGAGGAACGCGGCCAGCCCCGGCGGCTCGCCACCGGCCCACCGGTCCGCCAGACGGGCCCCCAGGGCGGGCTCGCCGCGCAGCGGCTCGGCCAGGCCGCTGCCGCACAGCAGCAAGGTGTCACCCGGCCGGGCGACGGACGCCCGGAAGCGGAAGGGCTCGCCCGGCACCTCCGCGGGCTCGACGACGGGGGCGAGACCGGGGGTGGGGATGCCGAGGTCCACGGTCATCCGGTCGGCGGCCGCCCGGTCCTCGGGCAGCGAGCCGTAGCCGACGACGGGCTCTCCCGCCCGGCCGTCCCCGGGCTCCGGATCGGGGTCCAGGTCCTGCCAGACGCCTTGCCGCAGCCGGAAGAGCCCGCCCGGGCCGACGCCGAAGAAGACCCGCGTACGGCACGCGGGGTCGGCGGCCAGCAGCAGGCAGCGCACGGCCGCCGTGTACTGGCCCGGCCCGAGCCCGAGCTCGACGGCACGGGCGCGCAGGCGGCCGTACGAGCGGTCGGTGAGGCGGTGCAGGCCGGACTTCAGCTCTCCGCGCCGGCCGCCGCGGATGTCGTCGGCCAGCCGTGCGTGGCTGCGGCCGACGGCGCCGCCCAGCCACGCGCAGATGTCCCGGGCCGCGCGGTGCGCCCCTCCGGCGGTGCGGGTGCCCCCGGCCATCGCGACGAACAGCAGGGCGCTGTCGCCCTCGCCGAAGCGGGCGGTCAGCAGGGCGTCGCGCCGCTGCTCGCCCCGGTAGCGGGCGGAGTCGCCGCGCAGTGACACGGCGCGCAGGGTGACCGCGCCGTAGCGCGCGCCGTCCAGGACGGTGTCCGGCAGGAGGTCGTCGAGCCGGGCGGGGTCGGCGGCCGGCCAGGCGGTCGGCTCGGCGTCGTAGGTGGGCGGCCCCTCGCCGACGAACTCGGCGGCGCGGGCGGGCCGCCGGGGCTCCTGCCGGGGCACCGCGC
>NZ_JAGGOL010000217.1 GCF_018614525.1 Streptomyces sp. ISL-11
CCGGTTGCGCCCGGCCGGTTCGCCCAGGCCGGCGGCCGAGCCGTACCGCCCTGGTGCTCCGGGCCCGTCGCCGTGGGGCGTGGCTTCGCTGTGCCGGTTGCGCCCGGCCGGTTCGTCCAGGCCGGCGGCCGAGCCGTACCGGCCCGGTGCGCCATCGTCGCCGTGGGGTGTGGCCTCGCTGTGGCAGTCGCGCCCGGCCTGCTCGCCCCGGCCGGCGGCCAAGCCGTACCGGACCCGTGTGCCCGGTCCGTCGCCGTCACGCCGCGCCCCGCCGCGCGCCGCCGAGGGACCGGCCTCGGCCCCCGCCGAGGGACCGGCCCCGGCCCCCGTCGTGGTCTCCCGGCCGGAGGCCACCGTCGCCGGGAGCAGGCCCAGCAGGATCGACGCCGCCGGCCACAGGGGCAGTTCCGGAGCCGTCAGGGGTACCGCCGGTGGGTGCAGTGCGCCCGGGGCGTAGGTGTTCGCCCAGATCATCAGGGCCGCCACCGCCACGCCCGAACCCGACACCAGCCAGGCGCGGGCGCCCCAGCGGTCCGGGCGGTAGCGGGTGCGGACCGAGCGGCGGCCGCCGAGCCACAGGCCGGCCAGCGCGGCGGCGAGACCCAGGGCCAGCACGGTCAGGCCGTAGCCCGCGCCCGTGTCGGCCAGCAGTCCGTACGTGCCGGCGCAGACGCCCAGCAGCCCGCCGAGCGTCAGCACCGTCGTGGTGTGCCGTACCGCGCGCGGCACTTGGGCCGTACGGCCGTAGCCACGCGCGTCCATCGCCGCCGCCAGCGCCACCGAACGCTCCAGCGCGCCCTCCAGTACCGGCAGCCCCACCTGCAGCAGGGCCTTGAAGCCGTGGTCGGGACGGCCGCGCAGCCGGCGGGCGGCGCGCAGCCGCTGGACGTCCGCGACGAGGTTCGGCGCGAAGGTCATCGCCACGACGATCGCCACCCCCGCCTCGTAGAGCGCGCCCGGCAGGGACTTCAGCAGCCGGGCCGGGTTGGCGAGCGCGTTCGCCGCGCCGACGCAGACCAGCAGCGCCGCCAGCTTCAGGCCGTCGTACAGGGCGAAGACCAGACCCTCGGCGGTCACCCGGCCCCCGACGCGCACTCCCTTCACCCAGTCCGGAAGCGGAACCTCCGGAAGGGTGACGAGCGTGTGCGTTCCGGGGATCGGGGATCCGAGCACGATCGCGAAGACCAGCCGGATGCCGATCACGGCCAGCCCGAGCTTGAGGAACGCCCCGTACGAGCGGGCCCACGGCGCGTCCGTGCGCCGCGCCGCCACCACGTAACCGGCGACGCCGACCAGCAGGCCCAGCAGCAGCGGGTTCGTCATCCGCGACGCTGCCGTCGCCAGGCCCAGCGCCCACACCCACCAGGCGCCCGCGTGCAGCGCGGACGCCCGTACGGTCAGGGGCGCGCTCGTCCGGCCGCCGGACCCCGGCGGCGTGGTCAGCCGGCTCATCCGCGGCGTCGGCGTGCCTGCCACGCGGCCGCGGCGCCGAGGACGACCACGGCGGCGACGCCGGCGATCAGACCGGCCGAGGGGCCGCTGTCGCCGTCGTCCTTGCCGTCCGCCTTCGCGGGCGCGTCGCTCTTCTTCGCGCCGTTGCCGCTGCCGTTGCCGCTCACCTGCTCGCCGCAGCCCGTCCGCGGATAGCCCGCGATCGCGCACAGCAGCGCCGCCGAGTCGTACCGCAGCGGCTTCGCGACGGCCGCGAGCGCCTCGGCGGCGCTCGCGTCGCCGCCCACCCGCGCGCAGGCCGTCCGCGCCGCGGGCGGGCTCTCGCCCTCGGGCGCGTCGGCGGCCGTACCGAAGTCGAGGACGACCGCGACGCGCTTGGTGCCGTCCTCGGCGGGCGTACGGTCGCACACCGCGCCGAAGTCCGCCGCCGCGCGCGGCTTCGCGGCGTCCTTGGAGTCCTGGCTGACGGCGAACCGGAAACCGACGGTCTCCCCGTCGCCCGGCCGCGCGCCGGACGGGCCCTGCGTGGCGTAGGCCCAGCCGGCGCCGGAGCCCTGCCAGAACGACCAGTACCGGTAGCCCGCCGCGTGCGCGGGCGCGATGCCGGTCACGGCGAACAGCCCGGCCAGCAGCAGCGCGCCGAGGGCGCGCCCGCCGCGTACGGACGTCACAGCTGCTGCTTCTTCCTGCGGCCGCTGATCAGGAAGCCCGCGCCGACGCTCGCGACGAAGAAGACGCCGACGATCCACCAGATGCCGAAGCCGTCGTCGTCCTTCTTCTTCTCGTCGTCGTGCCCCGTCGGGCGGGCGTCCGCCGCCGGGCCGGTCGCGTTGAGCTGCGAGACCAGGTCCGTGCCGCCGAAGGAGCGCGGGTCGCCGCCGGCGGCGCGGGTGGCGAGGACGAGCTTGGCCAGGCGGCCCGGGTTCTTCGCGGCCCAGGTGGCCGTGCCGCTCTCCTTGGACTCCAGCCACTTCAGCGGCTTCGCGGCGGCCTCGCGGTGCCCGCCCGCGGCCAGCACGAGAACGGCGTCGGCGGTGGTGCCCTGGTCCGGCTTGGCCGGGTCGCCGAACATGGACGGCAGGAGGTAACCGCCGTTCTTGTCGAGCGTCGCGGCGAGGTAGCCGTCGACGGCCTCCGCCGCGCCGGCCGCGTCCTTCGGCCCGGCCCGGTCGGCGTCGTCGGCCGCGTCGGCGGGGCACTCCAGCGGCTTCAGCGGCTGGTCGGCGTCCTTCTTCGGCGGGTCGACGAGGAAGCCCTTGCCGCGGACGGCCAGCCCGGCGGCCGCGCTGGCGAGGCTGTCGGCGCGCAGGCCGTCCTTGTCCTTCAGGTACGAGAACGCGCCGCGCTCGGCCTCCTTGGCGTCGCAGCCGAGCTGGAAGGTCAGGAGCGTCTCGACGGGGTTCTTGCCGTTCTTCGCGGCGGCCTTCGCCGGGTCCTGGCCGGCCGAGGCGAACGCGCCGAGGGCGATGGAGGTGGAGTTCGCGTCGCTGCCGGAGCCGGGGAAAGCGCCCCAGCCGCCGTCGTCGTTCTGGTGGGCCTTGAGCCAGTCCAGACCCTTGGTGACCGCCTCGGCTCGGCCGCCCGCGGCCACCAGGCCCTGCACGGCGACCGCCGTCGCGTCGGTGAACTCCCCCGTCCTGCGGTCGCATGCCTTCGCGGTGTCGGCCCGGTAGCTGGGGAAGCCGCCGTCAGCACACTGCTGCCTGGCCAGCCAGTCGACCGCCGACGCCGCCGGCGTGACGCCCACCGCGTGCTGGGCGACGAAGGCCAGCGACTGCCGGAAGACACCGTCGAACCTCGGGTCGGTCGTGCCGTACTGCCCGCTCGCCGCCGGCGACGGGGACGCGTCGGCGAAGGCGGCGGGGGCCACGGCCGCGCTCAGGACGGCGGCGGTGGCCAGGGCCGCGGCGCCGCGGCGCGCGTGGACGGCGGGGGAGGGGGCCATGGGTCGGTGCCTCTCGGTGGGTGTCACTGCGGTGGTCGGCCTGTGGTGGGTCGGCCCGCGGGGTACGGGGTCCTCGGCCGCGCACGGCAGCCCCTCCGCGAACGTCGCGCGGTGGCACCGGGCTCGGCACCGCACACCTCGACGGGGCCGGTGGGCCGGGCGGCGCCGACGGGCGGCACGACCGGCTCCGGGAGCCTTGCCGCCCGGGACCGGGTGGTCCGGCTCCCACGGCCGGCCGCGGGGGCGGGCCGTGGTCACGGTTGCGGGTCAGCGCCGGATTCGCACCGGCTTTCCCCGTTCCGAGGCGGGATGAAGTTGTGACCGACACTTTAGCCGTCGCCCCGCGCGGCCCTCATCGCGCCACGTATCTGACGGGGGCCCCGCCCGGGAGCGCCTCCGCGTGGCCGAGCAGGAGGAGGTGACGCAGGTGCGCGTCGGCCTCGGCGACGGCGATGGTGCGGGAGCCGTGGGGGATGCGCGACCAGGGGCGGTTCCACCGCATCGACTCGGTGAGCTGCCACAGCGTCCGGGGCGTGGCCAGCAGCGCGCGCAGGGCGTCGAGGCGGGCGTGGTGGTGGGCGAGGAGCTCGCGGACGCGGCCGGCGGCGTCGGTGAAGGCGTACTGGTGGGCGGGCAGCACCTCGGCGGGCAGCAGGCGGGCGACGCGTTCGAGGGAGGCCAGGTAGTCGCCCAGGGGGTCGGTGCGCACGGGGTCCCGCGGATCCTCGTAGACGCCTATGTGCGGGGTGATGCCGGGCAGGAGGTGATCGCCGGAGAAGAGCCGGCCGTTGCCCGCCAGGCCCCGCGGGTGCGCCTCCTCCAGGTGCAGGCAGACGTGGCCGGGCGTGTGGCCGGGGGTCCAGACGGCGCGCAGCCGGCGGCCGGGCAGGTCGAGGAGCTCGCCGGCGGTGATGGGCCGGTCGGGCAGGGCGGCCCGGTGCCCGGGGAAGCCCTCCGATGACGACGTGCGCGCACGGGCCCTCGCGACGCGGGCCAAGTGGTCGTCGGGGGCGCCGGCGGCGGTGAGCCTCTCGGCGAGGAGGTCCAGCCACTGGACGGGCGTGGTGGCACGGACGCGGCGGACCAGGTGGGTGTCGGCGGGATGCATGGCGATCCACGCGCCGGACACCTCGCGGACCCTGCCGGACAGCCCGTGGTGGTCGGGGTGGTGATGGGTGATGACCACGCCGTACAGCTCGGCGACGTCCGTGCCGCAGGCGGCGAGCCCGGCGGTGAGGGCGTCCCAGGCGGCGGGGTCGTCCCAGCCGGTGTCGATCAGGACCGGGCCGCGGTCGGTGTCCAGGAGGTGGACGAGGGTGTGGCCGAGGGGGTTGTCGGGAATCGGCACGCGCAGGGAATGGACACCGCCGCCGTGATCGGTCACGGTGTCGGCCTCCGGCCGTTCGACGGGTCCCCGCCCCTCCGGACCCCCGCCCCCCTGCGGCCGTTCCGGTACATCCGGCATGGTCGTTTCCCCCGTCGCCGTGACCTCGTCCGTTGCCCGCCACCGTCCGCTACGACTTCGTCCATTGCCCACTATAACGAGACCTGCTATCAGTTCTGATGCAGTGTCAGATCCGGTGGCTCGGTGGACGCGGCCCGGGGCGCGCGCCGTGGCTCGGCGGACGCGGCCCGGCCGCCGCCGACTCGCGGAGGGCACCGACATGCGCGACATCGTCGAGTACGGGCAGCTGTTCATCGGCGGCACCATGACCGACCCGGCCGGTCGGGAGACCATCGAGGTCGTCTCGCCGCACACCGAGCGCGTCATCGGACGCGTACCCCACGCCACCCGCCGGGACGTCGACCGGGCCGTGACCGCGGCCCGCGCCTCCTTCGACTCCGGTGTCTGGGCCGGCCGGCCCCTCGCCGAACGGATCGAGGTCGTCACCCGCATCAAGGACGGCGTCCTCGCCCGCCACGAGGAACTCGCCGAGTCCATCTCCGCCCAGAACGGCTCCCCCCGCTCCTGGAGCGTCCTGGCCCAGGCGCTCGGCGCGGTGATGGTCTGGGACAGCGCCCTCGCGGTCGCCCGCGACATCCCTTACGAGGAACGGCGCGCCGGCGTCCTCGGGCCCCTGCTGGTGCGGCGCGAGCCGGCCGGCGTGGTGGCGGCCGTCGTGCCGTGGAACGTACCGCAGTTCACGGCGGCGGCGAAGCTCGCGCCCGCGCTGCTCGCGGGCTGCTCGGTGGTGCTCAAGCCGTCGCCCGAGACCCCGTTGGACTCCTATCTGCTGGCCGAGATCGTCACCGCCGCCGGTCTGCCGGAAGGCGTGCTGTCGATCCTGCCCGCGGGCCGGGAGACCGGCGAGTACCTCGTCGGGCACCCCGGCGTCGACAAGGTCTCCTTCACCGGATCCGTCGCGGCCGGCAAACGCGTGATGGAGGTCGCCGCCCGCCGGCTCACCCGCGTCACCCTCGAACTCGGCGGCAAGTCCGCCGCCGTCATCCTCCCCGACGCCGACCCGTCCGCCGCCGTCGTCGGCATCGTGCCCAGCGCCTGGATGAACAACGGCCAGGCGTGCGTCGCCCAGACCCGCGTCCTCGCGCCCCGCGCCCACTACGACGAGCTGGCCGAACGCTTCGCCGCGGCCGCCGGCGCCCTCGTCGTCGGCGACCCGCTCGACCCCGCCACCCAGATCGGCCCGCTCGTCGCCGAACGCCAGCGGCGCCGGTCCCTGGACTACATCGCCCTCGGACAGCGGGAAGGCGCCAAGGTCCTCGCCGGCGGCGGCCGGCCCGCCGCCCAGGAGACCGGCTGGTACGTCGAGCCGACGCTCCTCGGCGAGGTCACCAACACCATGCGCGTCGCCCGGGAGGAGATCTTCGGGCCGGTCGTCTGCCTGCTCCCGTACGACACCGAGGAGGAGGCCGTACGCATCGCCGACGACTCCGAGTACGGGCTGTCCGGCAGCGTGTGGACCGCCGACGTCGAGCGCGGCCTCGACATCGCGCGCCGGGTGCGCACCGGCTCGTACTCCGTGAACACCTTCAGCCTCGACATGCTCGGGCCCTTCGGCGGCTTCAAGGACTCCGGCATCGGGCGGGAGTTCGGCCCGGAGGGCTTCGCCGCCTACCAGGAGCTCAAGACCATCCACCTGCCCGCCGGGCACGGGACGGGGGAGGGCTGATGGCCGGCGCTCCGTCCGGGGCGGAGCGGCCCTGGCGGGTGACCGTCGACCGGGGGCTGTGCGTCGGCTCGGGCCTGTGCGCGGCCACCGCGCCGGGGGCGTTCCGGCTGGACGCGGCGCGGCGCTCGCACCCCGTCGCGCGGGAGACCGGCGCGTCGGAGGCGGTGCTCACCGCCGCCGAGAACTGCCCGGTCGAGGCCATCGCCCTCGCCCTGGCGGCCACGGGCGAGCCGGTCTTCCCGCCGGAGGAGCCCGGCCGTTGAGACCACGCGGCGTTGTTACTCATGCGTTCCTCATGGTGTGTTCATGCCGGATGTGACTGTCCCTCCCCGGTGACGGCGTGGAACGCTCTCGACGTCACCGGCCGAGGGGGAGAGATGAACAAGGGGTACGCCGTCTACTGCGACGCGGACCGGCAGTTCTACGACGCCCCGCACCGGCTGCCGACCGACGGCGACGGCCCGTCCGCCCTGTACCCGACGGCCCGGCGCGAGCCCCCCGAGGGATGGCAGCGCCACCGCACCGGCGACTGGCTGGCCTTCCGGCCCCTCGACGCCCGGCTGCCCGACCAGGGCTGGAAGATCCACGTCTCCGCGTGCCTGGACAACGCCGAACGGATCCTCGCCGCGGTCCGCGACTACTGCGTGCCCAGGGGCATCGCCTTCAAGTGCGTCCCGAGCCCCTACCTCCTGCTCACCCGCAACGCCAAGTACGCCGACCGCGGCGGCAGCGGCAAGTTCATCACCGTCTACCCCGCCGACGACGAGCGCTGCCGCGCAATCGCCGAGGACCTCGACGCGCTGCTGGCCGGCGAGGCGGGCCCGTACATCCTCACCGACCTGCGCTGGGGGGACGGGCCGGTGCACCTGCGCTACGGCAGCTTCACCCTGCGGCACTGCTACGACGACCGGGGCGAGCTGTGCCCGGCGATCGAGAACGCCGACGGCGTCCTCGTGCCCGACCGCCGCGAGCCCGCCTTCCACGTCCCGGAGTGGCTGACCCTCCCCGGCTTCCTCGCCCCGCACCTCGCCGCCCGCTCGGCCACGAAGGTCAGCGACATCCCGTACCGGATCGACCGGGCCCTGCACTTCTCCAACGGCGGCGGCGTCTACGTCGGCACCGACCTGCGCGACGACCGGAAGGTCGTCCTCAAGGAAGGCCGCCCGCACGCCGGCCTGGCCGCCGACGGCGCCGACGCGGTCACCCGGCTGCGACGCGAACGCGACGCCCTCCGGCGGCTGTCCGGGCTGCCCTGCACCCCCGAGGTGCACGACTACGTCACCCTCGGCGACCACCACTTCCTCGTGCTGGAATTCGTCGAGGGCCGGCCGCTCAACTCCTTCTTCGCCCGGCGGCACCCGCTCATCGACCCCGACCCGGGGCGCGAGCGGCTCGCCGAGTACACCGAGTGGGCGATACGGATGTACCGGCTGGTCGAGGAGGCCGTCGACGCCATCCACGCGCGCGGCGTCGTCTTCAACGACCTCCACCTGTTCAACATCATGGTCGCCGAGGACGAGCGGTCGGTCGTGCTCCTCGACTTCGAGGCCGCCGGGCACATCGACGAGGGCCGCCGCCAGACCGTCGCCAGCCCCGGCTTCGTCGCCCCCGCCGACCGCAAGGGCTTCGACGTCGACCGCTACGCCCTCGCCTGCCTGCGCATCGCCCTCTTCCTGCCGCTGACGAGCCTGTTCGCCGTCGACCGGAACAAGGCCGCGCACCTCGCCCGGATCGCGGCGGAGCAGTTCCCCGTGCCGGCCGGGTACTTCGACGAGGCCGTCGCCGAGATCGTCCACGGGCCGCGCGGCGTACGGGGAAGCACGCCCCTCGCCCCGGCCGCCGGCTACCTGCCCGTCGCCCCCGCCGACTGGCCGCACAGCCGCGACTCGATGACCGAGGCCGTCCTGGCCTCGGCCACCCCGCGGCGCGAGGACCGCTTCTTCCCCGGCGACATCGCCCAGTTCGAGACCGGCGGCGGCATCTGCTTCGCCCACGGCGCGGCGGGCGTGCTGTACGCCCTGGACGCGACCGGCGGCCGCGAGCGGTGCGCCGACGCCGAGGAATGGCTGCTGCGCCACACCAAGAGCCCCGAATCCGGCACACCGCTGGGCTTCTACGACGGGCTCGCCGGCGTCGCCTGGGTCCTCGAACGCCTCGGCCACCGCGCCCGCGCACTGGAACTGGCCGAGACGATCACCGCCCAGAACTGGGACCACATTGCCCCCGACCTGCACAGCGGCCTCGCCGGTATCGGCCTCGCCCTCGACTCCCTGGCCACGGCCACCGGCGAGAGCGCACTCCACGACGCGGCCCTGCGCTGCGCGCGGCTGATCACCGACCGGCCGACCGGTGCAACGGCCGGAAAGCCCCGCGCGGGCCTCCTCCACGGCGCCACCGGCACCGCTCTGCTCTTCCTGCGCCTGTACGAACGCACGGGCGCCCCCGAACTCCTCGACCGCGCCGCCGACGCCCTCCGCCGCGACCTCGCCCGCTGCGTGCTCGGCACCGGCGACGTCCTCCAGGTCGACGAGGGCTGGCGCACCATGCCCTACCTCGGCGCCGGGAGCGTCGGCATCGGCATGCTGCTGGACGACTACCTCGCCCACCGGCCCGACGCGGAGTTCGCCCAGGCGCGGGGCCGGATCGTACGGGCCGCCCAGGCCACCTTCTACGCCCAGCCCGGCCTCTTCCGGGGCACCGCGGGCATGGTGCTGTACCTGAGCCGCACCACGGCCGGCGGCCCCGGCACCCGACCGGCCGACCTGCGCCGGCAGATCGGCTCCCTGTCCTGGGGAGCCGTCCCCTACCGAGGCCACCTGGCCTTCCCCGGCGAGCAGATGATGCGCCTGTCGATGGACCTGGCCACCGGCACCGCCGGCTGCCTGCTCGCGCTGGGCAGCGCCCTGCACCCCACCCCGGTGCACCTGCCCTTCCTCCCGCCGCTCCGGCGGCCCTCAGAGCCGGTCCTCCGGGGCCGTACCGAAAACACCCGTCCCCACGAGTGAGAGGAACACATCATGACCCTTCTCGACCTGCAGACGATGGAAACCCCCAAGACCGAGGAGCACGTCAACGGCGGCGGTGGCGGCGGCAGCCGCGCCAGCCTGCTGCTCTGCGGCGACAGCAGCCTGTCGGTCGTCACCTGTAACTGACCACCGGCGCACGGCGGTCGGCCGACCGCCACGCGAGACCGTGCCGTAACCACCGCACGGTCGAACCGGTCCCGGGCGGCTCGCCGTCCGGGACCGGTTCGCACCCCCGCCGGCCCCGCCCACGGACGAGGACCACCGCGCATGGCCACGACGCCGCACACCCCGGACGCCGGCCGCCTGCTGCTGGCCGCCGCCCGCCACAGCGCCGGCCGCACCACGGCGATCTTCCTGTTCAGCACGGCGGCCGCGGCCTGCGCCCTCGCCCTGCCCGCCGCACTCGGGCACACCCTTGACCTGATCCTCCGCCGCGGCGACTCCCTCGCCCTGTGGACGGCCCTGTGCGCCGCCCTCATCGGCGCCGAGGTCCTCTTCGACGCCCTGGACGCCTTCGTCACCGGCACCACCAACGCGCGCGCCGCCGCCTGGCTGCGCCGCCGCGGCCTGGCACGGCTGCTGGCCGCCGGGCCCCGGCACGCCTCCCGGTTCACCGCCGGCGACCTCGTCACCCGGCTCACCGGCAACGCGGCCGAGGCGGGCACCGCCCCGGCGACCGCCGCCGCCGGAGCCGCGTCCCTCCTCGCCCCCCTCGGCGGCCTCATCGCCCTGGCGTTCATCGACCCCTGGCTCGCCGCCGTCTTCCTCGCCGGTGCCCCCGCCCTCTTCCTGCTGCTGCGCGCCTTCGCCCGCGGCTCCTCCGACAGCGTCGCGCGCTACCAGCGCGTCCAGGGCGAGATCGCCGCCCGGCTCGTCGAGGCCCTCGGCGGCGCCCGCACCGTGGCCGCCGCCGGCACCGCCGCACGCGAACGCGACCGGGTGCTGGCACCGCTGCCCGAACTGAGCGCGCAGGGCCGCCGCATGTGGCGGGTGTACGGCCGGGCCGTCGTCCAGGGCGGCATCCTGGTGCCGCTGCTCCAGACGGCCGTCCTCGCGGTCGGCGGGATACGCCTGGCCGCCGGGGGCCTGAGCGTCGGCGAACTCCTGGCGGCCTCCCGGTACGCGGCCCTCGCCGCCGGCATCGGCTCGGTGGCCGGACAGCTCAACGCCCTGGTCCGCAGCCGCGCCGCCGCCGGCCGCACCGCCGAACTCCTGGCCCTGCCGGCCGTACCGTACGGCAGGCGGCCCCTGCCGCCCGGCGGCCCCGGACAGCTCGAACTGCGCGACGTGAGCGTCACCCACGGCGGCCGCGAGGTGCTGCGCGGCGTCGACCTGCTGGTGCCCGGCGGCACGACGACGGCGGTCGTCGGCCGCTCCGGCGCGGGCAAGTCCGTCCTGGCCGCCGTGGCCGGCCGGCTGGCCGACCCCGGCCGGGGGCAGGTGCTGCTCGACGGCGTGCCGCTGACCGAGGCCGACCCCACGCTGCTGCGGCGGGAGATCGGCTACGCCTTCGAGCGGCCCGCCCTGTTCGGCGACACCGTCGGCGCGGCCATCGCCTTCGGCCCGTACGAACCCGGCGACGCCGAGGTCGAGGCCGCGGCGCGGGCCGCCAGCGCGGACGGTTTCATCCGGCTGCTCCCGGGCGGACGCGCCACCGCCCTCGCCGACGCCCCCCTGTCGGGCGGCGAGCTGCAACGCCTCGGCCTGGCCCGGGCCTTCGCCCACGCGGGCCGGCTGCTGATACTCGACGACGCCACGTCGAGCCTGGACAGCGTCACCGAGGTACAGGTGGGCCGGGCCCTGGTCCGCGACGTCCGGGCGGGCACCCGCCTGCTGATAGCCCACCGCGTCTCCTCGGCGGCCCGCGCCGACCGCGTCGCCTGGCTGGAGAACGGCCGCGTCCGCGCCGTGGGCCGGCACGCGGACCTGTGGGAACTGCCGGAGTACCGGGCGGTGTTCGCGGACGAGGAAGGGGACGAGGAGGCGGCCGGGGAGGGCGCCACCGGGGCGCTCCCGGGCGTACGGGCCGCGGCCGG
>NZ_JAGGOL010000218.1 GCF_018614525.1 Streptomyces sp. ISL-11
GCCACGGCCGCGGCCCAGGACGCGGGCCAGCCGGCGAGCCATGCGAGGCACTCGGCGGCGGGCATGGCCAGCGGCGCCACGGCCAGGGCGGCGAACCCGAGGACCGTGGCGGGCGCGACGGCCGCCTCGGCGAGGAGGTTGCACGGCACCGCCACCAGGCTCACCCTCGCCGCCATCACGGCGATCACCGGCGCGCACACCGCCTGCGCGGCGGCCGCGGCGGCGAGGGCCTCCGCCACCCGGGGCGGCACCCCGCGCCTCCGCAGGGCCGCGCTCCAGCGGGGAGCGATCGTCAGCAGGGCGCCGGTGGCCAGGACGGACAGCAGGAAACCGTAACTGCGCGCCAGCCACGGGTCGTAGAGGACGAGCAGCAGCGCGGCGGCCGCCAGCGCGGGGAGCAGGCTGCGGCGCCTGCCCGTGCCGATGGCCAGCAGGGTGACCAGGCCGCACGCGGCGGCCCGCAGGACACTGGGCTCCGGGCGGCACACGATCACGAAACCCAGCGCGAGGCAGGCACCCAGCACCGCCGTCGCCCGCAGCGGGATTCCCAGCCGGGCGGCCAGCCCACGGCGCTCGGCACGGGTGGCCAGGTGCGCCGGCCCGATCAGCACCGCGATGAGGATGGCGAGGTTGCTGCCCGAGACGGCCAGTAAGTGCGTCAGATCCGTGGCACGGAATGCCTCTTCGAGGTCGGGCGGGATGCGGGAGGTGTCGCCGACCACCAGACCGGGCAGCAGCGCGCGTGCGTCCGGCGCGAGCCCGTCCGTGGCGGTGCGCAGGCCCGCGCGCAGCCGGGCGGCGGCGCGCTGGAGGGCCGAGGGCTCCTCGACGACCGGGGGCGGGCCGTGATCGCGGGTGCGTACGACGGCGGCGACGCGGTCGCCCTCGCGGGAGGGCGGGGCGAGGCGGCCTTCGACACGGAGGCGGGTGGAGGGCAGCAGCCCCGACCACGACGGAGGGGCGATCACCATGACCGGTGTGCGGGTGGCCGTGGTGTCGTGTGCGGTGGTCACACGGGTCGCTTCGGCCTCGAACACGACGGCGGGTGCGGCGCGGGCCGCCCCGCGGACCCGTGGGCGGGTGGCCCGGGGGTCGCCGGTGACGGTCACGTCGACAGTGGCCTGCCCGTACTGCCGGGCCAGGGCGGGCAGGGGCCCGCGGCGGGTGTCGGCGGCCCGCAGAGCGCCCACCGTCGCGCCCGCCACGGCGCACAGCAGCACGGCCGCCACGGCGACGGACGTGCCGCTCCGGCCGGTTGGCGCCGCGGGGCGTCGGTGCCGGGTGCCGATGAGCAGTGCGGCCGCCATGAGTACCGCGGCGGTGACGGTGACGGTGACGACCCTCCCGTCCGCCGTCACCGCCCAGGCCGCCGCCGCCCACGCCGCGCACGCCGGCACGGCCAGCCGGAGGTCGGCGGGTCCCTCCTGACGCGGCCCGGTGGGGACCGGTGCGGGCTCGGGAGCCGGGGCGCCTCTCGCCGGGGAGATCGCGTCCGCATCACCTTGTACGGAGAGGGGTCCACCGTCCGGAGCGTCTGCCCCACCGGTGCCGCCCGCCCGCCTCATGGCTGCACCAAGGGGCGCAGGTCGGTGAAGCGGCGGGCGCCGATGCCGTTGACGTGGCGGAGCTCGTCGACGGAACGGAAGCCGCCGTGCCGGGTGCGGTAGTCGAGGATGTGCTGAGCGAGCACGGGGCCGACGCCGGGCAGGGCATCGAGCTGTTCGACCGTGGCGGTGTTGAGGCTGACCGGCCCGCCGGGCTGCCCCGTCCCTCCGGCTCCTCCCTGGATACCGGCCGGTGGCGTATCCGCCTGCGGCGAGCCCACCACGATGTGTTCGCCGTCGGTGAGGACGCGCGCCCGGTTCAGGCCCGTCGTGTCGGCGCCCTCGCGAGCTCCGCCTGCCGCGTTCAGCGCGTCGACGACCCGTGAACCGGCCGGCAGACGCTGGATGCCGGGCCGCCGCACCTTGCCCGCCACGTCCACCACCACGCTCCCGCCGGACGGCTCCGCACGGCCGGGTGCGGCCGGACCCGGGCCGGCCGTGCCGGGACCGTTCGCCGGCGCCGCCGCGATGGGCGCGGTCGTGGCCACCGTCACGGCCGGGAGCCGCCGCTCGGGCGCCCGTACGGCCTGGGGCCGGCCCGCCCAGAAGTGGTGGGCGGCGAAGGCGCACGCCGCGACCAGCACGATCACGAGCGCGGCGAGTGTCCTGCGTTCGATGCCGCACCGCAGTTGCACCCACATCGGCAGCCGTTCCCCCACGGCGAGCCGCCAAGCGGCCGGCCCACGGGAGCGATTGGGCTCGTCCGGCAAGGGCAAGGGCAAGGGCGCGGACGCGGGCGCCGGTGGGTCGGGGCTCCCCCGCACCGGGGCCGGCGCCCCGGGGAACAACGCGGCCGCGCGCTCACGTTGCGAGCCGCCGGAGCCGGGAAGGTCGCGTGTGGAGATGTCGGAATAGGCCGCGAGGGCCAGATGTGCCAAGGGGTCGGAGCGGGCCGGGCGGGCCGGGTGATCTGTCATGCCGACGACCGTAGGCGCGTTCCGGCGATCCCGCTGAAGCGGCTCGATTCCCGTGGATAACCGGCCAGTTGTGGAAAACTCCCTCACCCGGGAGTGGCAACCACCGTCACCCCGGAGC
The DNA here is from genome assembly GCF_018614525.1 of Streptomyces sp. ISL-11. Taxonomy (GTDB): domain Bacteria; phylum Actinomycetota; class Actinomycetes; order Streptomycetales; family Streptomycetaceae; genus Streptomyces. Next base: position 2,640 of record NZ_JAGGOL010000218.1, read on the forward strand.
GATCCGACCGGACGGTAACCCGCCGCCCATCGCCATCACCCCACCGCTCCCCCACCGCTACCGCGGCGCGATCACCACACCCAGCAGCCCGGGCCCCGTGTGCGCCCCGATGACCGCCCCGACCTCGCTGACGTGCAGGTCCACCAGCCCCGGCACCCGCTCCCGCAGCCGGTCCGCGAGGAGTGTCGCGCGGTCGGGGGCCGCCAAGTGGTGGACGGCGATGTCGACGGGCGCGGCACCGGCCCGCTCCACGGCGATCTCTTCGAGGCGGGCGATGGCCTTGGATGCCGTACGGACCTTCTCGCGCAGCTGGATGCGGCCGCCGTCGAGCTGCAGCAGCGGTTTGACGGCCAGCGCCGAGCCGAGCAGCGCCTGGGCCGTGCCGATCCGTCCGCCGCGGCGGAGGTAGTCGAGGGTGTCGACGTAGAAGAACGCCGTCGTGCCCTGCGCGCGCTTCTCGGCGGCCGCGACCGCCTCGTCGAGGGTGCCGCCCGCCTCCGCCGTCTCGGCGGCGGCCAGCGCGCAGAAGCCGAGGGCCATGGCGACCATGCCCGTGTCCACGACCCGCACCGGCACGGGCGCCTCCCGCGCCGCGAGGACCGCCGCGTCGTACGTACCGGAGATCTCGGCGGAGAGGTGGAGGGAGATGATGCCGTCGGCACCGGACTCGGCGGCCGCGCGGTAGGCGGCGGCGAAGACTTCCGGCCCGGGTCGTGAGGTGGTCACCGGCCTGCGCTTCTGCAGGGCCTGTGCCACGGACCGGGCCGAGATCTCGGTGCCCTCCTCCAGCGCCTCGTCACCCAGGACGACCGTCAGCGGTACGGCCGCGATGCCGTGGCGCCGCATCGCCTGCTGCGGCAGATAGGCCGTGGAATCCGTGACGACAGCGACGTGGCGGGGCATGTTCCGGAGGTTACCCGCCGGGGCGCTCCGGTGGCAGTACGAGCCCCGTACGCGTGATCATCCCGGCGTACGGCCGGACAGCGGGGCGGTCGGTCAGGTAGTGCTCTCGGGGCGGCGGGTCTTCTGCCAGGAGGGGGCGGGCTGCTGCCGGGACGGCCGACCGGTGATCGAGGGACGCGCGGGACGCTCCGGGGACGCCGCGGCCTCGGACTCCTCGCCCCTTTCCGCGGACGGCGCGGGGGCGGGCGGCGCGGGGGCGGGCGCCGGCTCCTCGGTCGTCCAGTGCCGCAGCGCCCCGGCCTCCATCCGGATCTGCCCGCTCAAGGCGTCCAGGTCGTCCTCCGCGAACCGCCTGGCCCGGTCCTGAGCCGCGAACCGCAGCGAGTCCGCCGAGTCCCGCACCCGCTCCGTGCGCTCGCGCAGACCGGGCAGGCACGCGGCGATCCTGGTCCGGTCCGGCTCGCCCTCCAGCCGCCTGAGCTCCTCGTCGAGCTCGTGGCCGTGGGCGCTGAGCCGCTGGAAGAGCGACAGTGCCTCCGACAGCGAGGGATCCTCGGGGGCGGCCACCCGCAGCGCCTCCTGGGTGGCGCGCATGGACGTCCGCAAGGACAGGCGCAGCTGCGCGACCTCGCCGGCCGCGCCGGGCTGGGCGTACGTCCGCGCCTTGAGCCGGGTGTCCTCGACGGTGCGGCGGGCCTGGGTGACCGTGCGGTCGACGCCGCGCTTGACCGCGCGCACGGTCTTGACCGTGGCGAACACGCCGAGTGCGACGAAGATCGCGAAGATCAGCGCGATGATCACGACCGCGGCTTCCATGGGCGCTCCTCAGCGAGGTCGGCGGGGCAGTCGGCGGGGCAGTCGGCGGGGCAGTCGGCGGGGCAGTCGGCGGACAACGGGTCGGCAGGGCGCCGGGTCACCCCTCCACCGTAAACGGAAAGGGCAGGCCGGGGGTTCCGATGGAACCCCCAACCTGCCCGTAGGGACAAACCCTCAGGTCCGCCCCGAGCCGTTCGCGTGCGTTACGCGGGGACGATGTTCACCAGCTTCGGCGCCCGGACGATCACCTTGCGGATGCCGGCACCGCCCAGCGCCGCGACGACCGCCGGGTCGGCCAGAGCCACCCGCTCCAGCTCCTCGTCGGAGATCGACGGGGCGACCTCCAGCCGCGCCTTGACCTTGCCCTTGATCTGGACGACGCAGGTCACGGCCTCGTCGACCAGGTAGGCGGGGTCGGCGACGGGGAAGTCCTCGTGGACGACCGAGCCGGTGTGGCCCAGCTTGCGCCACAGCTCCTCGGCGATGTGCGGAGCCAGCGGGGCGACCAGCAGCACCATGCGCTCGGCGACGGAGCGGGGCACCTCGTTGAGCTTGGTCACGAAGTTGTTCAGCTCGGTGACCTTGGCGATGGCGGTGTTGAAGCGCAGGTTCGCCATGTCCTGGCCGACACCGTCGATGGCCCTGTGCAGGGCGCGCAGCGTGGCCTCGTCGGCCTCCGTGCCGACGACCGTGACCTCGCCGGTCGCCTCGTCGACGACATTGCGCCACAGGCGCTGCAGCAGCCGGTACTGGCCGACGACGGCGCGGGTGTCCCAGGGACGGGAGACGTCCAGGGGGCCCATGGCCATCTCGTACAGGCGCAGGGTGTCGGCACCGTACTCGGCGCAGATCTCGTCCGGCGTGACGGCGTTCTTCAGGGACTTGCCCATCTTGCCCAGGACGCGGCTGACCGGCTCGCCCTGGTGGAAGAACTTGCCGTCGCGCTCCTCGACCTCGGTGGCCGGCACGGCGATGCCACGGCTGTCGCGGTAGACGAACGCCTGGATCATGCCCTGGTTGTAGAGCTTGTGGAACGGCTCGGCCGAGGAGACGTGGCCCAGGTCGAAGAGGACCTTGGACCAAAAGCGGGCGTACAGCAGGTGCAGTACGGCGTGCTCGGCGCCGCCGACGTAGAGGTCGACACCGCCGTGCGGCTGTCCCTCGCGCGGGCCCATCCAGTAGCGCTCGGCGTCGGCGGAGACCAGGCTCTCGCTGTTGTGCGGGTCCAGGTAGCGCAGCTCGTACCAGCACGAACCGGCCCAGTTGGGCATGGTGTTGGTCTCGCGGCGGTAGCGCTTGGGGCCGTCGCCCAGGTCCAGCTCCACGTTGACCCAGTCCTCGTTGCGGGACAGCGGGGTCTCGGGGGAGGTGTCGGCGTCGTCCGGCTCGAAGGTGCGCGGCGAGTAGTCCTCGACCTCGGGCAGCTCCAGCGGCAGCATCGACTCGGGCAGCGGGTGGGCGACGCCGTCCTCGTCGTAGACGATCGGGAAGGGCTCGCCCCAGTAGCGCTGGCGGCTGAACAGCCAGTCGCGCAGGCGGAAGTTGATGGTGCCTTCGCCGATGCCGCGCTCGGTCAGGTGGGCGATGACGGTGCTCTTGGCCTCGTCGACGTCCATGCCGTTCAGGTCGATCTCGTCGTTCGCGGAGTTGATCGCCGGGCCCTGGCCGCCGTACGCCTCGCCCTCCCAGCCCTCCGGGGGCTGGACCGTGCGGACGATCGGCAGCTCGAAGACGGTCGCGAACTCCCAGTCGCGCTCGTCCTGGCCGGGGACGGCCATGATGGCGCCGGTGCCGTAGCCCATGAGGACGTAGTCGGCGACGAAGACGGGGATCCGCTCGCCCGTCAGCGGGTTGAGGGCGTACGCGCCGGTGAAGACACCGGTCTTGTCCTTGCCCTCGGTCTGGCGCTCGACGTCGGTCTTGGACTGGGCCTGCTTGCGGTACGCCGCGACGGCGTCGGCCGGGGTGCGGGCGCCGCCGGTCCACGCGTCCTTGGTGCCCTCGGGCCACTCGGCCGGGACGACGGCGTCGACCAGCTCGTGCTCGGGGGCCAGCACCATGTAGGTGGCGCCGAAGAGGGTGTCGGGGCGGGTGGTGAAGACGGTGATCTTCTCGTCGTGCCCGGCGACCTGGAAGGCGACGCGGGCGCCCTCGCTGCGGCCGATCCAGTTGCGCTGCTGGAGCTTGATGGCCTCGGGCCAGTCCAGGGCGTCCAGGTCGTCGATCAGGCGGTCCGCGTAGGCGGTGATCCGCATGTTCCACTGGCGCAGCTTGGACTTGAACACGGGGAAGTTGCCGCGCTCGGAGCGGCCGTCGGCGGTGACCTCCTCGTTGGCCAGGACGGTGCCCAGGCCGGGGCACCAGTTGACCGGCGCGTCGGAGGCGTAGGCCAGGCGGTACTGGCCCAGGACGTCGGCGCGCTCGGTCTCGCTCAGCTCGTCCCACGTGCGGCCGTCGGCGTGGGTGCGCTCACCGGCCTCGAACTCGGTGATCAGGTCGTCGATCGGCCGGGCCTTCTTCGCGTCCTCGTCGTACCAGGAGTTGAAGATCTGGAGGAAGATCCACTGGGTCCACTTGTAGTAGTCCGGGTCGATCGTGGCGAACGACCGGCGCTTGTCGTGGCCCAGGCCCAGCCGCCGCAGCTGGGTCTTCATGTTCTCGATGTTCGCCTCGGTGGAGACGCGCGGGTGGGTGCCGGTCTGCACGGCGTACTGCTCGGCCGGCAGGCCGAAGGCGTCGAAGCCGAGGGTGTGCAGGACGTTGTGGCCCGTCATGCGGTGGTAGCGCGCGTAGACGTCGGTGGCGATGTAGCCCAGCGGGTGGCCGACGTGCAGGCCCGCACCGGAGGGGTACGGGAACATGTCCATGATGAACTTCTTGGGCCGGTCGACGACCGCGGCGTCGCCCGCCAGGTCACCGCTGGGGTTGGGTGCCGCGTAGGTGTCGTTCGCGTCCCAGAAGTCCTGCCAGCGTGCCTCGATGTCAGCGGCCAGCGCGGCCGTGTAGCGGTGCGGGGCAGCCACCTCGGCGGCGGTGTTGGTCTCGCTCATCGTCCTCAAAGCTCCATCGATCGTCGTCTCTACCTGCGGCACCCGCGGAAATGAAAAATCCCCTCGCACAGGAGGGGACGCCGCGCCGATGCCGACCGAGGTCACCGGTCGGTACTGATCAGCGCGGCCCGCTAAGCAGAAGGCGTACGGCACGCATGGGGTCAGGTTACCGCAGGGGCCGAAGGGCCCGCACCGAGGTAAGGGCTCCGGGCGCGCGGCCGGTACGGGCGCTACCGCCGGACCGGGACCCGGGACCGAGCGCGGACCCGCACCCGCACCACACCCCGGGAGCCGACACGAACCGTCACCCCTCGATCACCCCGCGTGGCGCAGAACGAACAAACGTTAGCAGCGCGACCACCCGCCGCACCGGTGTTGCACGAAGCGGACCCGGTGCCCCCGCGCCGCTGCCTAGCGTGCTGGGGCATGAACCGCTTCCTCGACCACACCGGTGGAGTCCTCGCGCTGGTCTCGCTCACCGCCACTGTCGTCTGGGGGCTCATCGCCGCCGACCGGCTGCTCCTCACCCCGCGCGCCCGGCTGCTCGCCCAGGCGGTCCACCGCGCGACCGCCGTCGGAGCGCTCGGCTTCCTCCTGGTGCACATCGGCGTCAAGGTCGCCGAGGCGCACACCTCGGCCGGCGCCGCCCTGCTGCCGTTCTCCTCGGGCTTCCGTGGCGCGGGCGGACTGATCGGGCTGGGCGCGCTCGCCGCCTACCTGATGGTGCTCGCCGGCGCGACCGGAGCCTTGCGGAGCGCTTTCGCGGGATGCGGCCGCGCCGCCCAACGGTGGCGCGCGCTGCACGCCTGCGCCTACCCGGCGTGGTGCGCCGCCGTCCTGCACGGCCTCAACGCGGGGCGCCCCCCGGCGAATTGGGTGACAGGGTGCTACGGACTGTGCCTGGCGGCGGTCGCGGGAGCGCTGGCCTTCCGGCTGGTCCGCGCGCGCCGTCGCAGCACGTCCGACACCGAGCCCGCCGGAGCGGCTCCCCTCAAGCCGGCGCCCACCGCCGTCTCCGCGCCGGGCGCCCACGCCGCCC
>NZ_JAGGOL010000021.1 GCF_018614525.1 Streptomyces sp. ISL-11
GGGCTGCCGGCCGGCGATGCCTGGCTGTTCGTCGAGACCGGCGGGGCGTCGGCCGCGGAGGCGGCCGCCCGCGCGGCGGAGATCGTCCGGATCGCGGCCCCGGCGACCACGGGCCACGCGGTCGTCACCGACCCGGCTGGGCAACGCGCCCTGTGGCGCGTACGGGAGGACGCCGCCGGCACCGCCACGCGCATGCCCGACGGCCGCGAGGCATGGCCGGGATGGGAGGACTGCGCGGTGCCGCCGGAGCGTCTCGGGGCCTATCTGCGGGAGTTCCGGGCGCTGTTGGGGCGGTACGGGCTGCGCGGCGCGCCGTACGGGCACTACGGCGAGGGCTGCGTCCACGCGCGGATCGACTTCGACCTGCTGAGCACGGACGGCGTCCGGCGCTACCGGGAGTTCTCCGGCGACCTGGCCGATCTCGTCGTCGCCCACGGCGGCTCCCTCTCCGGCGAGCACGGCGACGGCCGGGCCCGCGCCGAACTCCTGCCCAGGATGTACGGGCCGGAGGTCGTCCGGCTCTTCGAGCGCTTCAAGGGCCTGTGGGACCCGGCCGACGGCCTCAACCCGGGCATGCTCGTCCGCCCCGGCCGGCTCGACGAGGGCCTGCGCTTCGACGTCCTGCCGAAGGGGCCGGTGCCCGTGCAGTTCGCCTATCCGGGTGACGGCGGCGACTTCGCGGGGGCGGTGCGCCGCTGCGTGGGCGTCGCGAAGTGCCGGGAGACGACGGTGGACACGGGCGTGATGTGCCCCTCCTACCGGGTCACCGGCGAGGAACGCCACTCCACGCGCGGGCGCGCCCGCCTGCTGCACGAAATGCTGGCGGGCGAGCGGGGCGGCGTGGTGACGCGGGGGTGGCGCTCGCCGGAGGTGCGCGAGGCGCTGGACCTGTGCCTGTCCTGCAAGGGGTGCCGGAGCGACTGCCCGGTGGGCGTCGACATGGCCACGTACAAGGCGGAGTTCCTCCACCACCACTACGCGGGCCGGTGGCGGCCCGCCGCGCACTACACGATGGGGTGGCTGCCCGTCTGGCTCCGGGCGGCCGCACGGCTGCGGGCCGCCCGCCCGCTCAACGCGCTCACGCGCTCCCCGCTGGCCGGGGCGGTGAAGCGCCTCGGCGGGATCGCGGCCGAGCGGGAGGTCCCGGTGGTGGCGGAGGAGACGTTCCGCGCGTGGGCGGCCCGGCACGCGCGCGTACGCGACGGCGGCGAAACGCGCGTCCTGTCCACCGATCAGGTGGTCGTGTTGTGGCCGGACACCTTCACCGACCACTTCACGCCATCGGTCGGCCGGGCCGCGGTGCGCGTCCTGGAGGACGCGGGGCAGGAGGCCGTGCTCCCCGGGCGCGCCGTCTGCTGCGGGCTGACCTGGGTGTCCACCGGCCAGCTCGACCGCGCCCGGAAGGTCATGCGGCGCACGCTCGACCGGATGGAGCCCGCGGCCGGACTCCCCGTCGTCGTCCTGGAGCCGAGCTGCGCCGCCGCCCTCCGCACGGACCTGCCCGAACTGCTGCCCGACGATCCACGGGCCCACGAACTCGCGGCCTCCGTCCGCACCTTCGCCCAGATCATCGAGGAACGGGCCCCGCACTGGGAGCCCCCGCGCGTCGACCGGCCGGCCGTCGGCCAGACCCACTGCCACCAGCACGCGGTCCTCGGCGACGCGGCCGAGCGGCGCCTGCGCGAACGGGCCGGGCTCGACGGCGAACTGAGCGGCGGATGCTGCGGACTGGCCGGCAACTTCGGCTTCGAACGCGGGCACTACGACGTGTCCGTCGCCTGCGCGGAGGAACAGCTGCTGCCGTCCGTCCGGCAGGCGCCGGAGGGCGCGGAAATCCTGGCCGACGGGTTCTCCTGCCGTACGCAGCTCGGTCAGCTGGCCGGGCGGCGCGGGCGGCACCTGGCGGAGGTGCTCGCGGAGGGCCTCCCCGCCGGGCGGCGGTCACCGGGTGGCGGGAAGGCCGAAAAATAAAGGCAAGCACGCTTGCTTGTTTCCTGGTGCGGTGCGACGCTCTCCCCGGACGGGGGCGTCGCTGCCGTGTTGTGATGACGGGCAGTCAACTTGCTTGCTGGTGAGGGGAGCCCGGAGTGATCGACCTGGTGGAGCTGCTGTCCGAGCTGCGGGCCGAAGGCGACGACCTGGACCGTCACGTGGCCGGGCTGCCCCCGGAGCGGTGGTCCGACGCCACGCCCGCCGCCGGGTGGACCGTCGCCCACCAGATCGCCCACCTGACGTGGACCGACGAGCGGGCCGTCCGCTCCGCCACCGACCCCGACGGCTTCGCGGCCGAGACCCGCGAGGCCCTCGCCGCACCCGACGACTTCGTCACCGAGGCCGCACGGCCCCTCGCACAGCTGCCGCCCGCCACCCTCCTGGACCGCTGGCGCGAGAGCCGCGCCCGCGTCCAGCGCGTGCTGGCGGAGGTGCCGCCGGGCGTGCGGCTGCCCTGGTTCGGGCCGCCGATGAGCGCCGCCTCGATGGCCACCGGCCGGCTCATGGAGACCTGGGCCCACGGCCAGGACGTGGCCGACGCCCTGGGGGTGCGGCGGGTGCCGACGGCCCGGCTGCGGCACGTGGCACGCATCGGGGTACGGGCCCGCGACCACGCCTACGCGGTGCGCGGGCTCACCCCGCCCGCCGAGGAGTTCCGCGTCGAACTCCTCGCCCCGGACGGCCGGACCGTCTGGGTGTACGGCCCCGAGGCCGCCGCCCAGCGCGTCACCGGCCCGGCACTCGACTTCTGCCTCCTCGCCGTGCGGCGCGCCCACCGCTCCGACCTGGCCCTGCGCGCCGAGGGCCCCGACGCGGACCGCTGGCTCGACATCGCCCAGGCGTTCGCCGGACCACCGGGAAGCGGGCGGGGGCCGCGGTTGCCGCGCGACGGCGGTGTCTGATGGCGGAACGTGGGCTGCCGGAGGCGGTGGCGTTACGGCTGGGGGCGGCGGGTCCGGCGGGCGTACCGCAGGGGTCCGGCCGTTCGGAGCGTGCACGACCGGGGCCCGCACGGCCGGGTCCCGCCGGTTCGGTGCCCGCCGGTTCGGTGCCCGCGCAGCCACCGACCGTACGGCCGCAGCCCGCTGGATCCGCGCGTCCGGGGTCGGCCGGTCGGGGACCCGTGCGGCCGGGGCTCGTACCGCCGGGGCCCCCGGGCCGGGAGGCCGTGCGTCCGGAGCCCGGAGGTCCGGACAGCCCCCCGCCGCCCCTGCGGATCGGCAACGCCTCCGGCTTCTACGGTGACCGCTTCGACGCCCTGCGCGAGATGCTCACCGGAGGTCCCCTCGATGTCCTCACCGGCGACTACCTCGCCGAACTGACCATGCTCATCCTCGGCCGCGACCGGCTGGCCGACCCCCGGCGCGGCTACGCCAAGACCTTCCTCGCCCAGCTGGAGGAAGGGCTCGGACTCGCCGTCGAGCGGGGCGTCAAGCTCGTCACCAACGCCGGCGGCCTCAACCCCGCCGGCCTCGCGACCGGGATCCGGGCCCTGGCCGACCGCCTCGGCATCGCCGTACGGGTGGCCCACGTCGAGGGCGACGACCTGCTGGGCGCCCGCGACTGGGGTACGGGCGTGCTCACCGCCAACGCCTACCTCGGCGGCGCCGGCATCGCCACGTGCCTGCGCGCGGGCGCCGACGTCGTCGTCACCGGCCGCGTCACCGACGCCGCGCTCGTCACCGGGCCCGCCGCCGCGCACTTCGGCTGGGCCCCCGGCGAACTGGACCGGCTCGCGGGCGCCGTCGTCGCCGGGCACATCCTCGAATGCGGGACACAGGCCACCGGCGGCAACTACTCCTTCTTCCAGGAGCTCGGCCCGGAGCACGACGTGCGCCGCCCCGGCTTCCCCCTCGCCGAGATCCACGCCGACGGCTCCGCCGTCATCACCAAGCACCCCGGCACCGGCGGCGCCGTCACCATTGGCACCGTCACCGCCCAGCTGCTGTACGAGACCGCCGGCCCCCGCTACCCGGGCCCCGACGTCACCGCCCGGCTCGACACCGTACGGCTCACGGACGACGGGCCCGACCGCGTACGCGTCGACGGGGTGCGGGGCGAGCCGCCGCCGCCCACGCTCAAGACCGGGCTCACCCGGGTCGGCGGCTGGCGCAACGAAGTCGTGTTCGTCCTCACCGGCCTCGACATCGAGGCCAAGGCGCGCCTGGTGCGCGACCAGCTCGACGCCGCCCTCGCCGGGCGCCCGCCCGCCGAGGTCCGGTGGACCCTCGCCCGTACGGACCGGGCCGACGCGCCCGTACAGGAGGAGGCCGGCGCCCTGCTGCGGCTCGTCGTGCGCGACCCCGACCCGGAGGCGGTCGGGCGCGCGGTCAGCGGCGCGGCGATCGAGCTCGCCCTCGCGAGCTACCCCGGCTTCCACGTCACCGCGCCGCCGGGCAAGGGGACGCCGTACGGCGTCTTCGAGGCGGCGTACGTCGACGCGGGTGACGTGCGGCATGTGGCGGTGCTGGCGGACGGGGAGCGGGTGACGGTGCCTCCGGCCGTTGGGGGCCGTGCTGATGCCGTCGGTCCGGCGCCGTTGCCTCCGCCGTGGCCCGGCGGTGGCACGCGGCGGGCGCCGCTCGGGCTCGTCGCCGGGGCCCGCAGTGGCGACAAGGGCGGGTCCGCGAACGTCGGCGTGTGGGTGCGGAGCGACACCGCCTGGCGGTGGCTCGCCCATGAGCTGACCGTCGAGACGTTCCGCCGGCTGCTGCCGGAGGTGGTCCCCTTCCGCGTCGAGCGGCACGTCCTGCCCAATCTGCGCGCCCTGAACTTCACCGTCGACGGGCTGCTCGGCGAAGGCGTCGCCTCCCAGGCCCGCTTCGATCCGCAGGCCAAGGCCCTCGGCGAGTGGCTGCGCTCGCGTTGTCTGGAGATACCGGAGGTGCTGCTGTGACCGTGCTGGCGTCCGGGCTCGATCCGACGAGCCCCGAGTACACGGCCGCCCGCGAGTCGATGCTCGCCAAGCTCGCCGAGATCGAGGCGGAGCACGCGAAGGCGCTGGCCGGGGGCGGCGAGAAGTACGTGGCCCGGCACCGTGCCCGCGGCAAGCTCCTCGCCCGTGAGCGGATCGAGCTGCTCCTCGATCCCGACACGCCGTTCCTGGAACTGTCGCCGCTCGCCGGCTGGGGCAGCGACTACGCCGTCGGCGCGTCCATCGTCACCGGCATCGGGGTCGTCGAGGGCGTCGAGTGCCTGATCACCGCCAACGACCCCACGGTGCGGGGCGGCGCCTCCAATCCCTGGACGCTGAAGAAGGCACTGCGCGCCCATGAGATCGCCCGGCTGAACCGGCTGCCGTGCATCGCCCTGGTCGAGTCCGGTGGCGCGGATCTGCCGAGCCAGAAGGAGATCTTCATCCCGGGCGGCGCGCTCTTCAAGGACATCACGCGGCTGTCCGCCGCCGGCATTCCCACGGTCGCCGTCGTCTTCGGCAATTCCACCGCCGGCGGCGCGTACGTACCCGGCATGTCCGACCACGTCATCATGGTGAAGTCCCGGGCCAAGGTGTTCCTCGGCGGGCCGCCGCTCGTGAAGATGGCCACCGGTGAGGACGCGGACGACGAGTCCCTCGGCGGGGCGGAGATGCACGCCCGGGTGTCCGGGCTCGCGGACTACTTCGCCGTCGACGAGGTGGATGCGGTGCGGCAGGCCCGGCGGGTCGTCGCTCGGCTCAATTGGCTCAAGGCGTCCAAGGGTTCCGTGGATGGCGTGAGGGAACCTGTGTACGACGAGGGTGAGCTTCTCGGTGTTGTTCCCGGGGATCTGAAAGTGCCCTTCGATCCCCGTGACGTCATCGCCCGGATCGTCGACGGGTCCGACTTCGACGAGTTCAAACCGCTCTACGGGGCCAGCCTGGTCACGGGCTGGGCCCGGCTGCACGGATACCCCGTGGGCATTCTCGCCAACGCGCGGGGCGTGCTCTTCAGCGCCGAGTCGCAGAAGGCCGCGCAGTTCATCCAGCTGGCCAATCAGCGGGACATCCCGCTGATCTTCCTGCACAACACCACCGGCTACATGGTCGGCCGCGAGTACGAGCAGGGCGGCATCATCAAGCACGGCTCCATGATGATCAACGCCGTCGCCAACTCCCGGGTTCCGCACCTGTCCGTCCTGATGGGCGCCTCCTACGGGGCCGGCCATTACGGGATGTGCGGGCGCGCCTACGACCCCCGGTTCCTGTTCTCCTGGCCCAGCGCGAAATCCGCCGTCATGGGGCCGCAGCAGCTCGCCGGGGTGCTGTCCATCGTCGCCCGCGCGTCCGCGGCCGCCGCCGGCCGGCCGTACGACGAGGAGGCCGACGCCGGACTGCGCGCGATGGTGGAGGGGCAGATCGAGTCGGAGTCACTGCCGATGTTCCTCTCCGGGCGGCTGTACGACGACGGGGTCATCGACCCCCGCGATACGCGGACCATGCTCGGGCTGTGTCTGTCCGCCGTCCATGGGGCGCCCGTCGAGGGTGCCCGGGGCGGATTCGGCGTCTTCCGGATGTGAGGGTTCTCTTGATTCGGTCCGTGCTGGTCGCCAATCGGGGCGAGATCGCCTGCCGCGTGATGCGGACGTGCCGGGAGCTGGGGATCTCCACGGTCGCCGTGCATTCCGACGCGGATGCGGGTGCGTTGCATGTGCGGTGGGCGGATTCCGCGGTGCGGCTGCCGGGGGCTGCGCCTGCTGATACGTATCTGCGGGATGATCTGGTGGTCGCCGCGGCGCTTTCCGCCGGTGCGGACGCCGTGCATCCGGGGTACGGGTTTCTGTCCGAGAACGCTTCCTTCGCTCGGGCCGTCACGGATGCCGGGCTGGTGTGGATCGGGCCGCCGGCCTCGGTGATCGAGGAGATGGGGTCGAAGACCCGGGCGAAGGCGGTGATGGCGGCGGCGGGGGTGCCGGTGCTGTCCTCGTTGGTGCCGTCCGCCGTTGTCGCGTCCTCTCTGCCGGTGCTGGTCAAGGCGGTCGGTGGTGGGGGTGGGCGGGGGATGCGGGTTGTCCGTGACCTGGCCTCACTGCCCGGGGAGTTGGCCTCCGCCGAGGCTGAGGCCGCCGCCGCGTTCGGGGACGGGGCCGTGTTCGTCGAGCCGTTCGTCGAGGGCGGGCGGCATGTGGAGGTGCAGGTCCTCGCCGACGGGCAGGGTGGCGTGTGGGCGCTGGGCACGCGGGACTGCTCGCTCCAGCGGCGCCACCAGAAGGTCATCGAGGAGGCTCCGGCGCCGGGGCTCCCGCCGTCGCTGCGGGACGCGCTGCACGGGTGGGCGGTGGACGCGGCGCGGGCGGTCGGGTACGTGGGTGCCGGCACGGTCGAGTTCCTGGTGGGGCGGGACGGGTGCGCGTACTTCCTGGAGATGAACACCCGGCTCCAGGTGGAGCATCCGGTCACGGAGTGCGTGTACGGGGTCGATCTCGTCGCCTGGCAGTTGCGTATCGCTGAAGGGTGTGTGCTGGGGGCGCCGCCGTCTGCTGTCGGGCACGCGGTGGAGGCTCGGTTGTACGCGGAGGATCCGGCGCGGGGGTGGCGGCCGCAGGCCGGGGTCGTGCACCGGCTGTCGGTGGGGGCCGGTGCGTGGGGGGAGCGGCGCCGGGGCCTCCGGGGCAGGAGTCCGGGGCCGTATATTTACGGGCCCGGCACCCGGAAACGCGACAGCGCCCCCACATCGGGCCCGCAAATACACGTCAGCGCCCCGGACCCCTGCCCCTCCGACCCCGTCACCTCCCGTGGTCCTTCGGCTTCCGGTGCCTTTCTCCGCGTCGACTCCGGTGTCGGCGACGGTGACGCGGTGGGCGTTCACTACGATCCGATGCTCGCCAAGGTCGTCGCCTGGGCTCCTACGCGGGAGGAGGCTGTGCGGTTGCTGGCCTTTGAGTTGGACCGTGCTGTTGTTCATGGGCCCGTCACCAATCGCGAGTTGTTGGTGCGGTCGTTGCGGCATTCCGCGTTTGCCGACGGGCTGGTCGATACGGGGTTCTACGGGCGGTACCTGCGGGAGTTGGTCGCTCCCGCGGGTGGCGATGAGGTGCGGATCGCTGCCCTTGCTGCCGCTCTTGCCGATGCGGCCTTCGCGCGGTCGCTGTCGTCGGTGCCGCATCGTGTGGGTGGGTGGCGCAATCTTCGCTCTCAGGCGCAGGTCAAGTCGTTTCGGGCCGAGCCCGGTGGTGAGGTCGTCGAAGTGCGGTATCGGGTGGGGCGGGACGGGGTGACCGCTGATGGTTTTTCCGGGGTTTCGGTGGTCTCTGCCGCTCCTGATGAGGTGCTGCTTGAGGTGGGTGGGGTTCGGCGGCGGTTCGGTGTGGGTTTTTATGGTGACCGGGTTTTTGTCGGGTCCTTTGGTTTTGTGTTGTTGTCGCGGTTTCCTGTGTCGGAAAGTCGCTCTGAAGCGGGGTCCCTGCTCGCCCCCATGCCCGGGACCGTTGTCCGTGTCGCGGACGGGCTGGCCGTCGGGGATTCCGTACTGGCCGGTCAGCCGCTGTTGTGGCTGGAGGCGATGAAGATGGAGCACCGCGTCGTCTCGCCCTCCTCCGGCACGCTCTCCGCTCTGCACGCCGTCCCCGGCCTTCAGGTCGAGGTCGGAGCTCTGCTCGCCGTCGTCGCCGAGAAAGAGGAGCCCCCGTCATGAGTCTTATCGAGTCCCAGGAACGCCAGGACCTGCGTGCCGCCGTCGGCGCGCTCGGCAAGCGCTACGGGCGCGACTACTTCGCCGGCGTCGTGCGGGACGGGAAGCATGCCGATGCCCTGTGGGAGGAGGCCGGGAAGCTCGGGTATCTGGGGGTCAATCTGCCGGTCGAGTTCGGGGGTGGTGGGGGCGGTATTTATGAGCTGGCTGTGGTTCTTGAGGAGTTGGGGGCTGCTGGGTGTCCGCTGTTGATGATGGTGGTCTCGCCTGCTATTTGCGGCACGGTGATCGCTCGGTTCGGTACCGACGCGCAGAAGCGGCGGTGGCTGCCCGGTCTTGCTTCGGGTGCTCTCACCATGGCCTTCGGGATCACCGAGCCCGAGGCCGGGTCCAATTCCCATCGCATCACCACCACCGCCCGGCGGGATGGTCAGGGGTGGGTGCTCAATGGGCGCAAGGTTTTCATCTCCGGTGTCGATGCCGCTGATGCCACCCTCGTTGTCGGGCGTGCCGAGGATGCGCGGACCGGGAAGCTCAAGCCTTGTTTGTTCGTGGTGGAGCGAGGGGCTCCGGGTTTTTCGTATCGCCCCATCCCCATGGAACTCGCCTCTCCCGAGAAGCAGTTCGAGCTGGTCCTCGACGAAGTGCGTGTTTCGGCCGACGGGCTGGTCGGGGACGAGGACGCCGGGCTGCTCCAGTTGTTCGCCGGGCTCAACCCCGAGCGCATCATGACCGCCGCCTTCGCCATCGGCATGGCCCGGTACGCCCTGGCCCGTGCCGTCGACTACGCCCGTACGCGCCAGGTCTGGCGCGAGCCCATCGGCGCGCATCAGGCCATCGCCCATCCGCTCGCCCAGTGCCATATCGAGGTCGAGCTCGCCCGGTTGATGACGCAGAAGGCCGCCGGTCTCTATGACGTGGGCGACGACGTGGGGGCCGGGGAGGCCGCGAACATGGCCAAGTACGCCGCCGCCGAGGCCACCGTGCGCGCCGTCGACCAGGCCGTCCACACCCTCGGCGGCAACGGGCTCTCCGCCGAGTACGGGCTCGCCTCCCTGATCACCGCGGCGCGGGTGGCCCGCATCGCCCCGGTCAGTCGCGAGATGATCCTCAACTACGTCTCGCATCAGACCCTCGGGCTTCCCAAGTCCTACTGAGTGAAGGTGGTTCCGTCCATGCTGGTTCGCCGCGCGCACGAGCACGGCATCACGACGCTGACCCTCGATTCGCCCCACAACCGCAACGCCCTGTCGGCGCGGCTCGTGGACGAGCTGCACGACGGGCTCACCGAGGCGGCCGGTGATCCCGGGACGCGGGCCGTGCTGCTCGCGCACACCGGGAACACCTTCTGCGCCGGCGCGGATCTGAAGGAGGCCGGCGCGGTGCCCCTGGGGCTCGTACGGCTGATGCGTGCCGTCGTCGAGCTGCCCAAGCCCGTCGTCGCCGCCGTCACCGGGCACGTCCGGGCCGGCGGGCTGGGGCTGCTGGGGGCCTGTGACATCGCGGTGGCCGGGGCCGGTGCCTCGTTCGCGTTCACCGAGGTGCGGCTGGGGCTGGCGCCCGCCGTGATCTCCATGCCGCTGCTGTCCCGGCTCGACGCGCGTGCCGCCGCCCGCTACTACCTGACCGGCGAACGGTTCGACGCCGAGGAGGCCGTCCGGATCGGGCTC
Organism: Streptomyces sp. ISL-11; assembly: GCF_018614525.1. Lineage (GTDB taxonomy): Bacteria > Actinomycetota > Actinomycetes > Streptomycetales > Streptomycetaceae > Streptomyces. The sequence goes on from NZ_JAGGOL010000021.1 coordinate 10,268, forward strand.
GTCACCGTTGCCGGGGAGTTGGACCAGGTGCTGCCGGGCTTGCTCGACGGGTTGCGCCGGGGTTCCCCGCAAGGGCTCGCGGAGTCCAAGCGGCTGGTGACCGCCGAGGTGCTGCGCGCCTTCGACCGGGACACCGACGCGCTGGCGGAACGGTCCGCGTGGCTGTTCGCCTCGGACGAGGCGCGCGAGGGCATGACCGCCTTCCTGGAGCGGCGGGATCCGGTATGGCCACGGTGACCAAGGAACCCCGGCAGGACCGCAGCCGGGCCACCCGGCTGCGGTTGCTGGAGGCGGCCATCGCGTGCCTGGCCGAGCACGGGTGGGCCGGGTCCACGGTGTCCGTGGTCGCCGAACGGGCGGGGGTGTCGCGAGGGGCGGCCCAGCACCATTTTCCCACGCGCGAGGACCTGTTCACGGCCGCCGTCGAGTACGTCGCCGAGCAGCGGTCCGCCGCCCTGCGGGAAGCGCTGGACCCGGCGCGGCTCCTCCTGGGGCCCGCCCGTACGCAGCTGGTGGTCCGGGAGCTGGTCGGGCTCTACACCGGGCCGCTCTTCCGGGCCGCCCTCCAACTGTGGGTCGCGGCCGCCAACGAGGAGCAGTTGAGGGACCGGGTGACGGTTCTGGAGGCGCGGGTGGGGCGGGAGGTCCACCGTATGGCCGTGGAGCTTCTGGGAGCGGACGAGCAGCGGGCGGGCGTGCGGGAAAGTGTCCAGGGTTTCCTCGACATGGCGCGTGGGCTGGGGCTCGCCAACCTGCTGACCGATGACCGCGCCCGGCGGGAGCGGGTCGTCGAGCACTGGGCCGGACTGCTCGGGGAGGCGCTCACGGCCCGCTGAGACCTTTCGCCTCCAGGACACCTCCTGTCCATTCCGTTGTGGGGGCGGCGGGGCTAGCGTGCGGGCGACCCCGAGCCGAGGAGTTGACTCCCGTGTCCCCCATTACGCGCCGCACCTTCGTCGGAACGTCGGCCGCCGCCGCTGCCGCCATGACCGTCGGCACGTCCGGCCGTGCCTCCGCCGCCCCGGGCGGCGGGCCGGCCGACGTCCGGCACGTCGTCGTGCTGATGCAGGAGAACCGCGGCTTCGACCACTACTTCGGCGCACTGCGGGGCGTCCGCGGGTTCGACGACCGGCAGGGGCTGGTCTTTCCCGACGGGAGTTCCGTGCTGCGGCAGCCCGATCCCGCGCGCAAGGACGGCGGGTATCTGCTGCCGTACCGGATGGACACCACGCGCTACAACGCCCAGAACGCCGACGGTCTGCCCCACGACTGGAAGACCGGGCACGACGCGATCAACCACGGTGCGATGAACCGCTGGATATCCGCCAAGGGCGAGCGCAGCATGGGCTACTTCACCCGCGAGGACATTCCCTATCAGTACGCCCTCGCCGACGCGTTCACCGTCGCCGACCACTATTTCTGTTCCATGGCCGGGCCCACCGACCCCAACCGGCTGTACCTGTGGTCCGGTACGGCCGGGCCGGGCACCGACGGGACGACCGGGCCGTTCACCGACAACAGCGTCGTGACCGACAATCCCGTCGCCGACTGGACGACGTACGCGGAGCGGCTGGAGCGGGCGGGAGTGAGCTGGCGGGTCTATCACAATCCCGGCAAGGACGAGCGGTACGGCGACTACGACGACAACGGCCTTTCGTACTTCCGGCAGTTCCACGCCTTTCCGCACGACGATCCCCGGTACGTCAACGCGATGACCAAGTTCGACCTGAGCGCCTTCGACCGGCACTGCAAGGACGGCACCCTGCCGACGATCTCGTGGCTGGTGGCGCCCTATCTGTTCAGCGAGCACCCGGCGGCCAGCCCCGATTACGGCGCCGATTACGTCAACACCGCGCTCCAGTCGCTCTTCTCCAACCCCGAGGTGTGGAAGCACACCGTCTTCCTGGTGATGTACGACGAGAACGACGGCTATTTCGACCACGTCGTCCCGCCGTTCCCGCCCGCCGGCACCCCCGGTGAGTTCGTCGGCGGTCAGCCGATCGGGCTCGGCAACCGGGTGCCGCTGTGGGTCGTCTCGCCCTGGTCGCGGGGCGGCTGGGTGAATTCCCAGGTCTTCGACCACACCTCGGTGCTGCGCTTCATGGAGGTGGTGACGGGCGTGCGCGAGCCGAACATCAGCGCCTGGCGGCGGGCCGTGTGCGGGGACCTGACCAGTTGCTTCGACTTCGCGCGGCCGGACTTCTCCGTGCCCTCGCTGCCGGACACCAAGGAGCTCGTACGCAAGGCCGACGCGGGCCGCAGACTGCCCCCGGTGAAGCTCCCCGCCCAGGGCAAGCAGACCATTCCGGTCCAGGAACCCGGCACCCGCCCGTACCGGCCGTTGCCCTACGCGCCCGACGCCTCCGTCACCGTGGACGGGGGGAGGGTCGTGTGCGCGATGACGAACGCGGGCGGGGCGGCGTTCCACTTCACCGTCTTCCCGAACGCCCATCTGCCGTTCGCCGGAACGCCGTTCACCGTCGCGCCGGGTGAGCGGGCGGAATATGTGTGGCAGACGTCCGGGACCGGTGGCGCGTACGACTTCACGGTGTACGGCGCCGACGGATTCCTGCGTCGCTTCAAGGGCAGGGCCGGCGGGGCCCCGGTCCGCGAGCAGAGCGCGCGGGAGATGGCGGGGGTCTCCAAGGGGCGGTACGACGTCACCGTGACCGGCGCCGACGGCCATCTGCGGCGGGTCGCCGGCACCTGGTACTGAGCCGGCGGGCCCGGCGCGCACCGAGGCGACGCGCCGGGCCTCCGCTCAGGCGCCCGGCATGTCCTCGAAGCCCGTGACCTCGCGCGGGTTGCGCGGTCCGGGGCCCACATAGCGGGCCGAGGGCCGCACCAGGCGGCCCGTGCGCTTCTGCTCCAGGATGTGCGCGCTCCAGCCCGCCGTGCGGGCGCACGTGAACATCGAGGTGAACATGTGCGCGGGGACCTCGGCGAAGTCCAGGACGATGGCCGCCCAGAACTCCACGTTCGTCGCCAGGACACGGTCCGGGCGGCGGTTGTGGAGCTCCTCCAGGGCGGCCTTCTCCAGGGCCTGGGCGACCTCGAAGCGCGGCGCCGCGAGCTCCCTGGCCGTGCGGCGCAGCACGCGGGCGCGGGGGTCTTCGGCGCGGTAGACGCGGTGCCCGAAGCCCATGAGGCGCTCGCCGCGGTCCAGGGCCTGCTTGACGTAGGCCGTGGCGTCGCCCGTGCGCTCGATCTCCTCGATCATGCCGAGGACGCGGGAGGGCGCGCCGCCGTGCAGCGGGCCGGACATCGCGCCGACCGCGCCGGACAGCGCCGCGGCCACGTCGGCGCCCGTGGAGGCGATGACGCGGGCGGTGAAGGTGGAGGCGTTCATGCCGTGTTCGGCGGCCGACGTCCAGTAGGCGTCGACGGCCTTGACGTGCTTGGGGTCGGGCTCGCCGCGCCAGCGCTTCATGAAGCGCTCGACGACGGTCTCCGCCTTGTCGATCTCCCGCTGCGGCACCATCGGCAGGCCCTGGCCGCGCGCCGACTGGGCCACGTAGGACAGCGCCATGACGGCGGCGCGAGCGAGGTTGTCGCGGGCGGTGGCCTCGTCGATGTCCAGGAGCGGCTTGAGGCCCCAGACGGGCGCGAGCATCGCGAGGGCCGACTGCACGTCGACGCGGATGTCGCCCGAGTGCACCGGGATCGGGAACGGCTCGGCGGGCGGCAGCCCGGGGTTGAACGATCCGTCGACCAGCAGACCCCAGACGTTGCCGAAGGACACCTGACCGACCAGGTCCTCGATGTCCACGCCTCGGTAGCGGAGAGAGCCGCCTTCCTTGTCGGGTTCTGCGATCTCCGTCTCGAACGCGACGACTCCTTCGAGTCCGGGTACGAAGTCGGACATCAGGCGGCTCCTCATGACGTGTGCGACAGGCGGGCGCCGAGCCGGTTACGCGGCTGCGTGGCGCGGCTCGCGGTCCGTTTTCGGTCGACCCCGTATTGCCCGGTGCGGCTGTCTTTCACCCGGTTTCCGCGCCCGGTCCCGTCGGGCGGCGCGTATTCGGATTCCGGCCGGACACGATAGCTGTTGATGTGCGGGTTCCACAGCTTCCCGCTCTGCGATTTTGGAGGGTCCGCCACATGCGGGGAAGGGTGATGTCCGGCACACCGCCGCATTCTCCGGAGAAAGGATTACGGGAGCGCCGCACCGGGCATGATGATCGGCCCGCTTCGGGTGCGACGGCTGTTCCCGCCGTGGCCGGACTGCCAGGATGTGCGCGTGACCCACGCCGACGCGTTCGACGAATCCCCGGCCGCGGAGCTTCGCGGCGACGACCCGCTCGACCCGGCCGCCATGCGCCGGCAGTACCGCTCCGAGCACCTCCTGGAGGAGGAGCTCGCCGCCGGTCCGTACGAGCAGTTCGCGATCTGGTTCACGCAGGCCGCCGCGAGCGGCCTGCCGGAGCCCAACGCCATGGTCGTCTCCACCGCGGACGCCGACGGGCGGCCCAGCTCCCGCACCGTGCTGCTCAAGGGCTACGACGAGCGGGGCTTCGTCTTCTACACCAACTACGGCTCGCGCAAGGCCGTCGAGCTCGCGCGCAACCCGCACGTCTCGCTGCTCTTCCCCTGGTACCCGATCACCCGGCAGGTCGTCGTCACCGGCACCGCGCGGCGGGTGGAACCCGAGGAGACGGCCGCCTACTTCCGGTCGCGGCCGCGCGGCTCGCAGCTCGGGGCGTGGGCGAGCGCGCAGTCGACGGTGGTCGCCTCGCGCGCCGGGATCGACACGGCGTACGAGCGGATCGCCGCCCGCTTCCCGGAGGGCGAGCCGGTGCCGGTGCCGCCCGGGTGGGGCGGCTTCCGGGTGGTGGCGGAGACGGTGGAGTTCTGGCAGGGGCGGGAGAACCGCCTGCACGACCGGCTGCGGTACGTACGGGCCGGGTCCGGCTGGCGCGTGGAGCGCCTCTGCCCGTAGGACCGGGAGACGCAGACGATCCGTGGGCCGGTTACCGCCGCGCCCTGCGGCGCGACGGTGCCGAGCGGACGACTCGGCGGCCCACGGATCGGGTGACTGCTGGGATTGGCCGGCGGTGCCGGCGCTGCGCTTGGCGCGACGACGGGCGCTAGCCCGCAGTCACCTCACGCGTCCGGAGAGAAATCATGTTCCGAACCACCTCCCTTCTCGTGTGGGCATCAGCCTAGGAAGCGGCCCGGTGGCCTTCAACCGAATTTCCTGTGGCATCGATTTCCGCGAAGACGGTGTGGTGCCCATCACGGTCGAGTTGAATGCGGTCGTGCAGGACATGCGGACGCGGCCGGCAGGGGGTTTCTCGTGACCGCACCACACCAGCCCGGCCCGGCACGCCCGGAAGCAGTTCCCGGGTGCGGGCCCGGAGCGGAGGCGGCTGTCGACAGCGACGACTCGGACCTGCTCGCGGCGCTCCTGGACGGCATGGACGCCGCCCTGTGCGCCTTCGACGCCGACGGTACGGTCACGCACTGGAACCGCGAGGCCGAGCGGATACTGGGCTGGACCGCCGAGGAGGCCGTCGGGCGGCAGGGCCTGGCCGGCTGGGCGGTGCGGGCGGCGGACGCCGAGGAGGTCACCGCGCGGCTGTTCGGCGCGATGAAGGCGCCGGGCCGGCAGGTGCACGAGTTCGCGCTGCTCACCAAGGACGGCGGGCGGGTCCTGGTCCGTACGCAGCTGTCCGCCGTACCCGGCGCGGACGGCAGGGCGGCCGGCGCGTACTGCGCGTTCAGCGAGGTGCACACGCAGATCGACCTGGAGCGCTCGATCGCGCTGAGCGAGGCGCTGTTCGGCGACGCCTCCTGGGGCGTGGTCCTGGTCGACGCGGACCTGCGGCCCGCCCTCGCCAACGCGCACGCCGCGCGGGCGCTGCGCACGGGCCGCACGGCGCTGCTCGGCCGGCCGCTGGGCGAGCTCCTGGACCAGGGCGTGGAGGAGGTCGAGGGCGCGCTCCAGCACGTCCTGGCGGCGGGCGCGCCGCCCGCCCCCACCGACCTGTGGGTCACCCTGCGCGACCAGGGCGCAGCGCCGCCGGAGCGGCGCTGCTGGCGCAGTGGCTTCCTGCGGCTGGCCTCGCCGCTCGCGGAGGAGCCGGTGCCGCTCGGGGTGGCGTGGCTGTTCCTGGACGTGACGGCCGCGCGGCTGATGGAGCAGGAGAACGCCCGGCTGCGCTTCCGCGGCAGCCAGCTGCACCGGGCGGGCCGGGCCGTCGCCGAGTGCGAGGACCCCATGGAGGCCGCGTCCCTGTACCTGGACTTCGCGCTGGCCGGATTCGCGGACCACGCCCTGATCGACCTGCTGCCGGAGCCGGCGGAGGCCCCCGAGCCGCCGATCCGGCTCGTACGGGCGGTGGCGACGCCCACGAGCACGCCGGGCCCCGCCCCGACGATGGGCCGCGGCGGCCTCCCGCTGCCGTATCCGGACGCCCACCCCGCACTCCAGGCGGTCGAACGCTGCGGCTCGGTGCGCGCGGCCTCCGACTGCACGGAGAGCTGGGCAGGCGCCCGCAAATGGCCGGAGGGCACGGTGCACGCCCTCTCCACGCCCCTCCGCAGCCGCGGCCGCACACTGGGCGCGGTGACGTTCCTGCGGGGGGTGTCCCGCAGGCCCTTCGACCGGGGGGACGCGACGTACGCGGAGGACGTGGCGGCGAGGGTGGCGGCGGCGGTGGATCTGGCGACGACCAGCTCGGCCGGCTGACGCACCCCTGCGTTCCGGGTGGCCTTCGCCTTCCGGCCTGCGCCGAGGGCCCCACCCAGCTCGTGCCGGGCACAATCAGCCCGTCCGGCGCTTGAGGACCGGGGTCCGGGGCGGAGCCCCGAAACCACCCGCTCACCTAATGCCGGAAGAAGATCCGGTCCCCGTACTCGCTCATGACCCGCCCATTCCACTCGTGCCCGCCATCCACGTTCCCCGACCGCAGCATCGGCGGATCGATCCCCCGAGCCACGAGCTCCCCCACCGCCGCCGCGACCACCGCCTGCATCAGCGCACTCGTCACCACCGTCGAAGCCGGCCCGAACGCCCCCTCGACGCCCTCCGCGAGGAGCTCCGCGTCGCCGATGTCGATCTTGTTGTCGATGACGAGGTCGCAGTGGTCCTTCAGGAACGTCCCCGACACGTGCCGCGATTTCGTGTGCTCCGCGTAGGCCGGCGATGTGACGCCGATGACCGTCAGGCCCAGCGCGCGGGCGTTCATCGCCATCTCCACGGGCAGCGCGTTGCGCCCGGAGAGCGAGATGACGATCAGCAGGTCGCCCGGTTGCGCCGGGCTCGTGTCCAGGACCGCGCCGGCGAGGCCGTTCACCCGCTCCAGGGCGCTGCCGAGCGTCGCCGGCATGACGTCGAGGCCGACGACGCCGGGCACGGCGAGCAGGTTGATCAGGGCGAGCCCGCCCGCCCGGTAGACGACGTCCTGTGCGGGAAGCGAGGAGTGTCCGGCGCCGAAGACGAAGAGCCGGCCGCCGTCGGCCACCGTGCCGGCGATCAGGGAGCCGGCGGCGGCGATGTGCCCGGCCTCCTCGTCGCGCACCCGCTGCAGCAGCCCGATCGCGGCGTCGAAGAACTGCCCGGCCAGCTTGTTCTCGCTCATCGCTGCGGGGCTCCTTACCTGAAGATCCGGTGGCGCGTACGGTCTGGCGTACGCTCGTGGCGCGGATCACGTTGCGGTCTGGACCATCGCCCTGTCAATACGGCGGCTGCGGGCAAACCCGTACGCGGCACTGTTGTCAGTGATATGCGTCAGAATTGAGTCCAGGGGCCAGCGCACGACATATCAAGGGGCACGCATGTCCGGACTGATCGACACCACGGAGATGTATCTCCGCACCATTCTCGAGCTGGAGGAGGAAGGTGTGGTTCCGATGCGTGCCCGGATCGCCGAGCGGCTCGACCAGAGCGGCCCGACGGTGAGCCAGACCGTGGCGCGCATGGAGCGCGACGGCCTGGTCTCGGTCGCGGGCGACCGGCACCTGGAGCTGACCGAGGAGGGCCGCCGGCTGGCGACCCGCGTGATGCGCAAGCACCGGCTCGCCGAATGCCTGCTCGTCGACGTGATCGGCCTGGAGTGGGAGCAGGTGCACGCCGAGGCGTGCCGCTGGGAGCACGTGATGAGCGAGGCCGTCGAGCGGCGCGTGCTGGAGCTGCTGCGCCACCCGACCGAGTCGCCCTACGGCAACCCCATCCCGGGCCTGGAGGAGCTGGGCGAGAAGACCGAGCCGGACCCGTTCCTCAACGACGGCATGGTCAGCCTGATGGACCTGGAGCCGGGCACCGACGGCAAGACCGTGGTCGTGCGGCGGATCGGCGAGCCGATCCAGACCGACCCGCAGCTGATGTACACACTGCGCCGGGCCGGCGTGCAGCCGGGCGCGGTGGTCAGCGTGACCGAGTCGGCCGGCGGGGTGCTGGTGGGCAGCAGCGGTGAGGCCGCCGAGCTGGAAGCGGACATCGCCATGCACGTCTTCGTCGCCAAGCGCTGACCGCGCGGGCACGTCACGGGGGTCGCCGGCCGGCGACCCCCGTCGTGCTGTCCGCGTCGGCTTCCGCCCGGCCGGACGTCAACTCCCTTGAATCCGGCAGGAGTCGGCGTAAGGGGCGCGGAGGCGCCGCCGCCGTGCCACGCTGGCGCTGACGCATCTGCGCGGCACGCCGTCGTCCGGGGAGGGGGCACCGTGCGGCCAGTCCAGCGGCCGGGCATGGCGAGGGCCCCGGCGCCCTGTCGAGCTGCCGGGGCCCCTGCCTCCCCATATACCCCGTGGCGACCCGGAGCCCCGAGCTCCCAAGGTCTGCCGCGCGGACCTTTCTTCCCCGAGCGGTCCGCCCCCAGGTCGATACTCCCCGGGGTGCCGCCGGTCAACCCTTCAGGATGGTCACTCGAACGAGGGGTGTTGCGCGCGACAGCCACGCATTCGAATGTGAGTTCTCTATGGTGGAGCTGCTGCTCGGGGGAGAAGTGGGGGTGCCAGGACCGATGGTGCGGCGTTTCGACGTGAGCGGAAGCGGTGGGGTGCGGCTCGCGGCCTGGGAGTTCGCCGATCCTCCCAAGAGCGACGGCGCGGACGGCGAGCGGGGGCGCGGCGCGGTCCTGCTGCTGCACGGCCTGATGGGCCGGGCGGCGCACTGGGCGGAGACCGCCCGCTGGCTCTCCACGCGCCATCGCGCGGTCGCCCTCGACCAGCGCGGCCACGGCCGCAGCGCACGGCCCGCCGACGGCTCGTACACCCGTGAGGCGTATGTGGCCGACGCCCAGGCCGCGGTGGAGCGCCTGGGCCTCGCGCCCGTCACCCTCATCGGTCACGCCATGGGCGCCCTCACCGCCTGGCAGCTCGCCGCCCGCCGCCCGGACCTCGTCCGGGCCCTGGTCGTCTGCGAGATGCGGGCCTCCGCACTGGGTCCGGCCAGCCAGCGCGAGTGGAACGAGTGGTTCAGGTCCTGGCCGGTGCCGTTCGCGACGCTCGCCGACGTCCGCCGCTGGTTCGGCGAGGGCGATCCGGCCCTGGAGCGCCCCCGGCCGGCCCGCGGCGACTTCTACGCCGAGGTGATGGCCGAGCGCGCCGACGGCTGGCGCCCGGTCTTCTCCCGCCGTCAGATGCTGCACACCCGCGAGACCTACGTCCACGACGCCTACTGGGAGGACCTGGCCCTGGTCCAGTGCCCCACCCTCGTCGTCCGCGGCCTCGACGGCGAGCTGGGCCGCGCCGAGGCGCACGAGATGGTCCGGGTCCTGCCGCGCGGCGCCTACGCCGAGGTCGCCGAGGCCGGTCACCTCGTCCACTACGACGAGCCCGAGGGCTGGCGCCGGGTGGTCGAGCCCTTCCTCGAAACGGCGCTGCCGGCTTAGGCAGTGGCCGGCGGGTCTTCGGCTGCGGGCCGTCTGCGCCGCCTGCGGCGGCGGGGCGCCTGCGGGCGCGTCCTCAATCTCCCCCAGCTACCGCTGGGGGTGCCCCCAACGGGCTGAAAGCGGCTGAGCGCAGCCACATCAAGCCCGTCCGGCGATTGAGGACACCACCGCGCAGCGGTGGTGCGCACGACGGACGCAGCCCGGCGGAGGCGGCAGGCGGCCCCGCGCATTAATTCAACAGGCGTTGACATAACTTGCCGCCAGGTGTGCACTGGCAGTACGGCACGTCCGGCACCGCACCGCACCGCCCTCACCGAGGAGATGCCATGTCTTCCGTCACCGCTGACACGTCCGCCGAGGCCCTCGTCGTCGGGGCCGGCCCCACCGGTCTGCTGCTCGCCGGGGACCTCGCCGCCGCCGGTGTCCGCGTCGCCGTGCTGGAGCGGCGGGCCGCGGAGTCCAACCTCACCCGGGCCTTCGCCGTGCACGCGCGCTCGCTGGAGGTCTTCGACGCCCGGGGCCTCGCCGAGGAGCTGCTCGCCACCGGGACCTTCCAGGACCGGGTGCGCCTCTTCGGCCGGTCCCGGATCGACCTGTCGGACCTGCCCAGCCGCTTCCCGGGCGTGCTGCTGACCCCGCAGTACGAGACCGAGCGGATCCTGGAGGAGCGCGCCCTCAAGCTCGGCGCCGACATCCGGCGCGGCACGGAGGTCACCGGCCTCCGGCAGGACACCGACGGCGTCGACGTGGACGTACGCACCGACAGCGGCGTGGGCCGGCTGCGTGCCGCGTACGCGGTCGGCGCCGACGGCGTGCACAGCGCCGTGCGGAAGGCCCTGGGCATGCCCTTCCCCGGCCGGGGCGTGCTGCGGTCCGTCATGCTCGCCGACGTCCGCCTGGACACCGAACCCACCGGGCTGCCCGCCTTCGAGTCCGGCGCCGGCGGCTTCGCGTTCCTCGTGCCCTTCGGCGACGGCTGGTACCGCGTCATCGCCTGGGAGCAGGGCAGCCGGCTGCCCTCCGACGCCCCCGTCGACATGGACAACCTCCGCTCCGTCACCCGCGCCGCCTTCGGCACCGACTTCGGCATGCGCGACCCCCGCTGGACCTCGCGCTTCCACAGCGACGAACGGCAGGTGCCCCACTACCGCGACCGCCGCGTCCTCCTCGCCGGCGACGCCGCGCACGTCCACTCGCCCGCCGGCGGCATGGGCATGAACGCCGGCCTCCAGGACGCCGCCAACCTCGGCTGGAAGCTCGCCGCCGTCCTGCGGGGCCGGGCCGGCGACGCCCTGCTGGACAGCTACCACGACGAACGGCACCCGGTCGGCAGGCTCGTCCTGCGCCTCAGCGGCGCCATCGTCCGCGCCGCCCTGATCACCTCGCCGGTCGGCCGCGGCCTGCGCGACGCCGTCGCCGTCGGCCTGCGCGGCGTGCCCTTCGCCACCCGCAAGGGCGCCCTCCTGGTCTCCGGCATCGGCATCGACTACCCCGCACCGCCCGGCGCCCACCCGCTGACCGGCCGGCGCGCCCCCGACCTGCCGCTGGCGGAGACCGCGGACGGCCCCTCGCGGCTGTACGAGGCGCTGCGCGGCGGTACGCACGTACGCGTCCTGCCGCGCGGGGTGAGCGCGGCGCCCGAGCCGGGGGTCACCACGGTCACCCGCGCCGACGCCCGGCCCACCACCCTGCTCGTACGGCCCGACGGGCACGTGGGCGAGGCGTCGGAGCCGGCCGGCGGGTGAGGGGGCTCAGCTCAGCCCTTGCTCACCGCCGCGAGGATCTCCGGAAGCCGCCGCGCCGCCGCCGGCGCGGCCACCCGCAGGCCCGCCCAGCCGGCTCCCAGGCCGTAGGCGGCGCCCACCGGCAGCAGCGTCCACAGCAGGCCGTCGGCGTCCGCCGTGCGCAGCCAGATCGCGAGGGCGGCCACCGGCGCGCACAGCACCGCACCCGCGATCATCCCGCCGAGGATGCTGAGCCAGGCGATGCCCGCCTGACCCGGTGCCACGTTCTTGAAGCCGCTGTCCTGCGGTATCGAGTACGGGAAGTAGACCGACGCGCAGGCGCCCACCGCGAACAGCGCGCCGAGCAGGGCCAGTGACAGCCCCAGCGCCTCCGGCACCTTCCCCCAGTCGCCCGTGAACGCGGCCGAGCCCAGGACGACCAGCAGGACGTACGGCAGGGCGATCAGCGTCAAGGCCAGGGCGCGCGCCCGCAGTTCCTCGTAGGCGTCGCGCGGCGAGGCGATCGTCTGCAGGACCATCCAGAAGGCGGAGGTGTCCTGCCCGAACTGGTTGTACATCTGCATGCCGAGCATGACGACCGCGAAGAAGGACAGATAGACGCTGCCCTGGCCCTGCGCCGCGTTGACGCCCGGCACCAGCACACCGACACCCAGCGACGACACCCACGCCGCCTTGGTCTTCGGGTCGCGCCAGACATAGCGCAGCGAGCGGAGCATCACCGCGCCCGTGCGCCCGGCGGGCAGCAGCCGTGCCATGCCCGCCCCCTCGCGGCGCGCCCTGCCGGGCTTCTCGGTCCGCAAGGTCGAGGCGTCCGGCGCGGTCATCAGCTTCGTCAGGCTGTGCTGCCACCACCACAGCAGGACGGCGAGCACGGCGGCGGTCAGGGCCAGTTCGAGCACGGCCCTCCCGTACGCGCCCTCGCCCGCCGCCCGTACGGCGTCCATGGCCGACCCCGGCGGCACCCAGCGCAGCACGTCCGCCACCGGCTCCAGCCGGGCCAGGCCGCCCTCGCCGCTGAGCTGCTGTACGCCCAGGTTCACGAACTGCGCGCCCACGGCGATCAGCAGACCGCTGAGCACCGCCAGGTCGCGGCCCTTGCGGCTGGTCAGCAGCCGTACGTTCGCGGTGGCGACGGCGCGCGCCAGCGCCAGGCACACCAGTAGCGCCAGGAGCGTGCCCAGTGCGCCCGCGACGGCGGCCGCGACCCCGTGCGCCGTCGCCAGCACCGAGCCCACGATGATCACGAACGTGAAGGCGGGTCCGATGCCCACCAGCGACGCCGTCAGCAGCGCCGCCACCAGCGGGCCGGGCCGCAGCGGCAGCATCACCAGCCGGGTGGGGTCCAGGGTCTCGTCGCCGCTCGCGAAGAACAGCGGCATCACCGCCCAGCCGAGGCCGAGCACCGCCACGAGCGGGACGGTCAGGGCGGCCGCGTGGGCGTGGCCGCGCAGCGCGACCAGCCCGAGCAGCTGGAGCGCGGCGATCAGGGCCACCAGCGCGATCGAGGCGATGTGGACGGCCCGGCGCCCGGAGGACTGCCGCAGGCCGTTGCGCAGCAGCGACAGCTTCAGCCGGACGAAGACGGAGACGAGCGCGGGCGTACCGGCGGCGGCCGTCATCGGGCGCCGCCGCCCAGCCAGTCCAGGTCGTCGCCGGCCGTGCGCTCCCGCGCGCCCACCAGGCCCAGGAACGCGTCCTGGAGGGTCGGCGCGCTGCCGCGTACGTCCGCGAGCGGACCCTGTGCCCGGATCCGGCCCGCGGCCATCACCGCGACCCACGAACACAGCGACTCCACCAGCTCCATCACATGACTGGAGAAGACGACCGTCGCACCGGAGGCGGTGTAGCGCTCCAGGACGCCACGGATCGTCTGTGCCGAGACGGGGTCGACGCCCTCGAACGGCTCGTCCAGGAAGAGCACTTCCGGGTTGTGCAGCAGGGCGGCGGCCAGGCCGGTCTTCTTGCGCATGCCGGTGGAGTAGTCGATCACCAGCTTGTGCTGGGCGCCCGCGAGGTCCAGGACGTCCAGGAGCTGGGTCGCCCGCTTGTCGACCTCGGCACCGGGCAGGCCGCGCAGCCGCCCGGTGTACGCGAGCAGCTCCCGTCCCGACAGCCGCTCGAACATCCGCAGCCCCTCGGGAAGCACCCCGATCCGGGACTTGACCGCCACCGGGTCGCGCCACACGTCGTGGCCGCCGATCTCGACCCGGCCCATGTCGGGGCGGAGCAGGCCGGTGACCATGGAAAGCGTCGTCGTCTTGCCGGCGCCGTTCGGCCCGACGAGACCGATGAACTGCCCCGCGGGGAGTTCGAGATCGATGCCCGCGACGGCCACCTGCTCGCCGAACCGCTTCCACAGGCCCTCGACGCGTACGGCGACGCGTGACCCTTCCGTACCGCTGCCCTGCGCCAGTTCCATCGCGGCTTCCTCGCTCCCCGTGGCCGTGCGGGGGAACGAGCCGGCCCCCCGGTCTCCAGCCTAAGCGGCGGGCGGGCCGGGGGGCCGGGGCGCGGGGGCGTCACCGGCGGCGGGCGTCCGCCGCGTCGCGGCCGCAGGCGTAGGCCAGGGCGCTGACCAATTCCTCCGCGTCCGGCAGCCAGCGGTTGGCGGCGGTGGGCTGGCGCGCCCACTGCACGGAGCCGCGCGAGCCCATCCGGGTCGGAGGCGCGACCACGTAGTCGCCCTCGCCGCGCGCGATCAGATCGAGCGAGGACGGGTGCCAGCCCAGCTTCCGCGCGAGGTCGCCGACCTTCAGGGCGCCGCCGGGCAGGACGAAGAACAGCATGCGGCGGAAGGGCGTGCAGGTGATGGGGCCGAGCTGGATCTCCATGCGCTCCATGCGGGCGAGCGCCAGACAGCCGGCGGTCTCCGGCACGTCGAGCGCGTCGAAGGTGCGACCGGTCGGCAGCAGGACCGAGGCGCCGGGCTCCTTCGCCCACATGCGGCGGGCGGCGGCGGGGCTGCCGGTGGCCTGGGTGGCCCAGTCGGGCCGGGCCGGGTGCGCGCCGGGCGCGGGGCAGTCGGACTCGCCGCACGAGCAGCGTTCCCGGCCTTCCTCCGCCTCCAGCCAGGTGCCGGCGAAAACGTCCCAGTGCCGCTCCTCCGCATACCGAACAGCGGCGTCGAGCAGCTGCTCGCCGCGCTGTTGGGGGATGTGCGGGGCTCCTACTACTCCGATGGTCTCTTCCACGTCCAGCACAACTCCCCTTGTCACCAGGGGTTACGGCTCAGGCTCAGGCTTGTGGGCGGCGGTCGGATATGCACATGGGGCGCACGGATGCATGTACGGGGGCGCAGACGCGGGTTCGCCGCCGAGGGTGGGTAGCCACCCGCGAGGCGTCGGGGCGAGACGGTTCGCGGCAGTTCACAGCAGAACGGCTCACCGCGGACACTGCCTGGCCATTGCCGCCTTTGCTGTCATTACCGTTAAGTCCGCATTCTCCGGACATTCAGGGGGCAAAGATCACAGGGGAAGGCGCTCTCCGCACTCTCAGCTTCTCCGCATGTCGCGGCACGGGCCGCGAACGCTTAGCAGTCCCAGGGGGTACAGCATGGCCGCACGGCCACTCGTGGCGCGGCAGCCGAACGAACGGCTGCAGGCGCTCATTCAGGAAGCCGCCTGTTCCAATGCCGGCCTGGCGCGCCGGGTCAATATGTGCGGTGCCGAGCACGGTCTCGACCTGCGGTACGACAAAACATCCGTAGCCCGCTGGCTGCGGGGCCAGCAACCGCGCGGGCGTGCCCCGGCGATCATCGCCGAGGCGCTCGGCCGCAAGCTGGGCCGTACGGTCACCATCGACGAGATCGGCATGGCCAACGGCAAGAACCTCGCCTCCGGCGTCGGCCTCCAGTTCTCCCCGACCGTGCTCGGCGCGATCGAGCAGGTCTGCGAGTTGTGGCGCAGCGACGTCGGGCGCCGCGATTTCCTCAGCGGCACGTCGGTGGCCTCCTCCGCGCTCGTCGAACCCAGCCGTGACTGGCTGATCACGGGCGCGGATCCACAGGTCGCGCGCAACGCCGGGGCGCGGGTCGGTTCGTCCGACGTCGACGCGGTACGGGCGACCACGGACGCCCTGGTCGAGCTCGACCACCGGTACGGCAGCGGGCATGTGCGGCCCGTCGTGGTCCACTACCTCAACAGCGTCGTCTCCGGGCTGCTCGCCGGGTCCTACCGGGAATCGGTGGGGCGCGAACTCTTCGCGGCGGTCGCACGGTTGACCGAGCTCGCCGGGTACATGGCCGTCGACACCGGGCAGCCGGGGCTCGCCCAGCGCTACTACATCCAGGCGCTGCGGCTCGCCCAGGCCGCCGACGACCGGGGGTACGGGGGGTACGTGCTCGCCGCGAGCATGAGCCACCTCGCCGCGTCGCTGGGCAATCCGCGGGAGATCGCGCAGCTCGCGAAGGCCGCGCAGGAAGGGGCGCGGGGGCAGGTCACACCGCGCGCCGAGGCGATGTTCTGCGCGGCCGAGGCACGGGGGCACGCGCTGCTGGGCGACGCCCGGTCCTTCCAGGTGGTCGCGGGGCGGGCCCTCGCCAAGCTCGAACAGGCGGACGGAGCCAAGGATTCCGGTGACGATCCCTCGTGGATCCGCCACTTCGACCACGCCTACCTCGCCGACGAGCTGGCCCACTGCCACCGCGACCTCGGGCAGCCGGAACAGGCGCGCCGGCAGGCGGAGGACGCGATCGCCGGGCATCCGGAGGGGCGGGTGCGGCGGCGGGCGATCGGCATGCTGCTGCTGGCCACGGCCCAGGTGCAGCAGCGCGACGTGGACGAGGCGTGTGCCACGGGGACGCGGGCGCTGGAGCTGCTGGGGACGCTCCGGTCCAATCGGGGGGCGGAGTACCTGGACGACTTCCAGCAGCGGTTGGCGCCGTATCGGGAGGAGCCGGTGGTGCGGGAGTTCGGGGCGCGGTTGGAGGTGCAGGCGGCGTAAGCGGCGTAGGCGCTGCTTGCGCCTTGCGCGGTGCCGGTGCGGGGTGCGGTGCTGGTTGCTCGCCGTCTTCAGGTGCGGGCGCCGGGGGCTCCGGTGCGTTCCGGAATCGGATATTTACGGGCGGGGAGCCCTCCCTCCCTTCGTGGCCCGAACCGCCGCCCGCAAATATCCGGCAGCATTCCGGAACGCCCCTGCGCCCCCGGCGCCCTTCCGTTCGTCATGGGTGCGATGGGGTCGGCCTGCCGCATCCCCGGTTCTGGGCCGGAAGCTGTCCCGGCGCCCTTCCGTTCGTCGTGGTGCGGTGGTTGCGGCCGGTGCCTTGGTGCGTGGTGGGAACACTGGTACGGGACTGGTACAGGAGCGCATGGCCGTGTGCTGTGGGGACCCGGTAGCGTGAGTCGACGCTTCCGATAAGTCCCGTACAGCATGAGGAGTCCCGGTGACGCAGAGCGGACAGGGCAATGTGCCGCAGCCGCCCGCGCAGCCTCCGCGCGAGGGCGTGGCCCTGCCCGCGCACCAGGCGCCCGCCCCCGGCCAGTCCTGGGGCGGCGGCCCCTGGGGCCCGGACGCGCACCGCGCGCCCCTGCCGCCGGAGGCCCCGCCACGCCCGGGCGACTCCGAGGCCACGCAGTACATAGCCCCGGCCCTGGGTGCGCCGGGCGCGCACGCCGCCTCCGCCGCCCAGGACCCCGCCTCGCAGGCGACCCAGTACATGCCGCCGGTCGGCGCCGGCCCGCTCCCGGGCGCCCCGCCCCCGCCCGCGCCGTACGCCCGGGGGGCGAGCGACGAGGTCTCCCCGCAGCCGGCCTCCGATGCGCAGGGGCCCGCCGGGGCCGCCACGCAGTACATACCGCCGGTTCCGGGTCAGGGGACGGCCGGTGCCGCCACCCAGTACTTGCCGCCGGTTCGGGGCGGTGGTGATTCCCCCGCGCAGGCTTCCGCCGGTGAGGCGACCCAGTACTTGCCGTCGGTTCAGGGTGGCGGTGATTCCGCTTCGCAGGGTGCGGCTGGGGCTGCCACTCAGTACTTGCCGCCCGTTCGGGGCGGCGGCGATTCCGCCGGTGCCGCCACCCAGTACTTGTCTCCCGTTCGGCCCGCGCAGGGCGCCGGTGGTGCGGAGGGGCCGCAGTACCTGCCCGCGCCCGGTGCCGGTTCCGGGGGCGGCGACGCCGGAGCGGCCACCCAGTACTTGCCGCCGGTGGCGGACGGGCCCGTCCCCGAGGCCGCCACCCAGTACATGCCGCCGGTCCGCGAAGGGGCCGCCGGTGCGGCCACGCAGTACCTCCCGCCGGTCGGCGGAACCGGCGGAGTCGGCGGTCCGCCCGGTGCCCCCGCCGCCTACGGCAACAGCTCCGTGCCCCGCCCTCCGCGGGAGGAGGAGCGGCCGCCGCCCGCCGAGTTCGACCAGCTGTTCCGGACCAGCGGCGGCACGCCCCTCGCCGGGCCCGCGCACCAGGCGCCCCCCGTCAGGGGGCCCGCCCGGACGGGAGCCCCCGTACCTCCGCCGTCCCCCACTCCCCGGACGGACCCCGCGGGGAAGCGGCGGCTGCCCACCGCGGCGATCGTCGGGATCGTCGTCGCCGGCTGCGCCGTCGCGGGGCTCGCCGCCGGTGCGCTGCTCAGTGGCGGGGACGACAAGAAGAGCGATCCGCAGAACGCCGCCGTGAGCTCGGCCGAGCCCACCGCCCCGGACAAGGGCGAGGACAAGGACGACGGCACCAAGAAGACGCCGGCGCCCGCCGACCCGGCCGCCGCTCAGGCCAAGGCCCTGGACGCGCTGCTCAAGGACAGCAACAACAGCCGCGACGCGGTCATCAAGGCCGTCGACTCGACCAAGAGCTGCAAGGACCTCGGCCCGTCCGCGTCGAACCTGCGCGACGCCGCCAAGCAGCGCGACGGGCTCGTGACGCGCCTTCAGCAGACCACGATCGACAAGCTTCCTGGCAGCGGCGAGCTCTCGGCGCAGCTGACGAAGGCGTGGCAGTCGTCCTCCTCGGCCGACAGCCACTACGCCAAATGGGCCGACCAGGTGGGCGGCAAGAACGGCTGCGTCAAGGGCCACGCCCGGCCCAGCGGTGAGAGTGCCGCCGGCGACCGGGCCAGCGGTGACGCCACCGCCGCCAAGAAGAAGGCGGCCGACCTGTGGGACCCGATCGCGAAGAAGTACGGGCTGACGCCGCACAAGTGGACCCAGCTGTGAGGCGTCAGCCGCGCCGGCTCTCCTTCAGGGTCCGGGTCACATCGGTGAAACCGTTCTTCAGCGCGACGAGCCGACCGTCCCGTACCACCTGATAGGTGACGTTCGCGTTGACGACGCGCGGAGTGGCGCGCACGCCCAGCAGGACCGAGGGGCGCCAGCCGAGCCTCGGGGTGAGTCCGCCGGTGTCGACGGTGTGCCCGCCGTCCAGCGCCTGCCGGACCGTGGCCGCGCTGATGTCGTCGGGGTCCAGGGACTTCAGGACCGACCGCAGCACCGTGCAGGCGATCCAGGTGGTCTGCACGCCGGGGTCGGTGGGGGCGATCCGGTTGTCGCCGAAGGCGTGCCGGTCGATGACCCTCCGCATGGGTGCCCAGCGGGGGTCGTCCGCCGCCGGGTACCAGCCAGTGGCGTAGGCGCCCTCCAGGGGGCTGCTCGCGCCGCCCGTGCTGTCGACGAGGGACTGGTCGACGCTGCCGAGCACGGAGGCGATCCGCACCGTGGGGCCGCCGGTGCGCAGCCGGCGGAAGGAGTCGAAGAAGGTGATGGTGTGGTTGCCGAGCGCGGCGCCGACGCAGCTGCCGTCCGTCGCGCCGGCGAGGGCCGCCGCGGCCTGCGGCGTGTAGTCGGTCGCCGCCTCGGGGGCCGGGATGTCGGTGGCCGCCGGCCGGCCGCCGGCGGCGAGGCC
>NZ_JAGGOL010000219.1:0-5159 GCF_018614525.1 Streptomyces sp. ISL-11
AAAGGGGCCAGCACCTCTCGGTCACCTCGCCGACGCCGTCCCCCGCCCTGCGGCCGTGCCGGAGCCGGCAGAACCACCCGCTGAAACAACTCCCACAGGCCCTCCGATGCCATCCGCTCGACAAGCGCAGCAGTCATCACCCCAGACTGCCGCAAGATCACACCAACTGAAATGACGTCTTAGAGACAGGCTGTCTCCGACGCACTGTCGAGCCGGGGGGTGCCCCGTCGGGCTCGGCGAGGCCCCGGGCTGAAGGACCGGGGCTAGTTGAGCAGCCCCGGCAAGGGATCATCCGCCCAGCTCAGCGCGCCCTTCCTCGCGGTTTGAGCGCCACCGGCGGTAGTTCGGGAGCAGGCAGTCGGATCCCGTCGTGGCCGTGCACCGTGCCGAATCGGGAGCCGGTCATCCAGTCCGAACGGGCCTGTGCGATATCCTCGTGGGAACGACCGACGAAGTTCCACCACATGACGATCCTCTCCTCGAAGGGCTCGCCGCCGAGCAGCATGAAGGAGCTGTTCACGTCGGCGCGCAGCGGCAGTTCGGAGCGCCCGCAGCCGAGGTAGAGCATGGCGCCCGGTGCCAGCCGTACCCCGTCGACCTCGGCCTCGCCGGACATCGTCAGCGCCGCGTACTCGAAGTCGGGTCGCAGCGGCAGCCGGGCGGAGGCGCCCGCGGCGAGGGTGATGTCCGCGCCGACGAGGGGGCTGAAGGCGGTGGCGGGCGAGGCCGCGCCGTCCAGCTCGCCCATGAGGACCGTGGCGCGCAGGCCGCCGCCGCTCACCAGGGGCAGCTCGGCGTGGTGCTCCCATGCCGGCGCCGTGTGCCGGTGCGCGTCCGGCAGGGCCACCCACAGCTGGGCGCCGTGCAGCAGCGGCGCGTGCTCGCGCGGCGACTCCTCCGAGTGCGCGATGGCCTGTCCCGACGTCATCAGTCCCAACTGTCTCGGGCGCAGCGTCTGCAGGCTTCCCAGGCTGTCGCGGTGCAGCACCTCGCCGTCGTGGAGCCAGCTGACCGTCTGCAGGCCCATGTGCGGATGCGGAGGCACCTGCATGCCGGGCTCCCGGGCGATGTCGTCCGGCCCGTAGTGGTCGACGAAGCACCACGCCCCCACCATGCGCCGCCCGAGACCGGGCAGCAGACGGCGCACCACGGTGCTCTCGCCGAGCGGTACGTTCTTCGCGGGCAACAGCTCGCGCACCGGCCGGGCGGAGACATCGTCAGGGCCGCCGCAGGCGGTCGGCGCGGGCTGGAGATCGAGGTTGCTCATGGACGCACTCTGCCATCCCGTACCATCACCCGGCATCGCCTGTGGACAACTTCCGCCCGGCCCCTACCGGTTTGCCGCGCGGCGCTCCGCCCACCCGGCGTACACACCGGCCGACGCCGCGACGAGCGCGGAACCCAGCAGCCAGCCGCCCACTACGTCCGACAGCCAGTGCACCCCCAGATAGACCCGGGTGAGGCCCACCCCCACCATCGACACGGCGCCCGCCACCAGCGCGGCGCACACCACCTGTCGCCGCACTCCGTGCAGCCACAACAGCCACACCAGCAGTCCGCAGGCCACGGTCGCGCTGAGCGCGTGCCCCGAGGGAAACGCCTGGAAGTGCGCGGTGGCCACCGGATCCGGCCACCGCGGCCGGTCCCGCCCGACCGCGGCCTTGATGCCCTGCTGCAACGCCGTGCCCAGCAAGGACGTGCCCGCGACCCAGAGCGCGAGCGGCCACTCCCGGCGCCGTACGAGCCAGAGTGCCGCGACGGCGAGCGCGGCACGCATCGTCCAGGGGTCCCACACCCAGTCCGACAGCACCCGCACGGCATGGGTCCAGCCGTGGTGTTCGACGGCCACCGGATGCAGCCCGTCCGCGATCCGCCGGTCCAGTGACTCCAGCGGACCCCATGCGCCGGCCACGAGGGCCAGGAGGACGAGGAACAGCGCGCACAGGACCGCTCCCGCCCCCTTGCCCGTGAAAGCGGGAGGCCGGGGCCGGGCGGTGGGTGCGGGCGAGGGGCGCGTCGCGGGATGCATCGTCAGATCCTCGCCCATGGGACGCCCGCGTCACCACCCGAGCTACCTCAGCGCGCTGAGTCCCGGCACGAAGGTCACCAGCAGGGGCACCACGGGCACCAGCGACGCCACGGCCGTCAGCCGCAGCCGCCGCGCCGCCGTCAGCCGCGGCGCGGGCGCCAGCAGCCGGTGCACCCGGCCCGGCACCTGCGACAACTGGGCCGGGCACGGGCCGAACACGCCCCGGTCCTCGTTGAGTTCGACCAGCGCCAACGCGGTCGTCAGCCGGCCGAAGCGCCGTGAGGCGGCGTCGTCCGCCGCCAGCTCGACCAGGTGGTGGACCTGGTCGCGGAACGCGGCGAACACCGGCACCTGCGGGAAGCCGTTCGCCAGCGCCGAGGAGGAGTGCAGCAGCCAGTCGTGCCGGGCCCGCGCGTGCCCCTGCTCGTGCGCCAGTACGGCGTCGAGCCGGGCACCCTTCAGCCGGCGGAGCGCCCCCGTGGTGATGACCAGCTGCGAGGCCGAACCGCCGCGCAGCCACCAGGCGTCCGGCCGCTCGCCCTCCAGGACGACCAGTTCCTCCGCCCCGGGTTCCTCGCCGGGCAGCCGGGGCGAGCGTACGACCAGCTCAGCGCGCCGCTGCCGGCGCCGGGCCCGTGCCCAGCCGATCTCGCGGGTGAGCATCGCCGCGGTCCACACGGCCCCGCACGCCAGGGCCACGGCCAGTGGCGCGGCCCATGAGCCGTAGGCGGTGAGCGCGTACGCCTCCACCACGCCGCGCGGGGCGATCGCGAAGACGTGGCCGCGCACGGCCTCCCAGGCCGCGGCGGCGCTCAGCGACATGGCGAGGACACAGCACAGCAGTACGGCGGCCACCACGCACTGCCACATCCACAGGGCCACGACGGGTTCACGGTCGGGCCAGTCGGCGCGGGTCAGCACGCGCGGCGCCATTGCCGCGACCAGACCACCGAGGACCAGCAGCGCGAGCGGGACCATCATGGCGGCAGCCTATGAGCGCGGCACCGCTCGGCGGTACGGTCCCGGGCGGGAAGTGACGGATGCCACGGGCGCGGCCCGGTGGCCCGTTCGGCGACCCGCCCCGGGCCTGTTCCCGAGTTCGTTCACAAGGTGAGCAGCATCGCCAGCATGCCGATTCCCATGGACAGTCGGCAGGCGTTGGTGAGATTGGGCCGGACCGGCCAGGAGACCTCGCCGGACGCGGCGGTCACCACCGGCACGAGCACGGCCACGGAGCGCACGACGTACACGGCGAAATACACCAGCAGCAGGCCGGTCAGCAGGGGAGTGCCCGCCGGTTCGCGCATCCCGGCCGTGTGCCCGGTGTGGCCGGCCATGGGGGCGCCGGCCATCGCCAGCGCCATGTAGACCATCGCGAACGCCCCCACGGCGTGGTGCAGATGGTGCGGCTCCGTGCGCCCCCGCGCCGCCCCCAGCAGTGAGCGCAGGCCCGCGACACCGAAGACGACGGCGAACAGGGGCGCGCCCCAGGGGCGGGGGTCGAGCACGGCGGTCGGTACGGCCATGACGGCCATGCCGAGCCCCATCAGCGCGTCACCGCCGGTGGCCCGGCCCTCCGGTTCCGCGGTGATCCGTATTCTGGCCAGGCAGTACGCGCCCGTGGCGGCGCACAGCACCACCAGCAACCAGCCGACCAGCGGCGGTCCGTGCACGGCACACCTCCCGGACGCGCAGGCCTACCCCCGGAGGATTCCCGCTCCTTCGCTGTACATGGGAGCGCATCGGCGCACAGGGGGAGCGCAGGGCCTTCTGCTGTGCGCCCGCGCACACGCGGTCGACCGTTCCCGGAGCACGCGCCCGCCCGCTCCGCCGGCCGTTGCCGCCTCAGATGCCCGGGCGATACCGCAGCGGGTGCCCCTCCGGCACCTCCACCACCGCCACGCGCACACCGTCCGGGTCCGCGATCCACATTTCGATCAGCCCCCAGGGCTTCCTCTCCGGCGGCTCCAGGATCTCGACGCCCTGCCGGACGAATTCCTCATGCGCGGCCGCCGCGTCCGCGACCTGGAACCACAGCTCCAGACCCGGCCCCGGCGGACCGTCGGCGCGGCCGGAGACCTCGAGGAAGCCGCCGCCCAGGAAATAGACGGTGCCGCGCTCCGGGCCCGTACCGAACTCGCGGTAGACCGCCAGGCCGAGCTGCCGGCCGTAGAAGGTCCGGGACCGCTCCGGATCGGTGGGCCGCAGGAGCAGCCTGCTGCTGAGTACGTGCACCATGACCGCGACTGTACGCACACCCGGCCGGGTTAGTGTTCGTACGGAACCGAAATGGGCCGAAGCCTACGGAGAGGACCTCCCGGAGACCATGGAAACCGCCAGCAGCCGCACCGCAGAGCCGACCTTCCGCGCGGCGACCGCCGCCGACGTCCCCGACCTCGTCGCCCTCGTCGAATCGGCGTACCGCGGCGACGACAGCCGCGCCGGATGGACGACCGAGGCGGACCTGCTGGACGGCCGGCGGACCGACCCCGACGGCGTCATGGCCGTGGTCGAGGACGAGAACAGCCGCCTGCTGGTGGTGGAGGCCGGCGGCGAGACGGTCGCCTGCTGCCAGCTCGAACACCGGGGGACGCACGCCTACTTCGGCATGTTCGCCGTCCGGCCCTCCCTGCAGGGCGCCGGTCTCGGCAAGGTGATCATCGCCGAGGCCGAGCGAATCGTCCGCGCCGAGTGGGACGCCCGTGAGATGCACATGACCGTCATCCGGCAGCGCGACGACCTGATCGCCTGGTACGAGCGCCGGGGCTACCGCCGCACCGGGCGGATGAGCCCCTTCCCTTACGGGGACGAGCGCTTCGGCATCCCGCAGCGCGACGACCTCGAATTCGAGCTGCTGGTCAAGGAACTGGCGTAGGACGCACCGGAGACGGGCCGGCATGAGGCCCGCCGGTGGAAGCGGGTGAGTCGGTAAGGGGCTCCGTCCGTGGACGGAGCCCCTTACCGGCAGGTCACAGCCGGCCCGCCTCCACCAGCCGCCGCAGGAAGCGCCGCGTGCGCTCCTGCCGCGGCTCGCCGAAGACCTCGGCGGGTGTGCCGCGCTCCAGCACCACACCGCCGTCCAGGAAACACACCTGGTCGGCGACGTCCCGGGCGAAGCCCATCTCGTGGG
>NZ_JAGGOL010000219.1:5232-5523 GCF_018614525.1 Streptomyces sp. ISL-11
CACGCGCTGCTGCTGGCCGCCGCTGAGCCGGTCCGGGTACTCGTCGGCCTTGCCGGCCAGCCCGAGCCGGTCCAGCAGCTCCCGCGCCCGCTCCTCCGCCTCGGCGCGCGGCTCGCCGTGCACCCGGCGCGGCGCGAGGGTGATGTTGTCCAGCACGTTCATGTGCGGGAAGAGGTTGTACGCCTGGAAGACCACCCCGATGCGGCGGCGCACGGTGTCGGGGTCCACGCGCGGATCGGTGATGTCCTCCCCGTCGAGGAGGATCGCGCCGTCGTCGATCTCCTCCAGCAG
>NZ_JAGGOL010000022.1 GCF_018614525.1 Streptomyces sp. ISL-11
GCTCACCAATCGAATGACCGCCGACGAAGTCCGGACGAACACCGAACGACTCGACGAGACGGAACAGCGCCACCTCAACGGCGAACAGACCCGCCTGGGTGAACACCGTCTCATCCAGCAGGTCACCGCCGAAGACGACATCCTTCACCGCATGCGCGACATGACCGGAAAGCTCCCGGTCCAACACCTCACACGCCTCATCAAAAGCAGCCGCGAAGACCGGAAACTGCCCATACAACTCCCGGCCCATACCCGCCCGCTGGCTGCCCTGACCCGAGAACACCACAGCCAACCGACCCGAACCCGCAACACCCTGAACAACACCAGGCGCCGACTCACCACGCGCCAAGGCATCAAGCCCCGCCCGCAACTCATCACCCGAAGCACCGAGAACAACAGCCCGGTCCTCGAATACAGCACGCCCCGCCGCCAGCGACCAACCCACATCCACCGGCGACACCGCAGCGTCACCACCCGCAACTCGCGCAAGCAGCCCGGCAGCCTGGCCCTTCAGCGCCTCCGCGCCACGGCCGGACACCACCCACGGCACCACCGGCAGATCGGCAACCTTCGCCTCAGCCTCAATCGGCTCCAGCTCCGGCGCCTGCTCCAGAATCACATGCGCGTTCGTGCCACTCACACCAAAGGACGACACGCCCGCCCGGCGCGGGCGATCCCCCACCTCCGGCCACGCACGCTGCTCGGTCAGCAGCTCCACCGCACCCGCCGACCAGTCGACCTTCGACGACGGGGCGTCCACGTGCAGCGTCTCCGGCAGGACGCCATTGCGCAGCGCCAGCACCATCTTGATGACGCCCGCCACGCCTGCTGCCGCCTGCGTGTGCCCGATGTTGGATTTCAGCGAACCCAGCCACAGCGGCCGGTCCTCCGGACGATCCTGCCCGTACGTGGCCAGGAGCGCCTGTGCCTCGATCGGGTCACCCAGCGTCGTCCCCGTACCGTGCGCCTCCACCGCGTCCACATCGGTGGCGGACAGCCGCGCGTTCGCAAGGGCGGCCCGGATGACACGCTGCTGCGACGGGCCGTTCGGCGCCGTCAGACCGTTGCTCGCACCGTCCTGGTTCACCGCGCTGCCCCGCAGCACCGCCAGCACCCGGTGGCCGTTCTTCCGCGCGTCGGACAGGCGCTCCAGGAGCAGCATGCCCGCGCCCTCCGCCCAGCCCGTGCCGTTCGCGGCGTCCGCGAACGCCTTGCACCGGCTGTCGGGTGACAGGACGCGCTGGCGGCTGAACTCCACGAACAGGCCGGGGGTGGTCATCACCGTGACGCCGCCGGCCAGGGCCAGCGAGCACTCCCCCGACCGCAGCGCCTGCGCCGCCAGGTGCAGGGTCACCAGCGACGCCGAACAGGCCGTGTCGACGGTGACCGCCGGGCCCTCCAGGCCCAGGAAGTACGAGATGCGCCCGGAGAGCACCGCACCGGACTTGCCGGTCCCGAGGTAGCCCTCCAGGCCGTCGGGGGCCCGGTGGAGCATGGCGCCGTAGTCGTAGCCGTTCGTACCGGCGAAGACACCGGTCCGGCTGCCCTTCAGCGACAGCGGGTCGATGCCCGCCCGCTCGAACGCCTCCCACGACGTCTCCAGCAGCAGCCGGTGCTGGGGGTCCATCGCCAGGGCCTCGCGCGGGGAGATCCCGAAGAAGCCGGGGTCGAAGCCCGCGGCGTCGTCCAGGAACGCGCCTTCGCGGACGTAGCTCTTCCCCTGCTGCTCGGGGTCCGGGTCGTAGATGTCCTCGGGCCAGCCGCGGTCGGCCGGGAACGCGGAGACCGCGTCACCGCCCGAGGCGAGCAGGTCCCACAGCTGCTCCGGGGAGCGCACACCTCCCGGGAAGCGGCAGCCCATCCCCACGATCGCGATCGGCTCCCTGGGGGCCGCCGCGAGCTGGCGATTCTCCTTGCGTAGCCGTTCGGTTTCCTTCAGAGAAACGCGTAGCGCGTCAAGAATCTTCTCGGGGGATGTGCTGCTCATTGCTGCGAACTCCACACTTCGAATTGCGTCAGACGCTTCAGGACTCGGTGCTGTCAAATGCCATACGGAGCAGGCTCTCTGCGTCCATCGAGTCGATCGACTCGGCGTCGACGGGCTCCTCGTGGGCCTCGTCTCCCGTACGGTCCTCATCCTGGAAGTCCGCCAACTGCAACAGGATGTCCATCAGACCCGCATCCCTGATTCTGGCCAGGGGAATCGTCGTCAAGGCTTCGCGGACCCGTGCCTCGTACGGCAGCAGTTCGGTGTCCTGACCGGACTCCGGGCTGAGCAGCGTGCGAAGGAATTCCGCGAGGGCCGCGGGGGTTGGGTAGTCGAAGACCAGCGTGGGGGGCAGTGGCATACCGATGGCGGCCTTGAGCCGATTCCGGAGTTCGACCGCGGTGAGCGAATCGAAGCCCAGCTCCTTGAAAGCCCGTCCCGCCGCGATCGTACCCGTTTCCTGGTGACCCAGGACCGAAGCCACGTGCGTCAGCACCAAATCCTGGAGGATTCGCTGCTGTTCGGCCGCCGGAAGCCCCGCGAGCCTGTCGCGGAGAGCGTCGGCGGTGCCCGTTCCCGGTTCCGTGTCGGCGGAGCGCGCGGTGGATTCCCGTACGACGCGCCAGGCTTCGGGGATTCCGGAGATCAGGGGCGAGGGGCGGACGGTGGTGAAGGCCGGCACGAACCGTTCCCAGTCCACGTCCGCGACCGCCGCGAACTCGTCGCCGCGGGCGAGGACCTGGCCGAGTACGGCGATCGCGTCGTCGGGGTCCATCGGGGCGAGACCGCCCCTGTTCGTCCACTTCTCCCGGGTCTCCCCCACCGCGAGGCCCCCGCCGGCCCAGGTGCCCCAGGCCACGGAGGTGCCCGGCAGCCCTTGGGCGCGGCGCCGCTGCACGAGGGCGTCCACGTGGGCGTTGGCGGCGGCGTAGTTGCCCTGCCCGGCGGCGCCGACGGTGCCGGCCATGGACGAGAAGACGACGAACGCCGTCAGGTCCAGGTCCCGGGTCAGTTCGTCCAGGTGGTGGGCCGCGTCGGCCTTGGGGGCCAGGACGCGCGCGAACCGCTCGGGCGTCAGTGCCTCGACGACCCCGTCGTCCAGGACACCCGCCGTGTGGACCACGGCGGTCAGCGGGTGCTCGGCGGGTACCGCCGCCAGTAGCCCTGCCACCGCTTCGCGGTCGGCCATGTCGCAGGCGGCCAGGGTCACCTGGGTGCCCAGGGCCAGGAGCTCGTCCCGGAGTTCCGCCGCGCCCGGTGCGCCGGGGCCGCGGCGGCTGGTCAGGACGAGGTGTTCGGCACCGTTGCGGGCCAGCCAGCGGGCGACGTGCCCGCCCAGCGCGCCCGTGCCACCGGTCACCAGCACCGTGCCACGGGTGCACCAGTCGCGGCCGTGGGCCGTGCCGGCGACGCGCATCAGGCGCCGACCGAACACTCCGGCCGCGCGCACCGCGACCTGGTCCTCGCCGCCGGCACCGGGCGACAGCACCGAGGCCAGCCGTTCCGCCGCCCGGTCGCAGAGCGTCCCGGGCAGGTCGACGAGGCCGCCCCAGCGCTCGGGATGTTCCAGTGCCACGACCCGGCCCAGGCCCCACACCTCGGCCTGCGACGGGCTCGTCGGCTCCGTACCGGTCTCGACGGCCACCGCGCCGCGTGTCACGCACCACAACCGGGCTTCCACGTCGGCGTGGTTGAGGGCCTGGACCAGGGTCAGGGTCCCGGCCACACCGCTCGGGACGGTGCCGGACGGTGTCGCCACGGGCGACGTGTCGAGGGCGAGGAACGACACCACGCCGGTGACGGGCGAGCCGTCCCCGCCGGCTTCGGTCATGCGCTGTGCCCACTGGTCGCGGTCGGCGTGTGCGAGGTCGAGTTCCTCCGTGACGACGCGGGCGCCCCGGGACTCCAGGGCCGTGGCCGCCTTCGTGACCTGCGGGTCGTCCGTCGAGCCGGAGGGCACGGCGAGGACCCAGGTGCCGGAGAGCGCGGTGGAGGAATCGGCGGCAACGGGCTGCCAGGCGATCCGGTACTGCCAGCTGTCGAGGCGGGACTGCTCCTGGCGGTTCCGGCGCCACGTCGAGAGTGCGGGCAGTACCGCGCCCAGCGGCGCCCCGTCGGACAGGTCCAGCGTGGAGGCCAGCGACTCCAGGTCCTCACGCTCGACAGCGGCCCAGAACTCGGCCTCGACCTGGTCGGCGGAGGAGGCCGCCCCGGCCGGTTCCTCCGGGGCGTCGAGCCAGTAGCGGCGGCGCTGGAAGGCATAGGTGGGAAGGTCGACGCGGGAGGCTCCGGTGCCGGTGAAGGCACGGGTCCAGTCGACGGGGACACCGTGGACGTACGCGTCGGCGAGGGAGGTCAGGAAGCGGTCGAGACCGCCTTCGTCGCGGCGCAGGGTGCCGGTGACGACAGGGGATGCGCCGTCGACGATCTGCTCGACGCTCATGGTCAGCACCGGGTGGGAGCTCACCTCGACGAACGCATCGAAGCCTTCCCCGGCCAGTGCGCTGATCGCGGAGCCGAACTGCACGGTCTGCCGCAGGTTCCGGTACCAGTAGGAGGCGTCCAGGGCCGTCGTGTCGGCCCAGGCGTTGTCGACGGTGGAGTAGAACGGCACGCTCGACGGCTGCGGGCTGACACCGGCCAGCACCTCGGCCAGCTTGGACTCGATGCGCTCGACGTGGGAGGTATGGGACGCGTAGTCGACCGGGACGCGACGGGCGCGAACGCCCTCGGCCTCACACTCGGCGATCAGTTCGTCCAGGGCCTTCGGGTCACCGGCCACGACCACGGATGTCGGGCTGTTGAGGGCGGCGACCTCGATCTGCCCGGGCCAACGGGCGATACGGGCTTCCACGTCGGTGAGCGGCAGGGCGACGGACACCATGCCGCCATGCCCGGCGAGGCTCTCGGCGATGGCCTGCGACCGCAGGGCCACGACACGGGCCGCGTCGTCCAGCGACAGCGCACCCGCGACACAAGCAGCGGCGATCTCGCCCTGCGAGTGACCGATGACGGCCGACGGCTCGACACCGTACGAACGCCACAGCTCCGCCAAAGAAACCATCACCGCCCAGGACGCGGGCTGCACCACATCGACCCGGTCAAAACCGGGCGCACCCGGAACCTGCCGCAGCACGTCCAGAAGCGACCAGTCCACATAAGCCGACAGCGCGGCAGCACACTCGCTCATCCGCTCCGCGAACACCGGCGACGACTCCAGCAACTGAGCGCCCATGCCCACCCACTGCGAACCCTGCCCCGGGAACACGAACACCACCCGGTCCACGCTCCGACCGGCGCCCTCGGGCAGACCCGTCACCAGCCCCGGAGCCTCCTCGCCCCGGGCCACGGCTCGAAGGGCTGCCGTAAGGTCGCCGCGGTCCGTTCCGATGGCCACGGCACGGTTCTCGAATGCCGCGCGGCCCGAGGCCAGCGACCAGCCCACGTCCAGCGGCGATACCTCGGCGTCACCCTCGACACAGGCGAGGAGCCGGGCGGCCTGGCCCCGCAACGCATCGGCTCCACGGGCCGACAGGACCCACGGGAGCGCGGCCGGGCCGACGGCCTCCGTGGTCTCCACCAGTTCGGGGGCCTGCTCCAGGATGACGTGCGCGTTCGTACCGCTCACACCGAACGAGGAGACACCCGCACGCCGGGGACGGTCCCCCACCTCCGGCCACTCCCGCTGCTCGGTCAGCAGCTCCACCGCACCCGCCGACCAGTCCACCTTCGACGACGGCTCATCCACGTGCAGCGTTCGCGGCAGCACACCGTGCCGCAGGGCCAGCACCATCTTGATGACACCGGCAACACCGGCGGCGGCCTGCGTGTGCCCGATGTTCGACTTCAGCGAACCCAGCCACAACGGCCGGTCCTCCGGCCGGTCCTGACCATACGTCGCCAACAGCGCCTGCGCCTCGATCGGGTCACCCAGCGTCGTACCCGTACCGTGCGCCTCCACCGCATCCACATCCGCGGCCGACAACCCGGCACTCGCCAGCGCCTGTCGGATGACCCGCTGCTGCGACGGGCCGTTCGGCGCCGTCAGACCATTGCTCGCACCGTCCTGGTTCACAGCACTGCCACGCACCACCGCGAGCACCGGATGCCCGTTGCGGCGAGCGTCGGACAGCCGCTCCAGGAGCACCATGCCCGCACCTTCGCCCCACACGACACCGTCCGCCGCATCGGCGAAGGACTTGCAGCGCCCGTCGACCGCCAGGCCCCGCAGGCGGCTGAACTCCACGAAGACCGTCGGCGTGGACATCACGGTCACGCCGCCGGCCAGGGCCAGCGAGCATTCGCCCGACCGCAGGGCCTGCACGGCCAGGTGCAGGGTGACCAGGGACGACGAGCATGCCGTGTCCACCGTCACCGCCGGGCCCTCCAGACCCAGGGTGTAGGCCACGCGGCCCGAAGCGACGCTGCCCGCGCTGCCGTTGCCTATGTGCCCCTCGAAGCCGTCCGGGGCGACCCGCATCCGTGCCGCGTAGTCGTTGTACATCACTCCGGTGAAGACGCCCGTGCGGCTGCCGCGCAGCGACTCGGCGGCGATGCCGGCCCGCTCCAGCGCCTCCCAGGACGTCTCCAGCAGCAGCCGCTGCTGCGGGTCCGTGGCCAGCGCCTCCCGGGGTGAGATGCCGAAGAAGCCGGGGTCGAAGTCGGCCGCCGTGTGCAGGAAGCCGCCTTCCCGCACGTAGCTCTTGCCCTGGCGGTCAGGGTCCGGGTCGTAGAGGTTCTCTACGTCCCAGCCACGGTCCGCGGGGAATTCCGAGACCGCGTCGGTACCGGTCGCGACCAGGTCCCAGAGCTCCTCCGGGGTGGCCACGCCGCCGGGGTAGCGGCAGCTCATTCCGACGATCGCGATGGGTTCGGTGTCCTTCGTCTCGAGTTCTTCGAGGCGCCGGCGGGCCTGCCGCAGATCGGTGGTCGCCAGTTTCAGATAGGAACGGAGCTTGTCCTCGTTCGACATTTCCGGATTCAGCTCCCCGCGCAGACAGTTCGAGAACGACGGTGTTCCATGGTCATGGGGTCAGGACTTCCTTAGCTCGTTCTCGAGGGCGCTGAACAGCTCGTCGTCGGACGCCGAGTCGAGGTCGTCGACCTCGCGGGAATCCGCTGCCGGCCCTCCGGCTTCACCGAGCGTCGCCAGGAACGCCTTCATGCGCACCATGACTTCCATGCGCTTCTGCTCGTCCTCCGCTATCGCGGTGGTGAGCGCCAGTTCCATGCGGTCGAGCTCGTCGGCGACGGAAACCGCCTTCTTCGCACCGGCGATGGGGATTTCCGTGCGGAGATACTTGGCGAGGGCGGCGGGAGTGGGGTAGTCGAAGATGAGGGTGGCCGGGAGCCGCAAATGCGTCGCGGCGTTCATCCGGTTCCGGAAATCGACGGCGGTCAGGGAGTCGAAGCCGAGCTCCTGGAATCCGCGTCCCGCGTCCACAGCATTCATGTCGGCGTGGCCGAGCACCAGGGCCGTCTGCGTCCGGACGAGGTCCAGCAGGATGCGCGACCTCTCCGGTTCCGCCGCCGCTGCCAGGCGCTGTGACAGCGCGGACTCACCACCGGCCCCCGGGCCCGCTGGAGCGCCCTGGGCCGTGCGGCGCGTCGGCGTGCGCACCAGGGCGCGCATCACCACGGGCACGGCGTCGGCACCCGCGGTACCGGCCCGGCGAAGGGCGGCACTGTCGAACTGCACGGGCAGCAGCAGGGGTTCGCCGAGGTGCTGGGCGGCGTCGAAGAGTTCGAGGCCCTTGGCCGCCGTCAGCGGCACCATGCCACCGCGGGCGAGGCGCTGGACGTCGGCTTCGGCGAGGGTGCCCGTCATGCCGCTGGCCTGGGCCCAGTAGCCCCAGCCGAGGGAGACGGCGGACAGGCCCTGGGTGCGCCTGCGCTGCGCGAGGGCGTCCAGGAACGCGTTGGCGGCGGCGTAGTTGGCCTGACCGGCGCTGCCGAAGGTGGCGGAGGCGGAGGAAAAGAGAACGAACGCGGACAGGTTCAGGTCACGCGTCAGCTCGTCCAGGTGGACCGCCGCGTCGAGCTTCGGCCGAAGAACCTGGTCGAGGCGGTCGGGCGTCAGCGCTTGGACGACGCCGTCGTCCAGTACGCCCGCCGTGTGCACGACCGCGGTGAGCGGGTGCTCGGCCGGTACGGACGCCAGAAGCCCGGTGAGGGCGTCCCGGTCGGCCACATCGCAGGCCACCACCTGGGCTGACGCGCCCAGGCCGGCCAGTTCCGTGACGAGCTCGGACGCGCCCGGCGCGTCCGGGCCACTGCGGCTGACCAGCAGCAGCCGCCGCACGCCGTGACCGGTCACGAGGTGACGGGCGACCAGGCCGCCCAGAGTGCCCGTGGCGCCCGTCACCAGGACCGTGCCCGCGCCCGCGCCGAAGGACGCGGCGGTAGCGGTGGCCGGTGCGGTCGTGCGTGCCAGGCGCGGCACCCGCACCTCGCCGTCGCGCACCGCCACCTGCGGCTCGTCCTGTGCGACGGCCCAGGCCACGGAGGCGGCCAGGGCGTCCTGAGACGCCTGGGCTCCGTCGGTGTCCAGCAGGACGAAGCGGCCCGGGTTCTCCGACTGCGCCGACCGCAGCAGACCCCAGACGGCGGCTGCCGCCAGGTCGGTGACGTCCGCGCCCGCGGGCACCGCTCCCTGTGTCACGACGACGAGGCGCGACTCGGCGGACCGGTCGTCCGCGAGCCACTCCTGCACCAGGGAGAGCGCCTGGCGCAGGGCCGTGCGCGCCGCCTGCGGCAGGTCACCGTCCTCGGCGACGCAGCCGGCCAGCACCGTCTCCGGGAAGGCGTCGCCCTCGGTGAAGCTGTGACCCAACGCGGCCAGGTTCTCGTACGGCTTGACCGTCACCTGCCCGCCGGCCAGTGCGGCGCCCAGACCGAGGCGGTCGTCGCCCACGAGCGCCCAGGGGGCGGACGGGCCGGTCCCGGAGGGCGCCGGACGGCCTGCGGGCCACTCCATGCGGAACAGTGAGTCGTGGAGGCCCCCACGGGCGGCGCTCCCGAGCTGGTCGGTGTCCACCGGCCGCATGACCAGCGATTCCACCGATGCGACGGGTCGGCCCGTGCCGTCCGACAGGGACACCGTCACCGCGTCCGTGCCCGTGGTCGGCGACACGGCCACCCGCAGCACGGGCGCACCGCCGGCCTGTAGTGACACGCCACGCCAGGCGAAGGGCAGCCGCGCGGTGGGGGCATCGTCGCCGTCGCGTCCTGCCACGCCGAGGCCCACGGCGTGCAGGGCGGCGTCGAGGAGGGCGGGGTGGACGCCGAACCGGGCCGCTTCCGCCTGGTGCTCCTCCGGCAGCGCCACCTCGGCGAAGATCTCGTCCCCGCGCCGCCAGGCGGCGCGCAAGCCCCGGAAGACGGGGCCGTAGAGGTAACCGGCGGTCTCGAAGAAGTCGTACAGGCCGGCGGTCTCCATCGCGTCGGCGTCGGCCGGGGGCCACTCGGCCAGTTCCCGCCCGGGGGCCGGGTCGGCGGTGGTCAGCACGCCGGTCGCGTGGCAGGTCCACTCGGCGGCATCGGAGGGGCTGTCCTCCGGCCGTGAGTAGATCTCCAAGGTCCGGCGATCGGTGTCGTCAGGACCACTGACAGTCAACCGCAACTGGACGGCACCACGCTCGGGAACGACCAGCGGCGCCTGAAGCGTCAGCTCCTCCACCGTCCCACAACCGACCTCATCACCAGCACGGACCGCCAGCTCCACGAAACCCGTACCCGGCAACAGGACAACACCCGCCACCACATGATCAGCAAGCCAAGAATGAGACTGCAACGACAAACGACCCGTCAGCACCACACCACCTGAACCCGGCAGCACCACAGCCGCACCCAACAACGGATGCCCCGCAGACTCCAGACCCAGCACACCAGGCTCGAACACCGCCCCCGACGTCTCCAGCCAAAAACGCTGACCCTGGAAAGCGTAAGTGGGGAGGTCGACGCGGGAGGCGCCCACACCCTCGAAAGCAACAGCCCAGTCCACACCGACACCATGGGCCCACGCCTTCCCCAGACCGGCGAGGAAGGACTGGACCTCGGGGCGGCCGGAGCGCAGGACGGGCGTGAAAACACCATCCGGAAACGTTTCCGCACCCATACCACTGAGAACACCATCGGGACCGAGCTCGATGAAAACGGAAACGCCCCTGTCACCAAGGGTCTCAATACCGTCGGCGAACCGGACCGCACCACGGACATGACGCACCCAGTAGTCCGCCGAACCGAGCTCGTCGGCGGAGGCCAGAACACCGGTGACATTGGAGACCACCGGGATCTGCGGAGCCTGATAGCTCAAACTCTCCGCAACCGCGCCGAATTCGTCCAGCATCCCATCCATACGGGAAGAATGGAAAGCGTGCGAGACGACGAGCCGCTTCGTCTTACGACCCTGCTCACGCAACTGCTCCGCGACCGCCAGGACCGCGTCCTCATCACCCGAGAGGACCAGCGAAGTCGGACCGTTGACAGCCGCGATATCCACACCGTCAACAAGCAGGGAGCGAACATCATCCTCGGACGCCTGGACAGCGACCATCGCACCGCCACGCGGCAACGCCTGCATCAACCGGCCCCGCGCCGCCACCAACCGGGCAGCATCCTCCAGCGACAGCACACCCGCAACATGCGCGGCGACCAGCTCACCAATCGAATGACCGCCCACAAAATCAGGACGGACACCGAACGACTCCACCAGACGGAACAACGCCACCTCAACGGCGAACAGACCCGCCTGGGTGAACACCGTCTCACCCAGCAGATCCCCGCCGAAAACCACATCCTTCACGGAGTGGGAAACATGACCGGACAACTCCCGGTCCAACACCTCACACGCCTCATCAAAGGCACGCGCGAACACAGGAAACTGCCCATACAACTCCCGGCCCATACCCGCCCGCTGCGAGCCCTGACCCGAGAACACCACAGCCAACCGACCCGAACCCGCAACCCCCTGAACAACACCAGGCGCCGACTCACCACGCGCCAAGGCATCAAGCCCCGCCCGCAACTCATCACCCGAAGCACCGAGAACAACAGCCCGGTCCTCAAACGCAGCACGCCCCGCCGCCAGTGACCAACCCACATCCACCGGCGACACCGCAGCATCACCCTCAACGCGAGCCAACAACCGACCGGCCTGCCCCCGCAGCGCCTCCGCGCCACGACCGGACACCACCCACGGCACCACCGGCAGATCGACAACCCCCGCCACAGCCTCAACCGGCTCCAGCTCCGGCTTCGGCGCCTCCTCGACGATGATGTGCGCGTTCGTACCGCTCACACCGAACGACGACACACCCGCCCGGCGCGGACGACCCTCGGCCTCCGGCCACTCCCGCTGCTCCGTGAGCAGCGAGACCGCGCCCGAGGACCAGTCGACCTGTCGCAGGGGTTCGTCCACGTGCAGCGTGCGGGGCAAGGTTTCGTTCTGCAGTGCGAGCACCATCTTGATGACGCCCGCCACGCCCGCCGCCGCCTGCGTGTGCCCGATGTTGGACTTCAGCGAACCCAGCCACAGCGGCTGGCCGGCCGGGCGCCCCTGACCGTACGTGGCCAGCAGGGCCTCCGCCTCGATCGGGTCACCCAGCGTCGTCCCCGTACCATGCGCCTCCACGACGTCCACATCGGTGGCGGACAGCCGCGCGTTCGCAAGGGCGGCCCGGATGACACGCTGCTGCGACGGGCCGTTCGGCGCCGTCAGACCGTTGCTCGCACCGTCCTGGTTCACCGCGCTGCCCCGCAGCACCGCCAGCACCCGGTGGCCGTTCTTCCGCGCGTCGGACAGCCGCTCCAGGAGCAGCACGCCCGCGCCTTCGCCCCAGCCCGTGCCGTCCGCCGTCTCCGAGAAGGACTTGCAGCGGCCGTCCGCGGCCAGTCCCCGCTGACGGCTGAACTCCACGAAGGCCACTGGAGTGGACATCACCGCGACACCGCCGGCCAGGGCCAGCGAGCACTCCCGCCGCCTCAGCGCGTGGGCGGCCTCGTGCAGGGTGACCAGGGACGACGAGCATGCCGTGTCCACCGTGACCGCCGGGCCCTCCAGGCCCAGGAAGTACGACAGGCGCCCCGAGAGGACCGCTCCGGCGTTGCCCGTCAGCAGGTAACCCGCGACGTCCTCCGGTACGGCCGCACCGGTCTGCGCGCCATAACTGGAGGGGGTGCCTCCGATGAAGACGCCGGTCTGCGAGCCCTTCAGCGCCGAGGGGGCGATGCCCGCCCGCTCGATCGCCTCCCACGAGGTGTGCAGCAGCAGCCGCTGCTGCGGGTCCATGGCGATCGCCTCGCGCGGCGAGATACCGAAGAACGCCGGGTCGAAATGATCGGCGTCGTGGACGAAACCGCCCTCGTTCGCATAACTGGTGTCCGACCGGCCCGACTCACGGTCCGGGTCGTACAGGTTCTCGATGTCCCAGCCACGGCTGTCAGGGAATCCGGTGACGGCGTCGCCGCCCCGCAGAAGCAACTGCCAGAGTTCTTCGGGGGATTCGACGCCACCGGGAAATCGACAGCTCATGGCGACGATCGCAATGGGCTCGCGCTCTCCGGCTTCCTGCTCCTGCAGACGCTGCCGCGTCTTGTGCAGATCCGCCGTGACCCATTTCAGATATTCACGAAGCTTTTCGTCGTTCGCCATCTCAGACCTTGCCTGTTTCGGAGGGTAATCACAAGCTGTCGCCGGCATCCGGGCCATGGCGGCCCGGATGCCGAGCGAGGGCTCAGGACTTTCCGAACTCCTGGTTGATGAAGTCGAATATCTCGTCGTCCGAAGCCGTGTCGAGCTGCTCCTCCACGGCGAGGCCGGTGACCTCGGCCTCTGGGGTGCCGCCCAGCTTCTCCAGCAGGACCTGCAGTCGCGTGGTGACCGCGTCCCGCAGGTCGCCTTCCTCCGAGAGCATCGAGAGAACCGAGACCTCCAGGCGGTCCAGCTCCGCGAGCGGGGATCCGTCCGCGCCGTCCGCCGCGCCGCCCAGCTGTTCGCGCAGGTGTCCCGCCAGCGCCAGCGGCGTCGGGTAGTCGAAGATCAGCGCGACGGGCAGCCGCATTCCGGTGGCCGTCTGCAGGCGGTTCCGCAGTTCAACTGCCGTCAGCGAATCGAAGCCGAGCTCCCTGAACGCCTGCTCCTCACCGATGGCCTCGTGCCCGCCGTGCCGCAGTACCGCGGCGGCGTTGGTGCGCACGAAGTCCAGCAGGAAGCGGGTCCGCTCGGCCTCCGGGGTTTCCGCGAACTGCCGCGCCAGCGGCGAAGCGGACGCGGTGCCGGTCCCGTCGCCTTCGAATGCGACGGAATCTCCCGCATCGGTCCGGAGGAACTCCTGGACCTCCGGCAATTCGTCGAGCAGGGGCCTCGGCCGGGCCATCGTGAAGCCGGGGACGAAGCGCGCCCAGTCCATGTCCGCGACCACCGCGCACGTCAGGTCGTGGTCGAGCGTCTGCTGCAGTGCGCCGATCGCCAGCTCCGGGTCCATCGCGAGGACCCCCTGGCGGCGCATGTGCTCCTCGGCCTCGTTGTCCGCGAGCATGCCGCCGCCGGCCCACGCGCCCCAGGCCACCGAGGTGGCCGTCAGGCCACGGGCGCGGCGCCGCTCGGCCAGGCCGTCCAGGTAGGCGTTGGCCGCCGCGTAGGCGCCCTGACCTCCCGCGCCCCAGACACCGCCGTTCGACGAGAAGAGCACGAACGCGTCCAACTCATCGTCCTGCAACAGCTCGTCCAGGTTCGCGGCACCCGCGACCTTGCCCATGGCGACGTCGGCGAACGCGGCCAGGTCCGTGTCGTCCAGGCTCGCGGTCGGCGCGACGCCGGCCGCGTGGACCACGGCCCGCACGGGAGACCCGTCGGCCCTCAGCTTCTCCAACAACTCCGCGAGCGCGGAACGATCCGCGACATCGCAAGCGGCTACCGTCACGCGAGCACCGACCCCCGTCAGCTCTGCTTCCAGCTCTCCAGCACCCGGTGCTGACAACCCACTCCGGCTTGTCAGGACAAGGTGCTGGGCTCCCCGGCGCGCCAGCCATAGGGCAGCCTCCCTGCCCAACGCCCCAGTTCCCCCAGTGATCAAGACCGTACCCTGCGGCTTCCAGTCCCGTACAGCCCTAATTTCGCTGATGGGAGCGTGTTCAAGCCTCCTGGCCAGCAACCCGGAGGTTCGCAGAGCCAATTGGTCCTCGGAGCCCGTGGCGCCCCCGGCGAGCACTCCGCGAAGTCGCGTCACGACATTCGGAATCGGAGATTCCGGGAGGTCGATCAAGCCACCCCAGCGCTGCGGGTGTTCCAGGCCGACGACCCTTCCGAGGCCCCACATCTGAGCCTGCGTCGGGCTGACGACGGTGCTGTCCGCGCGGCCGGTCGACACCGCGTTCCACGTGCCCAGCCAGAGGGGCGCGTCCAGCTCGAGGTCGCCCAGCGCCTGCACCAGCACCAGCGTGCCGGCCAGCCCCTGGGGGACCACCGGGTGGACCGGATGCGGTGCCTCGTCGAGCGCCAGCAGCGACAGCACTCCGCCGACCGTGGCCGCGCCGTCCTGCGCACTGCTCGCGAGGGCCGCTCGCAGCCGCTCGGCCAGGTGAGCCCTGTCGTCTCCGCCGAACGGGTCCCAGTCGACCCGTACGACCGTGGCCCCGGCGTCCGTGAGCGTACGGGCAGAGGCGGTGACCCACGCGTCGTCGGCGTGGGCAGTGGGCGCCACCAGCAGCCACGTCCCGGTCAGGGACGCCACGGCCGCCGAGGGCTCCTCGGGCAGCGGCTTCCAGGTGACGCGGTAGCGCCAGCGGTCGAGGGTCGACTGCGTGCGGCGCTGCCGGTACCACGAGGACAGGGCGGGCAGCATCGCGTTGAGCGACTGCTCCTCCTGGCCCTCGACGTCGAGGGTCGTCGCGAGGGACTCCAGGTCGCCGCGCTCGACCGCTTCCCAGAAGCTGTCATCCACCGCGGCCACCGGCGCGCTGCCACCGGCCGGCTCGGCCGGGGCCTCCAGCCAGTACCGCTGGCGCTGGAAGGCGTAGGTCGGGAGGTCGGCGCGGGAGGCGCCGGTGCCCTCGAAGGCACGGGCCCAGTCGACCGGGACGCCGTGGACGTACGCGGCGGCGAGGGAAGCGAGGAACCGGCCCGGGCCGCCCTCCTCCCTGCGGAGGGTCCCCATCGCCACGGTCTGCCGGGCGTCACGGGTCTCCGCGGTCTCCTGCACGGCCATGGTCAGGACGGGGTGGGCGGACACCTCGACGAAGACGGCGTCGCCCTCGCTCAGGATGCTGCCGACGGTCTCCTCGAAGCGGACGGTCTGCCGCAGGTTCCGGTACCAGTACGCGGCGTCCAGGGACGTCGTATCGGCCGACTGACCGGTGACGGTGGAGTAGAACGGCACACTCGACGACTGCGGGCCGACACCGGCCAGCACCTCGGCCAGCTTGGACTCGATGCGCTCCACGTGAGAGGTGTGGGAGGCGTAGTCGACCGGGACACGGCGGGCACGAACGCCCTCCGCCTCGCACTCGGCGATCAGTTCGTCCAGGGCCTTCGGGTCACCGGCCACGACGACGGAGGTCGGACCGTTCAGCGCGGCGACCTCGATCAGACCCGACCACCGGGCCAGACGGGCTTCCACGTCGGTGAGCGGCAGGGCGACGGACACCATGCCACCATCACCGGCCAGGCTCTCGGCGATGGCCTGCGACCGCAGAGCCACCACCCGGGCCGCGTCGTCCAAGGACAGCGCACCCGCGACACAAGCAGCGGCGATCTCGCCCTGCGAGTGACCCACAACGGCGGACGGCTCGACACCGTACGAACGCCACAGCTCCGCCAGCGACACCATCACCGCCCAGGACGCGGGCTGGACGACGTCCACCCGGTCCAGGCCGGGCGCACCCGGAACCTGCCGCAGGACATCGGTGACCGACCAGTCCACGAACACCGACAGCGCCTTCTCGCAGGCCGCCATCCGCTCCGCGAACACGGGTGAGGCGTCCAGCAGCCCCACCGCCATCCCGGCCCACTGCGAGCCCTGGCCGGGGAAGACGAACACGACCCGGCCACCGGCCCGCGTCACGCCCTCGGGCAGGCCCGTGGTGACCGCGGGGGTCTCCTCGCCCCGGGCGAGGGCGCCCAGGCCGGCGAGCAGTTCCTCCCGGTCACCGGCGACGACCACGGCCCGGTGGTCGAAGGCCGCGCGGCCCGACGCGAGCGACCAGCCCACGTCCACCGGCGACACCTCGGCGTCACCGCGCAGGTGCGCCAGCAGCCGGCCCGCCTGGCCCCGCAGCGCGGCGGTGCCACGGCCGGAGAGCACCACGGGCACCACCGGCACCTCGACCGGCTCGGCGGCCAGGGCCGGCTCGGGGGCCTGCTCCAGGATGACGTGTGCGTTCGTACCGCTCACACCGAACGAGGAGACACCCGCACGCCGGGGACGGTCCCCCACCTCCGGCCACTCCCGCTGCTCGGTCAGCAGCTCCACCGCACCCGCCGACCAGTCCACCTTCGACGACGGCTCATCCACATGCAGCGTCCGCGGCAGGACCCCGTGCTGCATGGACAACACCATCTTGATGACGCCACCCACACCGGCGGCGGCCTGCGTGTGCCCGATGTTCGACTTCAGCGAACCCAGCCACAACGGCCGGTCCCCCGGCCGGTCCTGACCATACGTCGCCAACAGCGCCTGCGCCTCGATCGGGTCACCCAGCGTGGTGCCCGTACCGTGCGCCTCCACCGCATCGACGTCCGCGGCCGTCAGCCCGGCACTCGCCAGCGCCTGTCGGATCACACGCTGCTGCGACGGGCCGTTCGGCGCCGTCAGACCATTGCTCGCACCGTCCTGGTTCACAGCACTGCCACGCAACACCGCCAGCACCGGGTGCCCGTTGCGGCGGGCGTCGGACAGCCGCTCCAGCAGCACCATGCCCGCGCCCTCGGCCCATCCCGTGCCGTCCGCACCGTCCGCGAAGGACTTGCAGCGGCCGTCCGGGGACAGCGCCCGCTGGCGGCTGAACTCCACGAAGGTCATCGGCGTGGACATCACCGTGACACCGCCGGCCAGGGCCAGCGAGCACTCCCCCGCCCGGAGGGCCTGGGCTGCGAGGTGGAGGGTGACCAGGGACGACGAGCATGCCGTGTCCACCGTCACCGCCGGGCCTTCGAGACCGAAGGTGTAGGCGATGCGGCCCGACGCGACGCTGCCCGCGCTGCCGTTGCCGAGGTAGCCCTCGAAGCCCTCGGGAGCCACGCGCAGCCGCGAACCGTAGTCGTTGTACATGACCCCGGTGAAGACACCCGCCCGGCTGCCCCGCAGGGTGGCGGGGTCGATCCCGGCACGCTCCATGGCCTCCCAGGAGGTCTCCAGCAGCAGCCGCTGCTGCGGGTCCATCGCCAGCGCCTCGCGCGGGCTGATCCCGAAGAACGCCGGGTCGAACTCGGCGGCATCGTGGAGGAAACCGCCCTCGCGGACATAGCTCTTGCCCTGGCGCTCGGGGTCCGGGTCGTAGAGGTTCTCCACGTCCCAGTCACGGTCCAGCGGGAAGGAGGAGATGCCGTCCTGGGCCGAGGCGACCAGGCTCCACAGCTCTTCCGGTGAGGTCACGCCTCCCGGGTAGCGGCAACCCATGCCCACGATCACGACGGGGTCGTCGGCCGTTCCGCCGGGCATGCCGGTGAACGTCGCCGGGGTCACGGCCGTGGCGTCGTCCTGCCCGCCGATGAGCTCGTCCAGCAGGTAGCGGGCGAGTGCGGTGGGGGTGGGGTGGTCGAAGACCAGGGTCGCGGGGAGACGGAGCCCGGTCGCGGCGTTGAGGCGGTTCCGCAGATCGACCGCGGTGAGCGAGTCGAACCCGAGCTCCTTGAACGCCCGGCTCTCCTCCACCGCGTCACCCGAACCGTGCCCCAGCACCGTCGCGACCTGA
This sequence comes from Streptomyces sp. ISL-11, assembly GCF_018614525.1. Taxonomy (GTDB): domain Bacteria; phylum Actinomycetota; class Actinomycetes; order Streptomycetales; family Streptomycetaceae; genus Streptomyces. The sequence continues at coordinate 17,897 of NZ_JAGGOL010000022.1, forward strand.
CCGCGCACGAGTTCCAGGACCGTCCGCAGCCGCTCGGCGCCGGACAGGCCCGCGAGCGTCCGGGCGAGCCCGGCGGAACCTGCCGCGTCCGCGGCGGCAGCACGGCCGCGCCGCGCCGGGGACGCCACCAGCCCGCGCAGCACGGCAGGGAGCGAGTCCCCGGCGGCCCGCAGAACGGAGGTGTTCAGCCGCATCGGCAGCGGCGTGGCCTCGTCGCCGGTGACGGCCGCGTCGAAGAGAGCGAGACCCTCGTCGGACGAGAGGGCGACCAGACCCGAACGCGCCATCCGCGCGAGGTCGGCCTCACCCAGGTCACCGGTCATGCCACTGCGCTGTTCCCAGAAACCCCACGCCAGCGACACACCCGGCAGACCCTCGGCCCGCCGCGCCACCGCCAGCGCGTCCAAGAAGACATTCGCTGCCGCGTAATTGCCCTGACCGGCCGTCCCCAGCACACCCGACGCCGAAGAGAACAGCACGAACGCGGACAGATCAAGACCACGGGTCAGCTCATGCAGATTCCACGCGGCATCGACCTTCGGCCGCAGCACGCCGCCGACGCGGTCAGGGGTGAGCGCGGAGACGATTCCGTCGTCCATCGTTCCCGCCGTGTGGACGATGCCCGTAAGGGGGTGGTCCGCCGGGACCGAGGCCAGCAGAGCGGCCACCGATTCCCGGTCGGCCACGTCGCACGCCACCACCCGGGCCGAGGCACCGAGTTCGGCGAGCTCCGCCACCAGCTCCGACGCACCAGGCGCCTCCGCACCACGACGACTCACCAGCAACAGCTGCCGCACACCGTGACCGGTCACCAGATGCCGGGCCACCAGGCCACCCAGCGTGCCCGTCGCACCCGTCACCAACACCGTGCCCGCACCGAAGGAAGCCGTACCGGCCTCCGACCCGGCTGCCGCTCGCCGGAGACGCGGCACCAGCACCTCGCCACCGCGCACCGCCACCTGCGGCTCGTCCTGGGCGATCGCCCAGGTCACGGCCGCCGGCAGGGCGTCCTGCGATGCCTGCGCGTCATCGGTGTCCGCGAGGGCGAAGCGGCCCGGGTTCTCCGACTGCGCCGACCGCAGCAGGCCCCACACCGGAGCCGCCACCAGATCGACAGCCGCCACACCCGCCGGCACCGCGCCCCGCGTCACGACCACGAGCCGCGACCCGGCGAACCGGTCGTCCGCCAGCCATCCCTGCACCAGGGACAAGGCCCGCCCGAGGGCCGCGTGCACGGCGGCAACGGATCCGGCCGCCTCGGTGGGCGGGCCGGTGAAGGGAACGACGACCGTCGTCGGCACCGCGCCGGACCCGACCGTCGCGCCCAGGGTCTCCAGGTCGGGATAGGTCCCCGCGCCGAAGGGGCCGGGGAGCGCTTCCGGGTCACCGATCAGCGCCCAGTCCTCGGCAGTGTGCGGCGTCCCCTGGGGGGCGGGCGTCCACTCCATGCGGAACAGCGCGTCGCGCAGCCCGTCCCGTCCGGCTTGGCCGAGCTGCCCGGGGTCCACCGGCCGCATGACGAGAGAGCCGACCGAGGCGACGGGCCTGCCCGTGCTGTCGGCCACGCTCACCGACACGGCATCCGCGCCCGCCGGCGCCAGCCGCACCCGCAGAGCCGACGCACCCACCGCGTGCAGCGACACCCCTCGCCACGCGAACGGCAGCCGCGCCTGGTCGTCCGCGAAGAAGTCACCCAGCCGGACGCCGTGCAGTGCCGCGTCCAACAGCGCCGGGTGCAGCCCGAACCGGGCCGCGTCCTCCCGCGACTCCTCCGGCAGCGCCACCTCCGCGAACACCTCGGCACCACGGCGCCACACCGCCCGCACGCCCTGGAACACCGGCCCGTAGCCGTAGTCGACGGCGGCGAAGCCCTCGTACAGGCCCTCGACGTCCACCGCCGTGGCACCCGCCGGGGGCCACTGTGCCGCCTCCTCGCCGGGGGCCGGCGCGGCGGTGGCGAGGACGCCCGTGGCGTGGCACGTCCAGACCTCGTCCGGGGACGGGTCCTCCCGCCGGGAGTACACGGTGAAGACGCGGCGGCCGGAGTCGTCCGGTTCGAGGACGGTCAGCCGCAGCTGGACGCCGCCGCGCCCGGGGATGATCAGAGGTGCCTGGAGCGTCAGCTCCTCCACCGTGTCGCAGCCGACCTCGTCACCGGCGCGGATCGCCAGCTCCACGAAGCCGGTACCCGGCAGCAGCACCGTGCCCGCCACCGCGTGGTCGGCGAGCCAGGGGTGGGTGCGCAGCGAGAGCCGTCCGGTGAACACGACACCCTCGGAGTCGGGCAGTTCCACCGCCGCGCCGAGCAGGGGGTGCCCGGCGGAGCCGAGCCCGAGGCCGGACACCGCGCCTGCCGTGTCGACGGCGGTCTCCAGCCAGTAGTGCTCGCGCTGGAAGGCGTAGGTGGGCAGTTCCACCCGGGTGGCGCCCGCGCCGTCGAAGGCACGGGCCCATGCGACGGGCGCACCGTGGACGTACGCCTCCGCGAGGGAGACCAGGAAGCGGTCGAGGCCGCCCTCGTCCCGGCGCAGGGTGCCCGTCACCACGGACCGGCCTGTGCCACGGGCCTCGACGGTCTCCTGTACGCCGACGGTGAGCACCGGGTGTGCGGACACCTCGACGAAGAGCGCGTCCCCGGCCTCCAGGACGGTGCCGACGGTCTCCTCGAAGCGAACGGTCTGCCGCAGGTTCCGGTACCAGTACGCGGCGTCCAACACCGCCGTGTCGATCAGCTCGCCGGTCACCGTCGAGTGGAACGGGATGCTCGGCGTGCGCGGGGTGATCCCGGCGAGGAGCTCGGCCAGTTCGGTCTCGATGCGCTCGACCTGGGCGGAGTGCGAGGCGTAGTCGACCGGGATGCGGCGGGCCCGGATGCCGTCGGCCTCGCAGGCCGCGAACATCTCGTCCAGCGCGCCGACCTCTCCGGAAATGACCACCGAGGTGGGGCCGTTGACGGCGGCGATCGACAGGCGGCCGTCCCAGGGGGCGATGCGCTCGGCGGCCTGCCCGGCGGTCAGCGGCACGGACACCATGCCGCCGTGGCCGGCGAGGCCCCCGGCGATGGCCTGCGAGCGCAGGGTCACCACGCGGGCGGCGTCGTCCAGGGACAGGGCGCCGGCGACGCAGGCGGCGGCGATCTCGCCCTGCGAGTGGCCGATGACGGCGGACGGTTCGACACCGTACGAGCGCCACAGCTCCGCCAGGGACACCATCACCGCGAAGAGCACCGGCTGGACCACGTCCACCCGGTCGAACCCGGGTGCGCCCGGCTCGCCGCGCAGCACCCCGGTCAGCGACCAGTCCACGTAGGGCGCGAGGGCCTTCTCGCACTCGGCCATCCGCTGTGCGAACTCCGGCGAGGCGTCCAGCAGGCCGACGGCCATGCCGGCCCACTGCGAGCCCTGGCCGGGGAAGACGAACACGACCCGGCCACCGGCCGGTCCGATGCCCGTTGCCGGGCCGGCCACCAGGCCGGGGGCGTCCTCGCCCCGGGCCAGCGCACCCAGCCCGGCCCGCAGACCGTCACCCGAGGCACCGATGACAACGGCCCGGTGATCGAAGGCCGCACGGCTGGAGGTCAGCGACCAGCCCACGTCCACCGGCGACACCTCGGCATCGCCCTCGACACGGTCCAGCAACCGGGCGGCCTGGGCCCGAAGCGCCTCCACGCCACGACCCGACACCACCCACGGCACCGCAGGAAGCTCGGCGGACGCGGCGGCCTCAACCGGCTCGGAAGGCGCCTGCTCCAGAATCACATGCGCATTCGTGCCACTGACACCGAAGGACGACACACCCGCGCGGCGCGGGCGCCCCTCGACGTCCGGCCACTCCCGCTGCTCGGTCAGCAGCTCCACCGCACCCGCCGACCAGTCCACCTTCGACGACGGCTCGTCCGCGTGCAAAGTCCGCGGCAGGACCCCGTGCTGCATGGACAACACCATCTTGATGACGCCACCCACGCCGGCGGCGGCCTGCGCGTGGCCGATGTTCGACTTCAGCGAACCCAGCCACAGCGGCCGGTCCTCCGGCCGGTCCTGCCCGTAGGTGGCGAGCAGGGCCTGCGCCTCGATCGGGTCACCCAGCGTGGTGCCCGTACCGTGCGCTTCGACAGCGTCGACGTCGGCGGGCGCCAGGCCCCCGTTCGCGAGCGCGGCGCGGATCACGCGCTGCTGGGACGGGCCGTTGGGCGCCGTCAGACCATTGCTCGCACCGTCCTGGTTCACGGCGCTGCCACGCACCACCGCGAGTACCCGGTGGCCGTTCTTCCGCGCGTCCGACAGCCGCTCCAGGAGCAGCATGCCCGCGCCCTCGGCCCACGACGTGCCGTCGGCACCGTCCGAGAACGCCTTGCAGCGGCCGTCGACGGCCAGGCCGCGCTGGCGGCTGAACTCCACGAAGACCATCGACGTGGCCATGACGCTCACGCCGCCGGCCAGGGCCAGCGAGCACTCCCCGGCACGCAGGGCCTGCACGGCCAGGTGCAGGGCCACCAGCGACGACGAGCACGCCGTGTCCACGGTGACCGCCGGACCCTCCAGGCCCAGGGTGTAGGCGACGCGGCCGGAGATCGCGGAGGTGGTGCTGCCGGTGAGGTAGTAGCCCTCGCTGCCTTCCGCGGACTGCTGCATGCCGAAGGCGTAGCCCTGGGCCGCCGCTCCCGCGAAGACGCCCGCCCGGGCGCCGCGCACGGTGGCGGGGTCGATGCCCGCGCGTTCGAAGGATTCCCAGGAAGTCTCCAGGAGCAGTCGCTGCTGCGGGTCCATCGCCAGCGCCTCACGCGGCGAGATGCCGAAGAAACCCGCGTCGAACTCGGCGGCGTCGTGCAGGAACCCGCCGGTGCGGACATAGGTCTTGCCCGACCGCTCCGGGTCCGGGTCGTAGAGGTCGTCGATGTCCCAGCCCCGGTCGGCCGGGAATGCGGTGATGCCGTCGCCGCCGGAGGCCAGCAGGTCCCACAGCGCCTCGGGGGTGGCGGCGTCTCCCGGGAAGCGGCAGCTCATGCCCACGATGACGATCGGGTCGTCGTCCGAGGCCATGGCGACGGCCGCCGCCTCGGCGGGGACGGCGGCACCCAGCAGCTCGTCGAGGAGGTAGCGGGCGAGCGCGGCGGGTGTCGGATGGTCGAACACCAGGGTCGCGGGGAGCCGGAGCCCCGTCGCGGCGTTGAGGCGGTTCCGCAGTTCCACCGACGTCAGCGAGTCGAAGCCGAGCTCCCGGAACGCCTTGGTCTCCTCGACCGCGGCGGCCGAGCCGTGCCCGAGCACGGTGGCGACGTGGCCGCGTACGAACTCCGAGAGGCTGCGGAGCTGTTCGCCCTCGGGCCGCCCGGCGAGGCTCTGTGCCAGTTCGGCGGCTCCGGCCGGGCCGCCGACCGGGCCGGAGCCCTCCAGGGCCCGGGCGCGGCGCACCGGCGCGCGGACCAGGCCGCGCAGCAGCGCCGGTACCGGTCCGTGTGCGGAGCGCAGGACGGCCGTGTCCAGCCGTACGGGCAGCAGGAGCGCCTCGTCGGCGGCGACGGCGGCGTCGAGGAGCGCGAGGCCCTCCTCGGACGAGTGCGCCACGAGGCCCGAGCGCGCCATGCGCGCCAGGTCGGCCTCGCTGAGCTCGCCCGTCATGTCACTGCGCTGCTCCCAGAAGCCCCAGGCCAGCGACAGACCCGGCAGTCCCCCGGCCCGCCGTGCGGCGGCCAGGGCGTCGAGGAAGACGTTCGCGGCCGCGTAGTTGCCCTGGCCGGCGTTGCCCAGCGCGCCGGACACCGAGGAGAAGAGGACGAAGGCGGAGAGGTCGAGGTCGCGGGTCAGCTCGTGCAGGTTCCACGCCGCGTCCACCTTCGGCCGCAGCACACCGTCGATCCGGTCCGGGGTCATCGCGGAGACGAGACCGTCGTCGAGGACGCCCGCCGTGTGCACGACGGCCGTCAGCGGGTGGTCGGCCGGTACGGACGCCAGCAGATCGGCGAGGGCGTCCCGGTCGGCCACGTCGCATGCCACCACGCGGGCCGACGCGCCGAGCTCGGCCAGGTCCGCGACCAGCTCGGACGCACCCGGCGCCTCAGCACCACGACGACTCACCAGCAACAACTGCCGCACACCGTGCGCCACGGCCAAGTGCCGGGCGACGACGCCACCCAGCGTGCCCGTGGCACCCGTCACCAGCACCGTGCCCGAGCCCGTGCCCGCTCCGGCGAGGGGTGCGGGGAGGGTGAGCACCACCTTGCCGATGTGCCGGGCCTGGCTGAGGAAGCGGAAGGCGTCCGGTGCGCGCCGCACGTCCCAGGAGGTCACCGGGAGCGGCTTCAGCACGCCCTGCGCGAAGAGTTCCAGGAGTTCGACGAGCATTTCCTGGGTGCGGTCCAGGCCGGCCTCGTTCAGGTCGAACGCCTGGTAGGCCACGCCGGGGTGGGCCTCGGCCACCCCCGCGGCGTCCCGCTTGTCGGTCTTGCCCATTTCGAGGAACCGGCCGCCGCGCGGCAGCAGCCGCAGCGAGGCGTCCACGAACTCGCCCGCGAGGGCGTCCAGCACCACGTCCATGCCCTGGCCGTCGGTCGCCGCCAGGAAGCGGTCCTCGAACTCCAGGTTCCGGGAGGAGGAGATGCGCGCGTCGTCCAGGCCGGAGGCCCGCAGGGCGTCCCACTTGCCCTCGCTGGCCGTGCCGTAGACCTCCGCGCCCCAGTGCCGGGCCAGCTGCACGGCGGCCATGCCGACACCACCGGCGGCGTTGTGCACCAGCACCCGCTCGCCCGTCCGCAGCCCGGCCAGGTCCCGCAGTCCGTAGTAGGCCGTGAGGAAGACGACCGGGACGGAGGCGGCCTGGACGAAGTCCCAGCCGGCGGGCATGGGGGCCAGCATCCGCCGGTCGGTGACGGCGACCGGGCCGAAGGCTCCGGAGAACACGCCCATCACCCGGTCGCCGGGGGCCAGGTCCCGCACCCCTTCGCCGACCTCGATCACCACACCGGCGCCCTCGTTGCCCATGACCTCCTGGTCGGGCACGACACCGAGGGCGAGGACCACGTCACGGAAGTTCATGCCGGCCGCGCGGACCTGCACCCGCACCTGCCCGGCGGCCAGGGGCTCGGTGGCCGCCGGGGACTCCAGCAGCTCCAGGTTGGCGAACGAGCCCTTGTTCGGCACCTCCAGCCGCCAGGCCGGCGCTCCGGCGGGCGGGGTCAGCGCCCCGCCGCCCTGCGCGGCCCGCGCCATGCGCGGCAGCCGCACCTCGCCCTCGCGCACCGCCAACTGCGGCTCGTCCTGGGCGACCGCCCAGGCCAGCGCGGCCGGCAGGGCGTCGCGGGACGCCTGCGACCCGTCGGTGTCCAGCAGGACGAAGCGGCCGGGGTTCTCCGTCTGCGCCGCCCGCAGCAGGCCCCACACGGGCGCCGCGGCCAGGTCGGTCACATCGTCGTCGGATCCGGCCGCGACCGCGCCACGGGTGACCACGACGAGGGGCGACCCGGTGAACCTGTCGTCCTCGATCCAGGACCGTACGGCGTCCAGGGCGCGGTGTACGGCCGCGCGCGCCGCCTCCGGGACGACGAGCGCCGCCGGGGCCTGGGGCAGGCAGTCCAGCACGACCAGGGGCGCCGCCCCGGTACCGGCCGCGAGGGTCGCGCCGAGCGCGCCCAGGTCCGGGTACACCTCTCCCCCGGCGCCGCGGCGCAGGTCCGCGGCCAGCCCCCCGGCGTCGGGGCCGACGAGCGCCCAGCGCTCGCCTCCCGTGGTGAGCGGCGGCACGGCGGTCCAGTCGATACGGAACAGCGCGTCGTGCTGCGGGCCGTGCTCGGCGGCCGCGGCGGAGAGCTGCGTCTGGTCGACGGGCATCAGGGCGAGCGAGTCGACGGACGCGACGAGCCGGCCCGTGCCGTCCGCCACCGTCACCGACACCGCGTCAGGGCCGGCCGGGGCCAGCCGCACGCGCAGCGCCGAGGCACCGGCCGCGTGCAGCGACACCCCGCGCCAGGCGAACGGCAGCCGGGTCCGGTCGTCGGTGAAGAAGTCCCCGAGCCGCACTCCGTGGAGGGCGGCGTCGAGGAGGGCCGGGTGGACACCGAAGCGGGCGGCGTCCTCGCGGTTCTCCTCGGGCAGGGCCACGTCGGCGAAGACCTCGTCGCCGCGCCGCCACGCGCCCTGCACGGCACGGAAGACGGGGCCGTAGCCGTAGCCGGCGGCGTCGAAGTTGTCGTAGAGGTCGTCGGTCCGCACCACGGTGGCACCGGCCGGGGGCCAGGTGCCGGCCAGGGCGGCGGTCGCCTCGTCCGGCGCGGAAGTGCCGCTGACGCCGAGGACGCCGAGGGCGTGACAGGTCCAGGCGGTGTCGGCGGAGGCGTCGCCCGCGCGGGAGTAGATGTTCAGGGAGCGGCTGCCCGCGTCGTCGGGCTCGCCGATGGTGAGCTGCAGCTGGACGCCGCCGCGCTCGGGGAGGATCAGCGGCGCCTGGAGCGTCAGCTCCTCCACCACGTCACAGCCCACCTGGTCGCCGGCGCGGATCGCCAGCTCCACGAAACCGGTGCCCGGCAGCAGAACGGCACCGGCCACGGCGTGGTCGGCGAGCCAGGGGTGCGTCTGGAGCGACAGGCGGCCCGTCAGCAGGAACCCGTCGGCACCGGCCAGTTCCACGGCGGCCCCCAGCAGGGGGTGCTCCGCCGAGCCCAGCCCGAGACCGGCCGCCGCACCGGCGCCCGCCGCCTCGGCGGGGGCGTCGAGCCAGTAATGCTCGCGCTGGAAGGCGTACGTCGGCAGGTCGACTCGGGAGACCGAACCGGCGAGGCCGCGCAGCGCACCGGCCCAGTCGACATCGGCGCCGTGGGTCCATGCCTTGGCCAGCCCGGACAGGAACGTCCGGGATTCGGGTCGGCCGGAGCGCAGGACGGGTGCGAACACGCCGTCCGGGAACGTTTCCGCACCCATTCCGCTGAGGACACCGTCAGGGC
>NZ_JAGGOL010000023.1 GCF_018614525.1 Streptomyces sp. ISL-11
CGGCACGGCGGCACGGGCCAGCTCGGCGCGCTCGGCGGCGCCGAGCCGCCCGGGGCGGCCGGGCCGTCGGCCGGGCAGGCAGGGCTCGATCTCGCTGCCGTCGACCGGGTTGACGGTCAGGACGTAGTCGCCGGCCACGAGCTGGACGACGCGCACGGGCCCGGTGTTCCGGCCGGCCGTCTCCCGGTCCGGTGCCGGCTGCTCCGGGACGGCGTCGGCGACAGGCTCCTGGCCGTGGTCGTCGAACTCATCGGATCGGTTCGTCGGGTCCATGGTGGTCAAAGCCCCCCAATGCGTGGCGTGCCGTCGTGCCCTCCCGGCCTGTCCGCACTCCCTCACCCTCAGCCGGGACGTACCCGGCCGGCGCTTCGTGTCCGGTGCCCGCCGTGGGCGTGCTGATGCGGCCTTATGCGGCGGGAAAACCGAACCTCAGACCTGCGGACAGTATCCATGAATACCCGGGCGGCTCGCCGCCCGGGGCATGTCACGGTCTCATGAGAAAGCGGAGGGGCTCCCGAGCGAGCCGGGGGACAGAACGGGAAGGAATCGACCAGGACCTCCCGTACCCCACCGGCCCCGGCGTCACACCCGCGGCAGGGACTCGGCCTCGATGCCGCCTTCGATGGCGAGGATGCGGTGCAGCCGGGTGGCGACCAGCAGCCGCTGCATCCGGTCGGGCACGCCGCGCAGGACCAGCCGCCGGCCGGTGCGTCCCGCTCGGCGGTGGGCGCCCATGATGACGCCCAGGCCCGTCGCGTCCCAGGAGTCGAGCTCGGAGAGGTCGAGGACGAGGTCACCTCTGCCCGCGTCGAGAGCCGAGTGCAGCACCGTACGGGCGTCCGCCGCGCTGCGGACGTCGAGGCGCCCCCCGACGACCAGTTCGGCGTGGTCGCCCCTGATGTGCATATGCGCTCCCCGGAGTGGTGCGTGATGTGGGTGAGGTCCTAAAGAACTGACTGCCTCTCACACGACAAGGTTGCCGCTTGTTGGCGAACCGATACCTAATTCACCCCAGTGGGTGAATGGTCTGGCGGCCACACCGTCAGTGCTGGTAAAAGCCCTGCCCGCTCTTGCGGCCGAGGTCCCCGGCGTCGACCATGCGGCGCATGATCTCCGGCGGCGCGAACTTCTCGTCCTGGCACTCCGTGTAGATGTTGCCCGTGGCGTGCATCAGGATGTCGACACCGGTCAGGTCGGCCGTGGCCAGCGGACCCATCGCGTGGCCGAAGCCCAGCTTGCAGGCGATGTCGATGTCCTCGGCGGAAGCCACGCCGGACTCGTACAGCTTGGCGGCCTCGACGACGAGCGCCGAGATCAGCCGGGTGGTCACGAAGCCGGCGACGTCGCGGTTGACGACGATGCAGGTCTTGCCCACGCCCTCGGCGAACTCGCGGGCGGCGGCGAGGGTTTCGTCACTCGTCTTGTACCCGCGGACCAGCTCGCAGAGCTGCATCATCGGCACGGGCGAGAAGAAGTGCGTGCCCACGACGCGCTCCGGGCGCTGCGTGGCGGCCGCGATCTTCGTGATCGGGATGGCGGAGGTGTTGGAGGCCAGGACGGTCTCGTCCTTCACCAGTCCGTCCAGGGTGCGGAAGATGTCCCGCTTGGTGTCGATGTCCTCGAAGACGGCCTCGACCACGATGTCGGCGTCGGCCGCGCCGTCGAGGTCGGTGGTCGTGGTGATCCGGGCGAGTGCCCGCTCGGCCGCGTCGGCGTCGAGCTTGCCCTTGGAGACGAACTTGTCGTACGAGCTCTTGATGCCGTCCGTGCCACGCCGCAGCGCCGCGTCGGTGACGTCCCGCAGGACGACGTCCCACCCGGCCTGAGCGGAGACCTGGGCGATCCCCGAGCCCATCAGACCGGCCCCGATGACGGCGAGCTTCTTGGCCACTGCTGTCCCCTTACTCCCTGTGCACATGCCTGTTCAGCTACGGCTCTCGGCCGGACCTTAGCGCCCGCCGACCGGCCGTTGGGCAGGAAGAGATGCGCGTCACGTCCCAAATGACGGACATCACACCGGACAGTCACCACACGCCTCACGCGCCACAGTTGACCCGTTCCTGCCGTGTACGTGGCTACGCTCGTACCCATGGTCAAACTGACGCGCATCTACACCCGCACCGGTGACACCGGCACCACCGCCCTCGGCGACATGAGCCGCACCGTGAAGACCGACACCCGCATCGCCGCCTACGCCGACGCCAACGAGGCGAACGCGGCGATCGGGGTGGCCATCGCCCTCGGGCAGTTGCCGGAGGACATCGTCAAGGTGCTCGTCCGCATCCAGAACGACCTCTTCGACGTGGGCGCCGACCTGGCGACCCCCGTCGTCGAGGACCCCAAGTACCCGCCGCTGCGCGTCGAGCAGTCCTACGTCGACAAGCTGGAGGCCGACTGCGACCACTTCCTGGAGGGTCTGGACAAGCTCCGCAGCTTCATCCTCCCGGGCGGCACTCCCGGCGCGGCCCTGCTGCACCAGGCGTGCACGGTCGTACGCCGCGCGGAGCGCTCCACGTGGGCGGCGCTGGAGCTGCACGCCGACATCATGAACCCGCTCACGGCGACGTACCTGAACCGCCTGTCGGACCTGCTGTTCATTTTGGCCAGGACGGCCAACAAGGAGCTGGGCGACGTGCTCTGGGTGCCGGGCGGGGACCGCTGAGAGGGCGCGGCACCGTCGGCCCGGCCGGGGGCCCGGGGGTTGCCCCCGGACAGACGCAGCATTCTGGCGAGGACGGCCAACAAGGAGCTGGGCGACGTGCTCTGGGTGCCGGGCGGGGACCGCTGAGTCAGCGCTTCTCGAAGGCCCGGGGGCGGTCGGGCTCCTCGGCGGTCCCCGGCTTCGGCTGCTTCGGCCACAGCGTGTAGCTCAGCGCGATGACGACGTTGATGCCGATCACGATGAGCATCTTCGTCTGCCAGGCGCGCAGCGAGCCGGTGTCGCCGGAGTCGCCGACGTACCAGACGGCCGCCTGGAGCAGGCCCATCGCCACGGCGGCGGCCAGCACCCAGCGGGCGGCCACCTTCCACTCGTGGACCGCACGGGCCATGCCGTACTTCGGCGGCTTCACGGGCGGCGGCCCGCCGGCGAAGCGGTGGGCGAAGCGCTGGTCGACCCAGGTGATCGTGGAGTGGCCGAGACCCACCGAGTAGCCGATGTAGACGGCGGCGATGCCGTGCTTCATGCCGGCCTGCGCGCCGTTCTTCAGGTCGATCGCCGTGGCGATCAGCAGGACGAGCTCCAGCACGGGTTCCATCAGGAGCACCGCGGCCCCGGCGCGCGGCATCCGGGCCAGATAGCGCAGGCTCAGGCCACCGGCCAGCAGCACCCAGAAGCCCACCTCGCAGATGACGATCAGCGTGATGATCACGGATCTCTCCTTCCCTCACCTCCAGCCTCCCGGCGCGGACCGGCCGTTTCTTCGTCGCCGGTGACGATCCACGACTGCATCCTTCGATGTAGTGCACGCCGTCGCGAAGCTCCCCGGAGCGGACGACCGCACCGCCTGCCACGTGCTGTGATGGACCCATGCCCGCCCGCCTGCCCCGCCGCCCCGACCGCGAGGCCGTCCTCATCGCGGCTGCCGGCCTGATCGGCGGCCTCACCCTGTGGTTCCTCGGCCTGCGCAACAACCCTCCGCTGCTCGGGCTGCCCAAGTGGCTGACCCTCGTCGCGCTGGTCGTGATGTGCGGCGCCGAACTCCTGCGGCGCAGCGCCCCGCTGACGGCGGTCGCGATCGGCACGCTCACGATCTGCCTCGACATCTGCACGGGCTCGCTCATCGCGACGATCGCCATGTACACGGACCTGGTGTACGCGGCGGTGCTGTACGGCCGGCCGTCCGTCGCCTGGCGCATTCCGCGCGTGTGCGAGGTGCTGACCGTGCTGGCGACACTGCTGGCCCTGGTGATCATCCGGGAGCCGGAGGGGCTGCTCATCGGCTTCGCCTTCGCGGTGCTGCTGGTGGCGCCGGCCTGGACCGGGGTGGGCATCCGCCGGCACCGCGACGCCGCGCACGCCGCCCGGCTGGAGGCGGAGCGCACCGCGCTGCTGGCCGAAATGGACCGCCGCCAGGCCGTCGGCGCCGAGCGCGCCCGGATGGCACGGGAGCTGCACGACATGGTGGCGAACCATCTGTCGGCCATCGCGATCCACTCCACCGCTGCCCTGTCGATAGGCGACCCCAGGGCGTCCGAGGAGGCCCTGGGTGTCATCCGCGAGAACAGCGTGCAGGGGCTGGCCGAGATGCGCCGCCTGATCGGGCTGCTGCGGCACGCGGGCGCCGAGGCGGAGCCGGCTGCCACGCCCCGGCTCGACGGGGTGGACGCGCTGCTCGCCCACGCCCGTACCGCCGTGCGCGACGAGCGGTTCCGCTTCGCGCTGTGCGACGAGCGGGGGCCGGGGCCGCTGCCCGCGCCGGTCGAGCTGGCGGCGTACCGCATCGTGCAGGAGTCGTTGACGAACGCCGTCAAGCACGCGGCGCCCGGTCCGGTCACCGTGCGGCTGACGAGCGCCGCGGGACGGCCGCTGGTGGCCGAGGTGACCAGCGCGTTCGGCTCGGGGCCGACGCCGCGCGCCCCCGGGTCGGGGGCCGGGCTGGTGGGGATGAGCGAGCGGGTCGCCCTGCTCGACGGGGAGTTCGAGGCGGGGCCGGTGGACGGCCCGGACGGCAAGCGATGGCGCGTACGGGCGGAACTGCCCGTGCCGGAGGAAGGCAGAGGATCACTGTGAGCACGTCAACGCCCGCGTCCGGCCCCGGTGTACCGGAAGGCATCCGGGTCGTGGTCGCCGAGGATCAGGCGGCCGTACGTTCCGGGCTGGTGCTCATCCTGCGCTCGGCGCCCGGCATCGAGGTGGTCGGCGAGGCCGCCGACGGTGAGGAAGCCGTGCGGCTGGCGCGGGAGCTGCGGCCCGACCTGGTGCTGATGGATGTGCAGATGCCGCGTCTGGACGGCGTTTCCGCCACCCGGCAGGTGGTCGGCGAGCGGCTGGCCGACGTGCTGGTGCTGACCACGTTCGACCTCGACGAGTACGTCTTCGGGGCGCTGCGCGCGGGGGCGGCCGGTTTTCTGCTCAAGGACAGCGACGCGGGCGAGCTGATCGCGGCGGTACGGACCGTCGCGCGCGGCGAGGGCCTGATCTCCCCGGCGGTGACCCGCCGGCTGATCGCGGAGTTCGCCCGGCCCGTACGGCAGGCGAACGGCCCCGGCCCCGCGATCCTGGAGGTGCTCACCCGCCGGGAGCGCGAGGTGCTGGCCGCTCTGGGCGAGGGCCTGTCGAACGCGGAGGTCGCCGGGCGGCTGCGCATGGCGGAGGCGACGGTGAAGACGCATGTCAGCCGCTTGCTGAACAAGCTGGAGCTGCGCAGCAGGGTGCAAGCGGCCGTACTGGCCCGGGAGTTGGGTCTGGTCCAGACCTCTTGACCATTGGTACGGACCTTTTTACTCTCCCCAGCACACCCCCGGTGCGGGTGTCCGGACAGCGCACACCGCACCGGGCACCCCCCACCCTGAGGAGCTCGCCTTGAGCGCAGGAACCGCACCGGGCACCGGACGTCACTTACGCAGAACCGTGGCCACCCTTTCCGCGCTGCTGCTTCCGGCCGCCGCGCTGATCGGCCTGGCCTCCCCCGCACCGGCCGCGCCCCAGGCGTCCGCCGCCACCGCCACCTTCGCCAAAACCTCCGACTGGGGCACCGGCTTCCAGGCCGAGTGGACGGTCAGGAACACCGGCACCACCACGATCAACTCCTGGACCGTCGAGTGGGACTTCCCCTCCACGACCACCGTCGGCGCCTACTGGGACGCCCTGATCACCAGCTCGGGCGCGCACCACACGGCGAAGAACCGGGAGTACAACGGCACGATCGCGCCGGGCGCCGCCGTCACCTTCGGCTTCGTCGCCTCGGGCAACGGCGACCCCGAGGGCTGCAAGCTGGACGGCGGGCCCTGCGACGGCTCCCCCGCCGACACCCCGCCCAGCGCGCCCGGGACACCGGCCTCCACCGGTGTGACCGCGAACAGCGTCTCCCTGAGCTGGGCGGCCGCCACGGACGACAAGGCCGTCAAGAACTACGACGTCCACCGCGGTGAGACCGTCGTCGGCACGGTCTCCACCACCACGTTCACCGACACCGGGCTGACCCCCGACACCGACTACACCTACAAGGTCGTGGCGCGCGACTCCGCCGGCCAGACCGGCCCCGCGAGTCCGGCCACCACCGTCCGTACGGGCACCGGCGGCGGCACCGACAAGCCGCCGTCCGCCCCCGGCACGCCCCAGGCGACGGCGACCACCGACACCTCCGTCGCCCTGAAGTGGGCCGCCGCCACCGACGACAAGGGCATCAAGAACTACGACGTCTACCGCGGCACCGTGAAGGCCGCCACGGTCACCAAGCTCTCCTACACCGACACCGGGCTGACGCCGGGCACCGACTACACGTACACCGTCGTCGCCCGCGACACCGCCGACCAGACCGGCAAGGCGAGCCCGCCGCTGACCGTACGGACCACCGGGGGCGGCGGCGAGCCGCCCGCCGACCGGGTCAAGGCCGGCTACTTCGTCCAGTGGGGCATCTACGGGCGCGGCTACACCGTGAAGTCCCTGGAGAACACCGGCGCCGCCGCCAAGCTCACCCACATCAACTACTCGTTCTCCAACATCGACCCCACGAACCTCACCTGTCTCAATGGCGTCACCAAGGCCACCACACCCAACCCGCAGGACCCTAGTCAGGGCGACGGCGCGGGCGACTCCTGGGCCGACTACGAGAAGGGCTTCGGCGCCGGTGAGTCCGTCGACGGCGTGGGCGACACCTGGGACCAGCCGCTCGCCGGCAACTTCAACCAGCTGAAGAAGCTCAAGGCCAAGCACCCCAACCTCAAGATCAATATGTCCATCGGCGGCTGGACCTACAGCAAGTACTTCTCGGACGTCGCCAAGACGGACGCCTCCCGGCAGAAGTTCGTGAAGTCCTGCGTCGACATGTACCTCAAGGGCAACCTGCCCGTGACGAACGGCAGGGGCGGGACCGGCGCCGCGGCCGGGATCTTCGACGGATTCGACATCGACTGGGAGTGGCCGGGCTCCGAGGGCCACGCCGGCAACCACGTCTCCAAGGACGACAAGGCCAACAACACCCTGCTCTTCGCGGAGTTCCGACGGCAGCTGGACGCCCTGAGCTCCACCACGGGCAGGAAGTACCTGCTCACCGCCTTCACCCCGGCCGACCCCGGCAAGATCGAGGCGGGCTGGGACATCACCACCAAGGACGGCACGCCCAGCGTGTTCGACTCCATGGACTTCGCCAACGTCCAGGGCTACGACTTCCACGGCTCCGGCAGCGACAACAGCTGGGAGCCCCACCGCACGGGCCACCAGGGCAACCTCTACACCGACGCGCAGGACCCGTACACCACGAAGTTCAGCGTCGAGTCGACCGTCCAGGCGTACCTCGACGCGGGCGTCGACCCGCGCAAGGTCGTCCTGGGTCTCGCCTTCTACGGGCGGGGCTGGCAGCAGGTCGCGGACGGCGGGGCGCACGGCGAGTGGCAGAGCGCGGGCGGCGCGGCACCGGGCCAGTTCCCGGAGGAGTCCGGTACGCGCGGCTACGACAACCTGATCGCATCCGTGGCGAATCTCATCGTCCACCACGACGAGCAGTCGGTGGCCACGTACGGGTACACCGGTGCCGGTGGGCAGTGGTGGACCTTCGACGACGTCTGGTCGATCAACAAGAAGACGGCCTGGCTGAAGGGCAAGAAGCTGGGCGGCGTGATGATCTGGGAGATGTCGGGCGACAGCGGCACGCTGATGACGGCGGTCGACAACGGTCTCCGATAACACCCGCACGAAAAAACCGGCCGGGCTGATCCATCAAGCCCGGCCGGCGATCGAGGCCACAGGAAGCTAGGCCACGTTCACACGCTGCCCTGGAGGCGCCGCCTCCAGCCACGCCAGGAACCCCGTCAGCGCGTCCTCACTCATCGCCAGTTCCAACCGCGTCCCCCGGTGCGAACAGATGAGCACCACCGCGTCGGACAGCAACGCCAGCTCCTCGTCCCCCAGCGGCGGACGCCGCTCCAGCACCTCGATGGAGGCGCGCTCCAGCAACCGGCGGGGCCGATACGCGTAGGAGAAGACCCGGAACCACTCGATCCGGTCACTGTTGTAGCGGGCGACGCCGTACACCCACCCCTTGCCGTCCGGCGCGGGGCCCCGCTCGGGCACGTCCCACCGCAGGCTGCAGTCGAACGTCCCGCCGGACCGCTGGATGAGCCGCCTGCGCAGCCCGAAGACGAAGAGTCCCACCAGCACCAGCAGGACGAGGATGCCGCTCACGAGCAGAGCGAGGACGACCATCTCCACCGACCTCCTCGCATCATCTAGAGCAACCGCACCTGTATTGCCTCAGCCGCGAACCGCCCTGGAGTGGCTCCAGTACGGTCCGCGGCTGAGGGACGATCTCTGTGGGTCGCGGGCTAGTGAACGCCCGTGACCGCACGCAGCCGGACATCCGCGCGACGCTCGGCGGCCGCGTCGGCCTCCGACTTCGCGCGCTCCAGCGCACGCTCGGCGCGCTGGACATCGATCTCGTCGGCAAGCTCCGCGATCTCGGCGAGCAGCGAGAGCTTGTCGTCCGCGAACGAGATGAACCCACCGTGTACCGCGGCGACGACAGTCCCGGCGGCGGTCTTGATGGTCACCGGGCCGGACTCCAGCACACCGAGCAGCGGCTGGTGGCCGGGCATGACGCCGATGTCGCCCGATGTGGTCCGCGCGATGACCAGAGTGGCCTCGCCGGACCAGACGCTTCGGTCCGCCGCGACCAGCTCGACGTGCAGCTCAGCAGCCAACGTGGCTCCTCGGGTCTCCACCCGCCGGGTGCGGCGGGTGTTGGGTCAAAGAATAGGGGACGTGACGACCGGGGGCGGGAGCGCCCCGCCCCCGGTCGAAGAGCACGGGGCTCAGGAGACGCCGAGCTCCTTGGCGTTGGCCTTGAGGTCCTCGAGGCCACCACACATGAAGAACGCCTGCTCGGGGAAGTGGTCGTAGTCGCCGTCGCAGATCGCGTTGAACGCGGTGATCGACTCGTCCAGCGGCACGTCCGAACCGTCCACGCCGGTGAACTGCTTCGCCACGTGGGTGTTCTGCGACAGGAAGCGCTCGACGCGACGGGCACGGTGGACAACGAGCTTGTCCTCCTCGCCCAGCTCGTCGATACCGAGGATCGCGATGATGTCCTGGAGGTCCTTGTACTTCTGCAGGATCGTCTTGACGCGCATGGCGCAGTCGTAGTGCTCCTGCGCGATGTAGCGCGGGTCCAGGATGCGGGACGTCGAGTCCAGCGGGTCGACCGCCGGGTAGATGCCCTTCTCCGAGATCGGACGCGACAGAACGGTCGTCGCGTCCAGGTGGGCGAAGGTGGTCGCCGGCGCCGGGTCGGTCAGGTCGTCCGCGGGGACGTAGATCGCCTGCATGGAGGTGATCGAGTGACCGCGGGTCGACGTGATGCGCTCCTGGAGCAGACCCATCTCGTCCGCCAGGTTCGGCTGGTAACCCACCGCGGACGGCATACGGCCGAGCAGGGTGGACACCTCGGAACCGGCCTGGGTGTACCGGAAGATGTTGTCGATGAAGAAGAGCACGTCCTGCTTCTGCACATCGCGGAAGTACTCCGCCATGGTCAGACCGGCGAGGGCGACGCGCAGGCGGGTGCCCGGCGGCTCGTCCATCTGGCCGAAGACGAGCGCCGTCTTGTCGATGACGCCCGAGTCGGTCATTTCCTCGATGAGGTCATTGCCCTCACGGGTGCGCTCACCGACACCGGCGAACACCGACACACCGTCGTGGTTGTTGGCCACGCGGTAGATCATTTCCTGGATCAGCACGGTCTTGCCGACACCGGCACCACCGAACAGACCGATCTTGCCGCCCTTGACGTACGGGGTCAGCAGGTCGATGACCTTGACACCGGTCTCGAACATCTCGGTCTTGGACTCGAGCTGGTCGAAGCTGGGCGCCTTGCGGTGGATCGGCCAGCGCTCGGTGACCTCGGCGGCCGCCTCGGGCTTGTTGAGGATCTCACCGAGGGTGTTGAACACCTTGCCCTTGGTGACGTCACCGACGGGGACGGTGATGCCCGCGCCCGTGTCGGTCACCGCGGCCTGGCGGACCAGACCGTCGGTGGGCTGCATGGAGATGGCGCGGACCAGGCCCTCGCCCAGGTGCTGCGCGACCTCGAGGGTCAGCGTCTTGAGCTTGCCGTCCTCGGCCGGGTCGGCGACCTGGACGTGGAGCGCGTTGTAGATCTCCGGCATCGCGTCGACGGGGAACTCCACGTCGACGACCGGGCCGATGACCCGCGCGACGCGGCCGGTGGCCGTGGCGGTTTCAACAGTCGTGGTCATAGTGGTCAGTCACTCCCCGCGTTAGCGTCGGCCAGGGCACTGGAGCCACCGACGATCTCGCTGATTTCCTGGGTGATTTCGGCCTGGCGGGCCGCATTGGCAAGCCGCGACAGCGACTTGATGAGTTCGCCGGCGTTGTCGGTCGCCGACTTCATCGCACGGCGGCGGGCGGCGTGCTCGGAAGCGGCCGACTGCAGCAGAGCGTTGTAGATCCGGCTCTCGACGTACCGCGGCAGCAGCGCGTCGAGGACGTCCTCCGCCGACGGCTCGAAGTCGAAGAGGGGAAGGATCTTGCCCTTCGTCTCCTCGGCCTCCTCCGCCTTCTCGAGGCTGAGCGGCAGCAGCCGCTTCTCGACCGGCGACTGCGTCATCATCGAGACGAACTCGGTGAAGACGATGTGCAGCTCGTCGACGCCGCCCTCGGCCGTCTCCCGCTGGACCGCCTCGATCAGCGGGCCGGCGACCCGCTTGGCGTCCGCGTAGGTCGGGCTGTCGGTGAAGCCGGTCCACGACTCCGCCACCGGGCGCTCCCGGAAGCCGTAGTACGCCACGCCCTTGCGGCCGATGATGTACGTCACGACCTCCTTGCCCTCCGCGCGCAGGCGCTCGGAGAGGCGGTCCGCGGCCTTGATGGCGTTGGAGGAGTAGCCGCCGGCCAGACCGCGGTCGCTCGTGACGAGCAGGACCGCGGCCCGTACGGGGCTGTCGACCTCGGTGGTCAGGGCGTGCTTGGTGGTCGAGCCGGTCGCAACCGCCGTCACCGCGCGAGTGAGCTCACTCGCGTACGGCGTCGATGCCGCCACCTGGCGCTGCGCCTTGACGATGCGCGAGGCGGCGATCATCTCCATCGCCTTGGTGATCTTCTTGGTCGCGGTGACGGAGCGGATGCGACGCTTGTAGACCCGGAGCTGGGCTCCCATGGATCAGGTCCCTTCCGTCGTCGTCACTTCGCGGAGCCGGCCGTGGCGTCGTCACCGAGAAGCTTGCCGTCCGAGGTCTCGAACTGCTTCTTGAAGGTGGCGATGGCGTCGGCGAGCGCCTGGAGGGTGTCGTCGGACATCTTGCCGCCCTCGACAATGCTGTCCATCAGGCCCTTGTGCTCGCGGCCCAGGTAGTCGAGCATCTCGCGCTCGAAGCGCTGGATGTCCTCGACCGGCACGTCGTCCATCTTGCCGGTGGTGCCGGCCCAGACGGAGACGACCTGGTTCTCGGTGGAGTACGGGGCGTACTGACCCTGCTTGAGCAGCTCGACCATGCGCTTGCCGCGCTCCAGCTGCGACTTCGAGGCCGCGTCCAGGTCGGAACCGAAGGCGGCGAACGCCTCCAGCTCGCGGTACTGGGCGAGGTCGACACGAAGGCGGCCGGAGACCTGCTTCATGGCCTTGTGCTGGGCGGAGCCACCGACGCGGGAGACCGAGATACCGACGTTCAGCGCCGGGCGCTGGCCCGCGTTGAACAGGTCGGACTCCAGGAAGCACTGGCCGTCGGTGATGGAGATGACGTTGGTCGGGATGAACGCCGAGACGTCGTTGGCCTTGGTCTCGACGATCGGCAGACCGGTCATCGAACCGGCACCCATCTCGTCGGAGAGCTTGGCGCAGCGCTCCAGCAGACGCGAGTGCAGGTAGAAGACGTCGCCCGGGTAGGCCTCGCGGCCCGGCGGACGGCGCAGCAGCAGCGACACGGCGCGGTAGGCGTCGGCCTGCTTCGACAGGTCATCGAAGACGATCAGGACGTGCTTGCCCTGGTACATCCAGTGCTGGCCGATGGCCGAGCCGGTGTAGGGGGCGAGGTACTTGAAGCCGGCCGGGTCGGACGCGGGAGCGGCGACGATCGTCGTGTACTCCAGGGCGCCCGCCTCCTCCAGCGCGCCGCGCACGGACGCGATGGTGGAGCCCTTCTGGCCGATGGCGACGTAGATGCAGCGGACCTGCTTCTTCGGGTCGCCGGAGCGCCAGTTGTCACGCTGGTTGATGATCGTGTCGACGGCCAGCGCGGTCTTGCCGGTCTGACGGTCGCCGATGATCAGCTGTCGCTGGCCACGGCCGATCGGCACCATCGCGTCGACGGCCTTGAGGCCGGTCTGCATCGGCTCGTGCACCGACTTGCGGACCATGACGCCCGGAGCCTGCAGCTCCAGCGCGCGGCGACCTTCGGTCGCGATCTCGCCGAGGCCGTCGATCGGGTTGCCCAGCGGGTCGACGACGCGGCCGAGGTAGCCCTCGCCGACCGCGACGGAGAGCACCTCACCGGTGCGGTGCACCGGCTGGCCCTCCTCGATGCCGCTGAACTCGCCGAGGACGACCGCACCGATCTCGCGCTCCTCAAGGTTGAGGGCGAGACCGAGGGTTCCGTCCTCGAACTTCAGCAGCTCGTTCGCCATGGCCGAGGGAAGACCCTCGACCTTCGCGATGCCGTCGCCGGCAACGCTGACCGTACCGACCTCCTCGCGCGAGGCCGCGTCCGGCTTGTACGCCTGGACAAAGTTCTCCAGCGCGTCCCGGATCTCCTCCGGCCGGATCGTGAGCTCCGCCATCTGGGTTCCCTGCTCTCCTTGTTGGGCCCGAAGTATTTCTTCTCCGGGGTGTGGTTCCCGCAGCGGATCGGCTGCGGGTCCCCGGAGGACACCGTCGGCCCAACTCGGGCCGTCAGTCATGCTCTTGAGTTGGTGGCTGGTCAGCCGGCCATCCGCCGGTCCGCCTCGGCGAGGCGGTCCGCGATGCTGCCGTTGATGACCTCGTCGCCGATCCGCACCTGGACACCACCGAGGATCTCGGGGTCCACGTCCAGGTTGAGGTGGACACGCCGCCCGTACAGCTTGGCGAGCGCGTCACCGAGCCGCTGCCGCTGAGCGTCGCTCATCGGCACCGCGGACGTGACCACCGCGACCATCCGGTTCCGGCGGTCGGCAGCCTGCTTGGACAGGGCGTTCAGCCCTGCTTCCAGGCTACGTCCCCGCGGCGCGGACACCAGACGGACCACGAGCCGCTCGGTGACCGGGTTGGCCCGGCCGTTCAGCAGCTCGCGCACCAGCGCGGCCTTGGCCGTGCGGTCGGCGACCTTGTCGGTCAGCGCGGCGCGCAGGGCGGCGTCCGAGGTGACGATCCGGCCGAAGCGGAACAGCTCGTCCTCGACGTCGTCCAGGTCACCGCCGCGCTCCGCGGCGACGAGATCGGCACCGGCGGCCAGCTCCTCGGTCGCGTCCACCAGGTCGCGCGAGCGCGACCAGCGGGAGCGGACCATCCCGGCCACCAGGTCGGCGGTCTCGCCGCCCACCTGGCCGGCGAACAGGCGCTGGGCCAGCTCGGCCTTGGCCTCGCCGGGCTGCGCCGGGTCGGTCAGGACCCGACGCAGCGACACCTCGCGGTCGAGCAGCGCGGTGACCGCGGCGAGCTCGTCGGCGAGCTTCGCCGCGTCCACGGACGTGTTGTCCGCCAGCGCGTCGAGACTCTCACGTGCGGAGGCCAGGGCCTCCCGGCTCGCTCCACTCATCGGGTGACCTCAGCCTTCGTCGCGTCGGCCGTCTTGACCTCGAGCTCGTCGAGGAAGCGGTCGATGGTGCGGCTCTGCCGGGCGCCGTCCGTGAGGGACTCCCGGACGATGCGGCCGGCCAGGTCGGAGGCGAGCTTGCCCACGTCCTGGCGCAGCGTGGCCGCGGCGGACTTGCGGTCGGCCTCGACCTGGGTGTGGCCGGCGGCGATGATCTCCTCGCGCTGACGCTGTCCCTCGGACCGCATCTCGGCGATCACCGCGACACCCTGCTCCTGCGCCTCCTGGCGCATCCGCGCAGCCTCGTGGCGGGCGTCGGCGAGCTGCGCCCGGTAGTCCTCGAGTACCTGCTGGGCCTCGGCCTGGGCGGCCTCGGCCTTCTCCATGCCGCCCTCGATGGCCTCCCGGCGCTCGTCCAGAACCTTGTTGATGTTCGGGAGGAGCTTCTTGCCCAGGAAGATGAGGACGATGAAGAAGGCGAGAAGGCCGATGACAAGCTCCGGAATCGGCGGAAGGATCGGGGGTTCCCCGTCCTCGGCCGCCAGCGTTGCTGCCAGGGCGATCACATCAGTGCCTTTCGTCGCTTAGGTGGTGGCCGTCTACCGATTAGCTCGGGTAGACGAAGCCCATGACGAGGCCGATGAGGGCGAGCGCCTCACAGAAGACGAAGCCCAGGATCTGGTTGGCGCGGATCAGGCCGGCAGCCTCGGGCTGACGGGCCAGCGCCTGGGTGCCGTTACCGAAGATGATGCCGACGCCGACGCCGGGGCCGATGGCCGCGAGGCCGTAGCCGATGGCACCGAGGTTGCCCTGGATGGAGACGCCTTCGGCGAGGGTCTGGAGAGCAGCAGACATGCCGTTTCTTCCTTCTCTTTCACGGACCGGTGGGGGTTGGCCACCGGACGTCTATGGGTTCTTGGGGGAGGGACTGCTCAGTGGTGCTTAGCGAGAGCGCCCTGAATGTAGCTGCAGGCCAGGAGCACGAAGACGTAAGCCTGAAGGGCCTGGATGAACAGCTCGAAGGCAGTCAGCAGGATGACCATCACGAACGAGACGCCGGCATAGGCGATGCCGATTCCGTTCAGCAGGTACCAGCTGGCGATCGTGAAGATGAGCAGCAGGACGTGACCGGCGAACATGTTGGCGAAGAGCCGGACCGCGTGGGTGAACGGCCGCACGATCACGTTGGAGAAGAACTCCAGCAGCATGACCAGCGGCAGGACCCAGCCCAGGGACTTGTCATAACCGGTGATGTTCTTGAGGCCGCCGACGAAGCCGTGCTTCTTGAACGTCAGGAACATCCACAGGACGTAGACGATCACGGCCAGCGCCACCGGGAACGCGATGATCGACGTCACCGGGAACTGGGCCACCGGGATGACCGACCAGAGGTTCATGATCCACACGAAGAAGAACAGGGAGACCATGAGGGGGACGTACTTGTCGCCCTCCTTCTTCCCGAGCGCCTCGTAGACGATCCCGCGACGGACGAAGTCGTAACCGGCCTCGCCCACCATCTGGAGTTTGCCGGGCACCACCTTGGCCTTGCCGAAGGCCGCCCAGAAGAAACCGATGATGACGACGGTGCTCAGCACGGCCAGCAGCATCGGCTTGTTGATCTCGTATCCGGCCACCTTGAACAGTGGTTCGAAGACGAAAGAGTGGAGCCCTGGGGTCGGGAAGCCGCACCCATCGAAGATGTGGCAATCGGTCTCGAAGGCGAGCATCTGGTCAGCACTCACCGCGAGCTCCTTCAGCGTGGCGCATAGGTACGGCAACCTCGTTGTGTCGGCGCGGCACGCAGCCACGGAACGGCACTGGACTGGTCTTGCGAATGGGGGTGTGGCAGGTCGGCCAGTGGCCGGAAGGCATCGAGGGCGTCAGCCGCGCCGGCGGCCGGTTCTCTCCCGTACGAATCGGGGATCCGGCTACCTGCGTTCGCTGCACCTCAGATGGCACCGGACGATAGCAGGTGAGCGCACGGCGACTTATCCCGCCCCTACCGCTCATGACGGGGACCCGGCCGACGCCGACTTTTCCGCGTCGGCGGACTCGGGATTCACGTACAAGATCTTTTCCTTCATGTGCGCACGGGTCTGCGCCGCGACCCAGACAAGGGTGGCGGCGAGCAGCGCGAAGGCGAAGGCGCGGGTGTTGAAGAGCGTCGTGTCCTTGAGGACGGCGAGCAGGATCGCGAGCAGCAGGAACTGCGTCACGAAGAGCGCGAGCCCCATCGACTGGAAGATGCCCGGATAGGACTTCGCGGTGCGTTGCAGCACGAAGAGTCCCAGGCCCATGTTCGCGGCGGCGACGGTCGTACCGACTGCGGCGCCGATTCCCCCTTCGCCGCCGACGAACACAAAGCCGAGAGCGACAGCGACAACACCGGTGATGGCGGTCGGGACGGCGCACTGCAGAAGCGTTCGGGCGTCGTTGGACTGCATGAAGGGATTCTCCGGCGATCGGTCGGAAGCAACGATTCGTCGTGAACGAGCGTATCCCCGGGAAGTGAGACGTGACTCGCGACGAAGGGCCGCGCACTACGGTCCTTCGGCTTCAGCACCGGGTTTCGTGAACGGTATCACAAACTATTTGATGAGGCCTTTACCTACATCGTGTGCTCGACGTCACACGGAAGGGTTAAGTGGCTGGTCATAGCACTGACGCAGCCTGCGGATCTCTGGTAGGTCGCGCCCTCAGCGGGGGCTGCTGATCTTCCTGGGGTGGCTGAAGCGGGAGCGGTCGCCGATGGCCGTCGCACCGTGCAGGCCGGCGGGCACGGGCTCGCGCCCGGGCTCCTCGTCGGCCGCTTCCTCCTCGCTCACCGCGGTGGCGCCGTGCAGGCCGGCCGTGCTCTCCCCGGTGGCGGCCGCCGGCACCGCACGGCGACGGCGGTAGCGCGGCGGTACGAACGCCTCGGCCCAGCGGGGCGCCCGCGGCTTGACGCGCGGCAGCAGTAGGAGCACCAGGCCGACCGCGCTCAGCGCGACGATCAGCAGCAGGATCCACACGCTCGCCGAGTGCACCGAGTAGGCCACCGTGCCGAAGCCGATGAGCGCCGACCAGAAGTACATGATCAGCACGGCCCGGCTGTGCGAGTGGCCGAGCTCCAGCAGCCGGTGGTGCAGGTGTCCGCGGTCCGCGGCGAAGGGCGACTGACCGTTCCAGGTGCGCCGCACGATCGCCAGCAGCAGGTCGGCGACCGGCACCGCGATCACCGTGAGCGGCAGCAGCAGCGGGATGTAGACCGGCACCATCGTCTGCACGGCGTTCCGCTCGCCGCCGACCTGCTGGTAGAGCAGGTCCGGGTCGACCTGGCCGGTGATGGAGATCGCGCCCGCGGCCAGCACCAGGCCGATCAGCATCGAGCCGGAGTCACCCATGAAGATGCGCGCCGGGTGCATGTTGTGCGGCAGGAAGCCCAGGCACATGCCCATCAGGACCGCGGCGAACAGCGTCGCGGGCGCGGCCGCCTCCACGTTGTGGCCGAACCAGAGCCGGTAGGCGTAGAGGAAGAACGCGGCGGCGGCGATGCACACCATGCCGGAGGCCAGGCCGTCGAGGCCGTCGACGAAGTTGACCGCGTTGATGGTGATCACGACCAGCGCGACGGTGAGCAACGTGCCCTGCATGGACGTCAGCGAGACGGTGCCGACGCCGGGCACCGGGATCCACAGGATGGTCAGGCCCTGCAAGACCATCACGCCGGCGGCGATCATCTGCCCGCCGAGCTTCACCAGGGCGTCCACGCCCCACTTGTCGTCCAGCACGCCGAGGATCCAGATCAGCCCGGCGCCCGAGAGCAGCGCTCTGGGCTCGTTGCCCAGCTCGAAGACCTTGCCCAGGTTCGACAGGTGGGCGGCCACCAGCAGTCCCGCACAGAGCCCGCCGAACATCGCGATGCCGCCGAGGCGTGGGGTGGGTTCGCGGTGGACGTCGCGCGCGCGGATCTCCGGCATCGCACCGGCCACGATCGCGAACTTCCGCACCGGTCCCGTCAGCAGATAGGTGACCGCCGCGGTGACGCAGAGCGTCAGCAGATATTCACGCACCTATTCCCCAGATGGCTCGCGGGAGTATGAGACCCATACCTTAGGGCACCGGCCCACGGTACGCGGATGCCCCGGGCGCCGGAGAGAGGGCGCGGGCCGGCACCCCTTGTCCCAGGGGTGCCTCGTCGAACCGTCTGCGCACGTAGGACAGGTCGTCGAGCAGTCCGGCCGAGGTGACCCGGCGGGGGCGGTCGCGGGCCACGAGGCCGCCGATCGGCAGGCGCCCGATCCGGTCCCAGCGAAGCCGTCCGCTGTCGTCTATATAGCTTCTGGTCTCGCCCCGGTTGTCCGGGTGCAGGCAGTAGGGAATGTCGAGATATCCGGCCCGGAAAGCCAGCAGCAGTGCCTGCCCGACGTCCGCGTGGAGACCGAGGACGGCGTGCACGAGGGCCGCCGCCTCCTGATAGGTCTGGCTGTCGGCCCCCTCCGCGGCACGGGGCCGGGCCGCCCGGGCGGTGCTGGAGGCGTGCTCCAGCGCGCGGACGTTCTCGGCGACGGTGGGGATGCGGCGGGACTCCGCCTCGGTCTTGACGATCAGTCGCTCGGACCCGGTGGCCACCGCCAGCTCGGCGGCCTCCCCCAGCAGCCGCAGGGCGCCGTGCGAGGTCTGCGGGTACAGGCCCATGTACGCGTAGACGACGACGTGCCAGTTGTCGGTGGGCAGCAGTTCCGCGCACAGCCGCCGCAGGGCGGCGACGGCCTCGCGGTCCTGTCCGGCGTGGGTTTGTTGGGCGTAGCTGACGGAGACGCTCCGCAGGCCGTGCCGGACGAAGAACAGCGCCTCCAGGACGCTGATGGCGACCAGCTGGCTCGGTGGGCACAGCTGCCCGAGCATGCAGCCGCCGAAGGTCTCCAGGTGCGGCTCGGCGCCGTGCTCCCGCAGCCCGAGGAAGAGCTCGCAGCTCTCCTCCCAGTTGCGCACGGAGTCGCGCAGCGGGGTGCGCCCGTAGGGCAGGCAGTAGGAGACCGGCCCGCCCTCGCTGGCGTCGAGCCACAGCCGGTTCAGGGCGCGGAAGATGTCGGCGGGGGTCGCGGACCCGTGCCGGACCTGGACGGGGAAGCCTGCGTCGCGGATGCCGGCAAGCACCCACCGTGTGGTGTCCGCGTCGTGGCTCACGACGGGGTAGCCGTTGAGGTCGATGCCGTCGCGCAGCGCGCTCTCGACCGCCGCGAGGTGACCGACCCGGGTGTGGGCGTCCAGGGTGATGGTGCCGACGGTGGTGGCCCGGGCGGCCCGGGTGGCGGCCAGGCCGTCCCGCATCCGCCGCGGGTCGCTGAAGCCCATACGCGGCTGGACCACCAGGTGTCCCTCACCCGCCCTGGCCCGGACGAAGGCGCCGAAGTCCACGCTCATACGGCTCGCGCCTCCCCCGTCAGGACGGGGGCGGGCCCCGGCAGTGCGGCGATGAAGTGCTGCAGGGCGGCGACGGGGTCCGAGCCGTCGTCGAAGACGGCGTCGAACCCCGCCGCCATCAGCTCCCCGGCCCGGGAGGCGTCACCCTCGTCGGTGACGCCGAGCTTGCCCCCGATGACGGCCGGGGTGGAGCGCAGCCCGGCCACGCCCCGCAGCCGCTCGATGACGCGCAGGCCGTCCTGGTAGCCATGGCCGTTGACGCTGCTGAAGACGATCAGCGCCGGGTCGAGGTCCGCGCAGCGGGAGACCAGCAGCTCGTCGGGGACGCACGGGCCGAGGTTCACCACGCGGTACCCGAGCTCCTCGATCAGCAGTTGCAGGAACACCAGGTTCCAGGTGTGGGCGTCCGAGGCCATCGACGTCACGACGACGCAGCCGCCACGGGGCTCGGGCGCCGTCTCCCAGCGGTCGAGCGCGTCACCCATGCGCGTCCGTGTCCGCGCCGTCCGAGCCGTCCGCAGAGCCCCCGGCGGCCCCCAGCTCCTCGTGGACGCGCACGTGCGTGATCCGGGAGACGGAGAGCACCTCGCCGCCGCGCACCAGGGCCTCGGCCGGCGCGGGGCGGCCGAGGAACATCAGGAGGCTGGCGGTGGGCCCGTACGCCCCCGTGTTGGGGACGGCCACCACGTCGCCCGGGCGCAGCCCCGGCAGGTCGATCTCGCGGCCCAGCATGTCGCCGGGCGTGCACAGTGGCCCCACCAGGCTGGCCTTGTGCGTGGGCGCGCCGTCGGGCTCGACGTGCACCGAGACCGGGAAGATGCGGCCGAGGCCGGACATCCCGCCGAAGGTGTTGATGCCGGCGTCGACGACGACGAAGGTCTTGCCGCGGCTGACCTTGACGTTGCTCACCGTCGTCAGCAGCGTGCCGGAGTCGCCCACCAGGTAGCGGCCCGACTCGACGGCCAGCTGGGGGAAGCCCTCGCGCCACCGCGGAAAGCGCTCGTCGAGGGCGGGCTCCAGCGCGGCGCGCAGATTCGGGTACGCGGCTCGCTCGCCGTGCTGCCCGTAGGGGGCCGCGAAGCCGCCGCCGATGTCCAGGAGCCGCAGCGGTACGCCCAGCTCGTCCTGGATCCGTGCCGCCAGTTCGATGCTGTGCAGGAGCTCGCCGGTCAGGGCCTCCTCGTCGCGGGCGTTGCTCTGCGAGAACAGGTGCAGGCCCACGACGGTGGTGCCGGGCACGGCCAGGAAGCTCGGTGCCAGGTCGGCGACGGTCTCGCTGTCGATGCCGAACTGGGTGGGCTTGCCGGTCATCCTGATGCCGGTGGTGGCGCTCCCGGTGGCGCTGTTGATGCGCAGCAGGCAGTCGGCGACCACGCCCTGGGCGAGGGCGGCCTCGCCGATGTGCTCCAGGTCGGTGAGCGACTCGGCGGAGAACAGCCGCACCCCGGCGGCGACGGCCTCGCGCAGCTCGCCGGGCGTCTTGCCCGGGCCGGTGTAAAGGACGCTCGCGGGCTCGTACCCGGCCTCCAGGGCCGCCGCCAGCTCACCGGTGGAGCTGATCTCGGGCCGGCAGGCGGGGCCGTCGCCCTCGCGCAGCGCCCGGACGACGCCGGTGTGCGGGTTGGCCTTGAAGGCGTAGAAGACCTCGGTGCCCTCCGGCAGCCAGCGGAAGAGGTCCTCGCGGGCCGCGTCGAGGCGCTCGGCGTCGTAGACGTACAGGGGGGTGCCGAAGCGCTCGGCCAGCTCTGCGTGGGTGGTGTACCGGCTCACTTGTCGCCTCCGTCGAGCAGCGCCTGGAGTTCCTGGCGCGCGTTCTTGCCGTGCAACGTGAACGGGAAGTCGGTGAGGACCCGGCAGATCGCGGGCATCTTCGCGAGCTCCAGGCGGGCGCGGAGCTCGTCGACGACGGTGTTCGCGTCCAGGTCGGTCGCCACGAACAGGGTGAGGTCGTGCCGGTCGCCGGGCGGCAGCGCCGCGGCGGCCCGGACGCCCGGGATGTCCATGGCCGCGCTCTCGATCTCGAGCGTGCTCATGCGGAAGCCCTTGCGCTTGAACATGTCGTCGCGGCGGCCCTCGAAGTAGAGGTAGCCGTCGTCGTCGAGGCTGCCGTAGTCGCCGGTGTGCAGGCGGGCCTCGCCGGTGTGCGGGTCGCGGCGGAAGGTCCGCTCGGTCACCTCGGGGTTGCGCCAGTAGCCGCCCATCACATGGGGGCCGGCGGCGACGATCTCGCCCACTTCACCGGTGGGCACGGGCTCGCCGGCGTCGTCCAGGATCAGCACCCGGGTGCCGGGCAGGGGCAGGCCGACGGAGTCGGGCCGCTCCAGCTCCTCGTGCGGCGGCATGACGGTGATGCGCTTGGCCTCGGTCTGGCCGTACTGGCGGACGACGGTCGCGCCGGGGAAGTGCTTGCGGAGGGCGTCGATGGTGGTCTGCGGGAGCGCGGCCCCGGTGTTGGTGAACATCCGCACGGGCGGCAGGGCGCCGGCGGCCCGGCGGGCCAGGCCGGTGATCATGGTGGCGAGGGACGGGACGATGGGGACGACCGTCACCCCCGTCTCGTGCATCCGCTTGAGCAGCACGAAGTCGGACTCGCCGTCGGCCAGCACGATCTCGCAGCGTGCGACGCAGGTCATCAGGACCTTGTACAGGCCGTAGTCCCAGGACATCGGGAAGCGGCAGAAGACGACGTCGTCGGCGCGGTAGCCCAGTGCCTCGGTCAGCGCCCGCGACGCGAACGCCACCTGGCGGTGCGGGCTGATGACGGCCTTGGGGGCGGCGGTGCTGCCGGAGGTGTAGATCAGGGCCGCCACGTCGTCCTCGTGCACGGGACCGGCACTGTGGCGGGCCCCTGCCGCGTGCAGCTCCGCGACCTCGGTCCACAGTCCGGCGAGGTCGTGGACGGGGGCGTCGGTGACGCCGCGCAGGCGCTCGGTGCCGGCGGCGTCGGTGATGCCGAGGACGGGCTCGGCGTTGTCCACGACCGAGCGGAGGTGGAACTGCTTCATGGCCGGGTTCAGCGGGACGAAGACCGCGCCGACGCGTGCCGTGCCATGGAACATGGCGACCATCTCGCGGCTGCTGGGGAGCTGGAGCACGACGCGGTCGCCGCGCCGGACGCCCCGGGCGCGCAGCCAGGCGGCGAACGCGTGGCTGTGGTCCGCCAGTTCCCTGTACGTCCACATTCCGGCCGCGTCGCGGACCGCGGGGGCGCCGGGTGCCTCGGACACGGCGTCGTCGAGCAGGCTGTGGATGAGCTGACCCCCGGCGGGCGCTTCCCCGGCGTCAACACGTATCGGATCGGAGTGGCTGTCCAACGCTGATCTCTCATTTCTGAGCTGGTGCGGAGGGGGCCTGGGCCCCCGCTCTGGCCGTCGCGCGCCCCGTGGGGCCGCGCGCCGGCGGGGTCACCGGGCCGGCCTGCGCCGCGGTGCGAGGGCCTCGCGCAGGGCGAGACGGTCGGTCTTCCCGTTGGCGTTGAGCGGGAAGACGTCGTACGGGGTGAGGGTCTCGGGGACCATGTACGGAGGCAGAAGGGCGCCCAGCTCAGTGAGCAGCCGGCCGGGGTCCGGGTCGTCGCCGGTGCAGGCGGCGGCGAGGCGGGTGTCGCCGCGGGGCCCCTGGACGGTGACCACGGCCGCGTCCCGGACGCCGGGGAGGGCGCGCAGGGCGGTCTCGATCTCGCCGAGCTCGACGCGGTAGCCGCGCACCTTCACCTGCTGGTCCAGCCGGCCGAGGTGGACGAGACCGGTGCGGGGGTCCTGGCGGACCCGGTCACCGGTGCGGTACCAGAGGCCGTCGGCCGGGGGCTGTGCCTCCTGGACGACGGTGGCCCGGCCGCCGTCGAAGCGGAGGAACCGGCCGGCGTTGTCCCGGGGGTCGAGGTAGCCGGGGAACCGCTGGACGCCCCGGACGCACAGCTCGCCCTCGGTGGCCGGGTGGCCGTCCTCGTCGACGACGAGCTGTTCCAGGCCGGGGTAGAGGTGACCGATGGGCACGGTGTCGCCGGCCGGGGCCCCGCTGGGGGTGCCGGCCGGCGGCAGCCGGTACTGGGTGCAGCTGAGGGTGAGTTCGGTGGGCCCGTAGAGGTTCTCCAGGACGCTGCCGGGCGCGGCGGCCCGCCAGGCGGCGGCCTGGGCCGCGGTGAGGGGTTCGCCGCAGAACAGGCTCCACCGCAGGGTCGGCATGCTGTCCGGAGTCAGCCCGCGCAGCCGCATGGCGAAGGAGACCACCGAGGGCACGGAGAACCAGTGGGTGATGCGCTCGCGGGTGACGAAGCGAACGGGTGCGAGGACGTCGTTGGCGTCCGGCACGACGAGCGTGGCGCCGGAGCCCCAGGTGGCGAAGAGGTCGAAGACCGACAGGTCGAAGGTGAGGTCGAAGGTCTGCGAGACCCGGGCGCCGACGCCCAGTTCGTACCGGCCGATGACGTGGCCGAGGTAGGCGGCCACGTTGCGGTGGAGGATCGGCACGCCCTTGGGGGTGCCGGTGGAGCCGGAGGTGAAGAGGATGTAGCAGGTGTCGGCCGGGTCCGGCCGGTGGGCCGGGGGCACGTCGGCGGCGCCGTTCGCCGGGAGCGCGGCCGCATCGGCGGTGAGCACCGGCGCGGGCAGTCCGGTGGTGTCGGCGCCGGGCTGGGCGAGCACCAAGTCGAGGCCGGCGGCCGCCGCGACGGCGGCGTTGCGGGCCGGCGGGAAACCGGGGTTGAGGGGCACGACGGTGGCGCCCAGGCGCTGGAGGGCCAGGTAGCCCGCGTAGGCGGTCAGGGTGCGGGCGGCGAGGAGCCCGGCCCGGCGGGGCGGCCGGCCGTCGGCCGCCGCGACGGCCTGGGCGGCCAGGTGCCCGGCGAGGGTCTCCAGCTCGGCGTAGGTGCGGCTGTCGCCCGCCACTTCGAGGGCCACGGCGGTGGGGTGGCGGCGTGCCGAGGCGGCGAACCACTCGTACAGGCCGCGGCCGTCCGCGGTCTGCGGGGCGGGGTCAGGCGTCATGGTGCTCCCCCTGGGGCTCCAGGCGTCCGGCGGCGTCGATGACCCGGGCCAGGGCCTTCTCCACCAGGGCGGGCCGGGGCCGGCCCCGTTCGGCGGAGGCGAGGGCGAAGCGGATCGCGCGCGGGAGTTCCCCCCACGCGGCGACGGCCTCGGCGGTGGCCTCGGGTTCCTGCGGGCGGGCGGCCAGCAGGAACCGCTGGTGGCGGGCGGCCGTCCAGAGGTCGTCGGCGTGCCGGTCCAGGGCGGCGGGGTCCGGGCAGATGCGGTCGGCGACGTGGCGCAGCACGGGGACGGTGCCGTGCACCCAGATTCCTTCGAGGGCGCCGTCGTCCGGCTGCGGGGGCAGGGCGGCCCGCTCCAGCCAGCGGTGGCCGGCGGGGTCGGGCAGGTCGACGGGCCGGCCCAGGGCGTAGCGGTCGCGGTTGGCGGCCTCGGGGGTGAGGAGGCTGAGGGGCGTCAGCAGGCGGCGGAGCTCCTCGTCGTCGAGCAGCCCGGCCCAGGGGGTCTGTTCGCCGTGCGGGGTGAGGGCCTCGAAGTCGTCGCGGACGGACCACTTGCCGTCGGCGTGGCCGTGGATCAGCAGCCAGTGGGGCGTCTCGCCCTGTTCGTGGGACGGCGACCAGGGGATGTGGCGGGTGTTGCCGATGGCGAGGACCCGTCCGTGTCGCCGGAGTTCGGCTTCGAGGGCGGTGCGGGTGTCCGTCCAGCCGGTGGCGCCGCGGTAGGCCAGGCCGTGGCCGTCGGCGCCGATGTCGACGCGGGTGTGGTGGGCGAACGCCGTGCCGCCCTCCGGGGGGTCGGTGCGGACCGACAGCCGGACGGCGTCCGCGAAGTCCTCGATGACGGCCGGGGCCTCAGGGGCGAGGTACGCCACCAGGTTCGCGGTGTAGCAGCTCAGTTCCCATGGCTCGTTCACGCGGCCTCCTGAAAGGTGCTCGCTGCGGGCGGCTCGGCGAACGCGCAGCTCAGTGGTACGGGGGAATGCTCACGCAGGCTCACCCACCGGTAGGCGCCCCAGCTGCCCAGGCGGGTCAGGGGGGTTACGTCGATGGCCCAGGGGCGGCCGGAGAGGCCGGTGCCGGCGGCTTTGACGCACGCTTCCTGGACGGTCCACACCCAGGCGAACTCCAGGTTGCGGCGGGCGGGCGGCAGGCGGTCGAGGACGGGGGCGTGCTGTTTGAGGCAGCGGCGCAGCAGGCCGGGCCGGAGGACCTCGGGGGCGTGCTGGATGTCGACGCCGACCGCGCGGTCCCGGGCGGCGCAGGCGGCGCCCAGCTCGCCGTCGTGGGAGACGCTGATGTCGATCCGGGGCAGGCCGGCCAGTTCCGGGCGGCCGTGCGGGCCGTAGACCACGCGGGCCCGGGCGGCCTCGGGGAAGCGGGCGGTGAGCAGGTGGCGCAGGGCGGACCGCCCGGCGAGGTGCTGGGCGGCCTGCCAGCCGGGCAGCCGTCCGGCGCCGGCGAGGTCCTCGTCGGTGAGGAGGTGCCGGGCCGGGGGTCCCTGGTGGGTGGCCACCCAGATGCCGGGGGCCGCCTCGACGGTCCGCGGGGTCATGGCGCGAGCCCGTTCAGGACGGCGTCGAGGCGGTCGGCGACGGTGTCGAGGACCACTTCGGTGGTGCCGCCGCCGATGCCGAACACAGCCGCTTCGGCGCGGAGTTGCTGGATGCCGCCGGTGGCGAACCCGTCGGCGCCCTGGAGCTGCGCGCAGGTGGTGAGCACGCTCTCGACGGTGGTGCCGGAGGCGGCCTTGAGTACCGCGGCGGCGGTGCTGTCCCGGTCGGTGGCGATGCTCTCACGGGAGTGCGTCCACAGAGCGTCGAGGGAGGCGGCCTGGACGGCGCAGCCGGCCAGGCGCTGCCGGACGCTCGCGGATCGGCTCAGCGGGACGTCCGCCACGAGCCGCTCCCGCAGCAGGCGTTCGGTGTCGGTGATCACTCTCCGGCACAGGGCGATCGCCCAGGCGGCCGAGGCGAGCCGTTCGACGGCGATGTGCCGGGCGAAGAGGGCGAGCGCGCGGCCGGGGCGGCCCAGGAGGTGCTCACGGGAGAGCGTGACGTGGTCGAGCTCCAGGTGGCCGACGCCGGAGCCCTCGAACATGGCGGTGTCCGCGGGGCGGGCGGTGACCCCCGGCGCGGACAGCGGGACGAGCACCCAGCTGAAGCTGGTGAAGTGCCGGCCGGGCCGGTGGCGTGCCAGGACGAGGGCGTGGTCGGCGGTCAGGGCGGAGGTCACCCAGCGCTTGGTGCCGTGGACGACGAGGTCGCCGCCGTCCTCCCCGAGGTCCACGGTGGTGCCGAGGGCGGTGAGGTCGGAGCCGGCCGTCTCGTCCGTGGCGGCGAGGGCGAGCAGGGCCGTGCCGTCCAGGGCCTCCCGCAGGATCCGCTGCGCCAGGGGCGAGGTGGCGGTCTCCGTCAGCAGGGGTACGGCCGTGGCGAGCTGGACGAGCAGGGCCAGGACGGTGCCCTGGGGGCCGCGCGCGTCGGCTTCGGCGAGGATCCGCCGGAGGACCAGCGGGTCGAGCCGGCCGGCCGGCCGCCGACTGTAGAGCGCGGCGAGCTCCCCCGCCCGGGCAAGCGCCGAGACGATGTCCTTCGCCTCGGCGCCGGCGGGCGGCCCGGTGGGCGCCTCAGGCAAAACGCACCTCCGGGTCGAGCAGGGCGAGCCTGCCGTCGGCCAGGTGGAGCCGGTCGTTGCCGTAGTTCAGGGCGGCCGAGCGCAGGTCGCGCAGGGCCCGCTCCAGCCCGGTCGGGGAGTCCTTGAGGTAGCCGTGGCGCAGGCCGACGGCGTCGATGAGGTCCTCGACCGCCCGGTGGCACTCCTCGGACGCGGTGATCTTCAGCGAGTTGATCAGCAGCTGGTACCGGGGGCGGGACACGTCGTCGCCGTCGGCCCGCACCTGGGCGAGGACGTCGGCGGTGTGCCGCATCAGGGCGTGCACGCTCTCCAGCCGCTGCCGGGACCGGGAGAGGCGGGAGAGCAGCAGCTCGGAGTCGAGGCCGTTCCTGCGCCCGGCGGGGGTGCGGAGCATGCGCAGCACCCGGGAGAGGGCGCCGGCGGCGGTGCCCAGCCAGGAGGCGGACCAGCCGAGGTGGGCCATCGGGCTGAACGTCTCCAGGACGATCTTCCGGAACTGGCCGTGCTCGCCGACGACCTGGTGTCCGGGGACGCGGCCGGTGAGCTGGAGCGCGGTGCTGTGGCTCGCGCGCATGCCGAGCGGGTTCCACTCGCCGGAGGGCGTGACGGTCAGCTGGTCGCGGTGCGCGTACACCAGGGAGACCTCGCCGGGCGAGCGGGCCTCGGGGCTGAGCATGGTGATCAGGAAGCCGTCGGCGTGGCTGCCGCCGGTGACGATCGGCGCGAACCGGTCGATGTCCAGGTGGCCGTCCCCGGCGGCGAGTTCGGCCTCCGAGGTGAGGAGGTGGCCGCCCTTGCCGGCTTCGGTGGTCACCGAGGCGAGGTACATCCGGCCGGCGGCGATCTCGGGGAGCAGTTCCCCGGCGAGCCGCTCGCCGGCGTGCCGGACGACGCCGGCGACCTGCTGGCAGTGCATCGAGTAGATCATCGCGACGGACATGTCGGCGCGGCCGAGGGCGATGCTGACGTCCAGCATGTCGTCGACGCTGCCGCCGAGGCCGCCGTGTCCGGTGGGGACCAGCAGGCCGAGCAGGCCGGTGCCGCGGAGCGCGTCGAGGACGTCGGCGGGGAACTCGGCCGCCTCGTCGGTGGTCCGGGCGTTCTTCTCCGCCAGGGCGCGGACCTCGGCGACCGCGTCCGCGAGGTCCGGGCGGACGTCCTGCCGGGCGCTCATATCGCCTCGGGCATCGCGCCGGACACCGCGCCCCACAGCTTGCCCGCGGTGCTGAAGGTCTCCTCGGTGAGCAGCTCGTCGGGGAGTTCGACGCCGAAGGTGTCCTCGACGGCGAACATCAGCTCGATGGCCTGCATGGAGTCGAGGCCGAACTCACGCAGCGGCGTCTCGTCCGTGAGGGGGTGATCGTTGAGGTAGGGGAGGAAGGGCGTGAGTATCTCGGTAAAGCGGGCGTCCACGGTGAATCCTGCGCCTTTCTGAGTCCTATGTCCTGAAGTTCGGTCTACGGCCGGGGGCCGTCGAGTGCGCGGCCCACCAGGGCGCACAGATCGCTGATGCGGTGCAGCTTCTCGGGCACCAGGTCGGCGGCCTCGAATTCCACCTGGAACTCCGTTTCCAGGCACTCCACGATCTCGACCATGCGCAGGGAGCTGAATGCCGGGAGGCCGGTCAGCTCCGTCTCCGGCAACTGGTCCTCGTCGAGGCCGAGAACGGAGGCGACGACCTCGCGCACCGTGGCGCGGAGCCGGTCGTCGACAGCGGCGTGTTCGCCTTCCGTCCGTGCTTCCGATGGGGTGCCGCCGAGGGCGGTGGCATCGGCGTGGAGCACCTCGCCGGCCCGGTCGAGCAGCTCGGGCGGCTCCGCCCGGCCGCGGGCGACGCGGCGGAAGGCCAGGTAGGCGTGCTCGACGAGGCCGTCCCAGCGGGCGAGGTGCTCCCGCACGAGCCGGGGCTCGGCACCGGCCGCGCCGGCGGCGTAGGCGGCGTGCAGCCGCCGGGTGCGGGCGAGCAGCCAGGTCTCCAGCGTGAACTGCTCCAACGCCTGCGGCCGGTCAGTGTGTTCGGTGAAGGCCCGCAGGTAGTCCGTCACGCACCGCGCGTCGAGCGTGCGCTCCGGGGCGGGGGCGTCACCGAGGGGTCCGGCGGTGAGCCGGACCACCTCGGCACCCTCGGGTATCGCGTCGAGGGCGGCGGCCAGTTCGGCGCGCTCGTAGCGGAGTTGGACGGGCCTGGCGCGGCCCCACTGGGTGTCGTTGTGGTAAGCGTCGCTGACGGTGATGCCGGTGCCGTCGTCCTCCGGCTCCACCAGGAAGCTGTGTTCGACGTGCTTGTTCCCGAAGTACGGTCCCCACGGCAGGTGGTAGGCGTCGGCGACGACGTAGAGGAGCTCGTCCGTGGCGGCCACCTTCGTACCGGGCACCCCTTGCTCGCGGCTCTCCACCACCAGGCCCAGCAGATCCCGAGCGTCCGCCAAGTGGTCGTCCAGGGAGGGCTCGACGGTGGGCAGGCCGTGCTGCCCGGGGCGGGGGGCGAAGCCCAGGCGCGCCCCGAGGCGGAGGTGGGTGCCGGGCCCGTGGAGCCGGTCCGCGAGGAGGCCGAGGTTGGCCTGGAGGCAGTCGAGCAGCTCGGCTCGTACGGCCGGCTCCGGCGCCGGCTCGGTCGTCGGCGCGGTCACGGCGCCTCCGGGGCGGTCACCAGGTCGATGAGGTCCTGGACGCTCTTGAGGCTGCGGCCGGCGAACACGTCGTCGGGGACGGCGTCCCCGAACTCGTCCTCCAGCCGGGTGAGGATGCCGAGCAGCGCCATGGAGCTGACCTTGAGCAGGCCGCCGTCGAGCGGCTCGTCGTCGGGCACGTCGGCCACTGCGGCGGGGCACCGTGCCTCGTCGAGGACGATGCGCTTGACGGTCTCGGCGACCGTGTCGTGGCGCGCGGTCACTTCGGCTCACCCCACGAGGGGACCTCGGTGATCGTCAGGATGCAGGAGGAGCAGATCCACCCGGGGCCCTGGGACGTCATCAGGACGTTGTCGCCCGGCTGCAGCTGACCGGTGCGGGCGAGGTGGTCGAGGGTGATGAAGATGTCGGCGCCGCCCGAGTGGCCGACCGACTTCCCGAACTCCGCGCACAGCCGGTCCGCGGGAATGCCCAGGGGTCGCATGAGGGCCTGGTCGATCATCCGGCTGTCGACGTTGATCGTGATGACCTTGGTGATGTCCTCGGCGGTCATGCCGGCATCGACCAGGGAATCGTTGATAACGCCCAGATCGAATTTGAAAAAGCTCTCGAAGAGCTGCGGGAGCGGCATTTCATTGTCGATGAAATGCTGCGAGCGCTCGCCCATGTTGAAGTGCTTGGAGGATTCTCCGCGAGGCGGCAGAAGCGATTCCTCACCGCGATGCCACTTCTCCAGCTCATGCAGCGTTCCGGAATTCATGGACCGGACCTTGGCGAATCCGCCGGCACTGTTGACCACGGCCGCGGCGGCACCGTCGGAGTAGACGGAGTTGGTGCCGAAGTCCATCCACCGGTTGAACAGCGGGGTGGTGAAGTTGGAGGCCGTGGTGAGCAGCACGTTCTGCATCTTGGCAGCGCCGGTCAGCTGGCCGATGGCGACCTCCAGGGCACCCAGCATGCCATTGCAGCCCTGCTGGATGTCAAAGGAGTTGATGTTCCCGGTGCCGAGCTCGCGGAGGATGTAGCCGGGCGCGTAGGCACCCTCGGGCACCTGGTAGTAGACGCTGCCGTGGATGTGCGAGTCGATGTCGGCGGTGTTCGCGGAGGACCGCTCGATAGCGCTGCGAGCTGCGGAAACAGCCATGTCGACGGCCGGGGTGTCACCAGCGAGGTAGGTGCCGGTCAGCCCGGCGGCCTTGAACTCGCCCCGCTGGTAGTCGCCGATCCCCTCCGCGTCGTCCACGCTCACCCAGTCCGGCAGGTGCACGCCGACAGAGCTGATGTACACGTCCTCGACCCGCATTACGGATTCCCCTCACGTTCACTACACACAGCAGGACTTGCTTCGCGGGATAAGAGGAGGCGCACGGCGGCCGGCACCGGGAATCCACCGGACTCGGCACACGCCAATGGCCTGCGGAAGGGTCGGCGACGAACCCCCCGCTAACTGCTACAACTTCCCCCGTCACAGCTTCGTCCGGTGTTTGGACCAGACCCGGCGAGTATCGCACTCAACACCTCACACCCGCAAGATCGAACTACGTTCACTCATTCACATTCGGGAGCCGTTTCCGGTATGCTCGCGAAAATTTCCGGTGAGGAGAAGCGATGGATGCACAAATCGATCCCGGCGCCGAGGTCGACAAGCGGGCCGGAGTGGGCGCCGGGACGGTCGTCTGGGGCCTGGCGCATATCCGGGAGGACGCGGAGGTCGGCCGTGACTGCAGCATCGGACGCGGCGCGTACATAGGCCCCGGGGCGACCCTCGGGGACAACTGCAAAGTCCAGAACTTCGCCCTCGTCTACGAGCCGGCCCGGGTGGGCGACGGCGTCTTCATCGGCCCCGCCGCCGTCCTCACCAATGACTCCTACCCCCGTGCGGTCACCCCGGAAGGGGTGCCGAAGGGGGCCGGGGACTGGACTCCGGTCGGGGTGACGGTCCGCGACGGCGCCTCCATCGGCGCCCGCGCGGTCTGTGTGGCCCCGGTGACCGTGGGCCGCTGGGCGACGGTCGCGGCCGGCTCGGTGGTCACCCGTGACGTACCCGACTTCGCCCTGGTCGCCGGTGCCCCGGCCCGCCGGATCCGGTGGGTGGGCCGGGCCGGCGTACCGCTGCGCGAGAACGACGACGGCGACTTCGTCTGCCCGTCCACCGGTGAGCGGTACACCGAGCGGGACGGCGTCCTCCGTCTCGACGGCGAAGCCGCCGCCTGACCCCCGCACCGGCCCCACGCCCGCCCCGTCAGCCCAGGCTGTGCAGGCAGGCCAACAAGGTCCGCGCCTGGACGCTGACGTAGTGGCCGTGCCGCAGCAGCCCGCTCAGCTGCGGCAGGGTGAACCACGCGCAGTCGTCGGGGATCTCGGCGGGGAACGAGTCGTCCGCGCGGACGATCAGGTGGCGGCCGACCGCGTTCAGGAAGCGCCCGCCCTCCTCCGAGTGCACCACGTCGTACAGGACGCGGGACGGGTCGGCGGCCAGGACGTGGTCCAGCAGGTGCGGCCGGTGCGCCGGGTCGTAGTTCTCCGGGACGCACTGCACGGTGGGACCCAGCTCCACGGTCTCGCGGAAGCCGGGCTCGGCCCGGGCCCGCATCAGCAGGTGGAGGACCCCGCCGAACTCCCGGACGACGAAGGCGACGACGCCCGGGCCGCGGGGGGCGAACAGCGGCTGGCTCCAGCCGGTCACCTCCCGGCTGCCGGCCTCGACCGACACCGCCTGGACGCTGAAGAACCGCCCGTCCTCACGGGCGATCTCGTCGGCACCCCGGTGCCAGCCGGCGCCCTCGGTCTCCCGCAGCGGGACGCGGTCCGTCTCGACCTCGCGGTCGCTGCGCTGCCCGGTGATCCAGCTCAGCAGCTCGGGCGTGGGAGTGAGCGCCCCGCCCGCGCCGGGCTCGTGGTCCCGCCCGTGGGACAGGAACGGCGCCAGGCACGACAGCACCGTGCGGGAGTCCATGTTGACGACGTTGTCCCGGCCCAGCAGCGTGTTGATCTGCCCGAGCGTCAGCCAGCAGAAGTCGTCGCCGACGGGCACGTCGGCGTCCGTTTCCACGAGCATGTTGCGGTTGTGCTTGCGGTAGAACCACGCGCCGTGCTCGGACTGCAGGACGTCGGCGACGACCCGGCCGCGGCCCGGCCCGGCGAAGTGCTCGATGTAGCGGACGGCCGCCCCCCGGTGCACCCGGGTGTAGTTGCTGCGGGTGGCCTGGACGGTGGGCGAGAGCTGGAGCAGGTTGGTGTTGCCGGGCTCCATCTTCGCCTGCATCAGGAAGTGCGGCACCCCGCCGAAGTCCTTCATCAGGATGCCGAGGATGCCGACCTCGGGCTGGTTGATGACGGGCTGGTGCCAGGCGCGGTACGGGCCGCGGTCGGAGCGGACCCGCAGGCCCTCGACGGTGAAGAACCGCCCGCTGCGGTGGCCGAGGTTGCCGGTGGCCGGATCGAAGCTCCAGCCGTCGGCCGCGGCGAAGGGGATCCGTTCGACGCGGAACGGGTGGGCCCCCCGGCGCCCCTCCAGCCAGTCGTCGAACTCGGCGGTGGGCAGCAGCACCCCGTCCACGGCCCGCGCCGAGAGCGCCAGCCGGGCGGGCAGGCCTGGGTCCTCACCGGGGCTCAGCACGGAAGCGGTGCCCGCCGGGGTGCCCGGAAGCGTCGGTGTGCTCATGCCGCGGCCCGCAGACCCTTGACGGGCTCCCACCAGGCCGCGTTGTCCCGGTACCAGGCCACGGTGTCGCGCAGCCCGGCCTCGAAGGGGACGGCCGGGGCGTAGCCGAGCTCGGTGCGGATCCTGGTGTCGTCCAGGGAGTAGCGCAGGTCGTGGCCCTTGCGGTCGGCGACGTGCCGGACGAGGTCCCGGGGCGCGTCGCACAGCTCCAGCAGGGCGTCGGTGATCTGGCGGTTGGTGCGCTCGTTGCCGCCGCCGACGTGGTAGATCCCGCCGGCCCGGCCGCCGCCCAGGACCAGCTGGATCGCGGCGCAGTGGTCGGTGACGTGCAGCCATTCGCGGATGTTGGCGCCGTCGCCGTACAGGGGCACCGGCTCGCCCCGGAGCAGGTTGGTGACGAACAGCGGGATGAGCTTCTCGGGGTGCTGGTAGGGCCCGTAGTTGTTGGAGCAGCGGGTGATGGACAGGTCGAGGCCGTGGGTGCGCCAGTAGGCGTGGGCGACGAGGTCGCTGCCGGCCTTGGACGCGGCGTAGGGGGAGTTGGGCGCGAGCGGCCAGTCCTCCGTCCACGAACCGGTCTCGATGGAGCCGTACACCTCGTCGGTGGAGACGTGCACGACCCGCTGGACGCCGGTGCGGACGCATGCCTCCAGCAGGGTCTGGGTGCCGGCCACGTTGGTGCGGACGAACGCGGAGGGGGCCGCCAGGGAGCGGTCCACGTGCGACTCGGCGGCGAAGTGGACGACGGCGTCGTGCCCGGGGAGCAGGTCCAGCAGCAGGGGCAGGTCGCAGATGTCGCCCTCGACGAAGTCGAGCCGGTCGTGGTGGGCGGGGAGGTTGGCGCGGTTGCCCGCGTAGGTGAGCTTGTCGAGGACGGTCACCGAGGCGTCCTCGTAGCCGCGGTAGCCGCCGTCCAGGAGGGTACGGACGTAGCAGGAGCCGATGAAGCCCGCGCCGCCGGTCACCAGGAGCTTCATGCGGCCGCCACCTCGACCGTGGCGTGGTCGCCGACGACGAGCCGGTTGAGGCTGCCGGTGGCGGGGGAGGTGACGCTGGCGTCCCGGCCGATGACCGAGGCGTGCACCCCGGTGACGCCCTGCACGCTGGCGCCCTCCTGGACGATGGAGTAGCCGATGCCGGTGCCGCTGAGCAGGCACTCCCGGCCGATGGCGGTGTGCGGGCCGATGTCGCTGTCGGCCACCACGGCGCCGGCGCCGACGATCACGGGGCCGACGATGCGGGAGCGCAGGACGCGGGCGCCCTTCTCGACGACGACGGAGCCGATCAGTTCGCTGGCGGCGTCGACGTCGCCGAGGACGGCGGGCTTCTGCCGGTCGAGGAGTTCGCGGTTGCACTCCAGGACGTCGTCGACCTTCCCGGCGTCCTTCCAGAAACCGGTGTAGGTGCGGGCGCGCACGTCGGCGCCGTCGTCCACGAGCCACTGGATGGCGTCGGTGATCTCCAGCTCGCCGCGGGCGCTGGCCTCGATGGCGGCCACGGCCCGGTGGATCGCGGGGGTGAAGAAGTACACACCGACGACGGCGAGGTCGCTGACGGGGCGTTCCGGCTTCTCGACGAGCCGGACGACGCGGCCGCTCCCGTCGACCTCGGCGACGCCGAAGGCGCGGGGGTCGGCCACCCGGTGAACGACGACCTGGGCGTCCGGGCGTTCGGCGCGGAAGTCGCGGGCGATCTCCTGGACGCCCTCGGTGAGCATCTGGTCGCCCAGGTACATCACGAAGTCGTCGTCGCCGAGGAAGTCCCGGGCTATGGAGACGCAGTGGGCGAGGCCGCGGGGGGCCGCCTGCGGAATGTAGGTGATCTCCACATCGAAGGCGGAGCCGTCGCCGAGGACCGCCCGGATCTGCTCGGCGCGATCGCCGACGATCACCCCGATCTCGTGGACGCCCAGTTCCCGCAGGCCCTCGATCACATGGACCAGGACGGGCTTGTTGGCGACCGGGATCAGCTGCTTGGGCATGGAGTGGCTGAACGGCCGCAGCCGCAGTCCCATGCCGCCGGACAACACCAGTGCTTTCATGGGGCTCCTCCCGGGAGTCTCAGGGCGAGAGATCGTCACAGCGTTGTCAGGACATCGCGCAGGGCGGCGATCACCTTGTCCTGGAGGGCTTCGGGCAGCGACGGGTACATGGGCAGCGAGAAGATCTCCTCGGCCAGCGCCTCGGTCACCGGCAGCGATCCCTTGGCGTAGCCGAGGTGCTCGAAGCCGGTCATGGTGTGGACGGGCCAGGGGTAGCTGATGTTCAGCGAGATGTCGTGGCTCTTGAGGCGCTCGATGATCTCGTCGCGGCGGGGGTGGCGGACCACGTAGACGTAGTAGACGTGGTCGTTGCCGGGGTTGACGGTCGGCAGCACCAGGCCGCCGGGGCCGGTGAGGTCGCCGAGGCCCTCCTCGTAGCGGCGGGCGACGGCGCGGCGGCCCTCGAGGTAGGTGTCGAGGCGGGTGAGCTTGCGGCGCAGGATCTCGGCCTGGACCTCGTCCAGCCGGCTGTTGTGGCCGGGGGTCTGGACGACGTAGTAGACCTTCTCCATGCCGTAGTAGCGCAGCCGCCGCATGGCGGCGTCGACGGCCTCGCTGTCGGTGACGACCGCGCCGCCGTCGCCGTAGGCGCCCAGGACCTTGGTGGGGTAGAAGGAGAACGCGGCGGCGTCGCCCATGGTCCCGGCGATCCGCC
Source organism: Streptomyces sp. ISL-11 (assembly GCF_018614525.1). Classification (GTDB taxonomy): domain Bacteria; phylum Actinomycetota; class Actinomycetes; order Streptomycetales; family Streptomycetaceae; genus Streptomyces. The sequence continues at coordinate 35,920 of NZ_JAGGOL010000023.1, forward strand.
CGTGGTGGCGGGCGCCGTGCGACTGGGCGCAGTCCTCGAGGATGACGAGCCCGTGCCGGTCGGCGAGTTCGCGCAGGGGCGCCATGTCGACGCACTGGCCGTAGAGGTGCACCGGCAGCAGGGCCTTGGTACGGGGGGTGATGGCGGCGGCGACCTGGTCGGTGTCCATCAGGTAGTCCTCGGCCCTGATGTCGACGAAGACGGGGGTGGCGCCGGTGCCGTCGATGGCCAGGACGGTGGGGGCCGCGGTGTTGGACACCGTGATCACCTCGTCGCCGGGGCCGACGCCGAGGGCCTGGAGGGCCAGCTTGATGGCGTTGGTGCCGTTGTCGACACCGGTGCAGTGCCCGAGCCCGTGGTAGGCCGCGAACTCCTCCTCGAAGCCGCGCACGCTCGCGCCGAGCACGAGCTGGCCCGAGCTGAAGACCGTCTCGACCGCGTCGAGGATGTCCTTGCGCTCGTTCTCGTATTCCGGCAGGTAGTCCCAGACGTACGTGGTCATGGGGGGATCAGTCTCCTAGCTCAGGGTGGGATGGGGGTGCGCCGGGCCGGGTGGCGCCCGGGCGGGGCGGGGCGGCCGCGTCAGGCGGGCCGGGCCTCGCCCCACTGCTCGATGAGGTCGCAGGCCGTCTCCACGCCCCGGTCGGCGCGGACGAGTTCGCCCAGGCGGGCGGCCCGTTCGGCGATGCCCGGCTCGTCGACGGCCTGGGCCACGGCCTGGGTGAGGGCTCCGCCGGTCAGCTTCTGGAACGGCACGGGCGGTGCGGAGACGCCGAGTGCGGCGAGCCGGGCAGCCCAGTACGGGCCGTCGGCCCAGCAGGGCACCGTCACCTGCGGCACCCCTGCGCGCAGGACGTCGGCGGTCGTGCCGAAGGACGCGCCGTGGATGACGGCGGCGGCGCGCGGGAAGAGCCAGCCGTAGTCGACCTCCCCGGTGCGGAACTCGTCGTCGGGCAGGTCGCCTTCGGGGCCGCCGACGACGACCAGGCGCCGCTTGGCCTTGCGGACGGCGTCCCGGACCAGCTCCAGGGTGCGCTCGCCGTAGACCGGCCAGGCGCTGCCCAGGGCGAGCACCACGGGCGCGGGGCCGCTGTCGAGGAATTCCACCAGGTCGGCGGGCGGCTCGGTGGTGCGGTCCAGGGTCCAGTAGCCGGTCACGTGGGCGCGCTGGGGCCAGTCGCGCGGCGGCGGCATGAAGGAGGGGCTGTAGGGATAGAGGATGGGCTGGTCGGTGCCCAGCCGTGCCGCGGGCGACGCCATGCCCAGGGCGGGCAGGCCCCGGCGCTTCCGGAACCTGTTGACGGCGGGCCGGTTCCACTGCCATTCCATCTGGGCGCTCATGAAATGGGTGAAGCGGGTCCAGGGCGCGCCCAGCGGCAGGTCCGGGGTGTTGTAGGCCCGGAATTCGCCGGTGGCGGTGATCGGCCACCAGGAGACGGTGCCCCACGGCACCCCGGGGCCGGCGTATCCGACCCCGCGGGTGATGAGGGCGTTCAGCATGAAGTCGGCGTCCTGCCCGGCCTCGTACATCCGCTCCATGGACTCGACGACCTCGTCGAGGCTGGGCTTCGGCATCTTCAGGGCCGTGCGGATCGACGAGGGGCTCTTGCGGATGGAATCGACGACCGCGGGGGTGGCGAAGTAGTCCTTACCGCTACCGGGAATCTCCCGGAAGTTCAGCCCGGCCTTCTCCACCATCTCCCGGAAGTCGGCGGAGGTGGCCAGCGCGACCTCGTGACCGCGGGCGACGAGACCGGCCCCCAGCGCGATGAAGGGGTGGACGTCGCCGCGTGTCCCGAATGTCAGCAGTGAAATCTTCATAGTGCCCTTTGCAGCTGTGCCTGGTGCTTCTGGAACCAACGGACGGTGTCGAGCAATCCGTCCTCCAGCGTTCTCGGAGTGAAGTCGGCGAGGGTGTGCAGCTTTTCGAGGTCGAGCGCCCGCCGGCTCGCGCCGACGGGTTTGTCCGGGTCCATGCGCACCCGCTCGGCGTGGCCGGCGGTGGCCGCCACCAGGTGGGCGAGGTCACGGATGGAGACCGCTTCCTCGGTGCCGATGTTCAGGGTGTGGTGCGTGCCGTCCGCCACCATGCACAGGACGGCCCGGACCAGGTCCTGCACGTGAATGAAGGTCCTGGTCTGGCTGCCGTCCCCCCAGATCTCGATGTCCCGGCCGGCGGCCAGCCGCGCCAGCATGTTGGGGATGACGTGGTTGGTGGAGCCCTCGAAGTCGTCCCGGGGGCCGTAGACGTTGCTCGGGCGCGGTGTGTAGATGTTCATCCCGTACTGGCCGCGGTAGAGGTCGGCCATGACCTCGGTGAACATCTTGGACAGCCGGTAGCCGTTCGGCGAATACTCCATGTGCCGCCGGTGGTCGTCCTCTTCGCGCATCGGGTGCGAGCCCGCGTACGAGTAGATCTCGGCCGAACTCACGAGGACGGTGTCGGACACTGCCCGACTGCGTGCGAAATTCAGCACGTTGGAGACCATCCGCGCGTTTTCGTCGAGCATTCTGCCCGATTGCTCGAGCAGGAACTTCATATTCCCGTCCAGCGTAGCGCAGTTGATGATCGCGTCAACACCTGTGCCGGTCCGGTCCGTTACGGAATCCACGGCGGCGGCCAGTGCGTCCGCGTCGAGGAGGTCGAAACGGCGCAAGTGCAGCGCATCGCTGGTAGGGAGTTCATCGATGACGGCGGACTTTTCGGTGCGATAGGCGCAGATGACTTCCGCACCGCGGTCCAGGAGCTCTTCGACGAAATGCGAGCCGATGAATCCGAGTCCACCGGTCACCAGTACCGTACGGCCGGCCCAGGGGTCCGGCGGCGTGTTCCCCCGCACTCAGACACGCTCCAGGAAGGCTTCGATCTCGTCGGCGGCGCGTGCGGAGCCGCCGGCGGCGCGGGCGCGTTCGCCCGCGGCGGCGACCCGCTGCCGGATCTCCGGGTCCCCGGCCGCCCGCACCGCGGCGCGCAGTGCCTCGGGGGTGACCTCGTCCCGGGCGATCCGCACGCCGAGGCCCAGTTCCTGGGTGCGGCGGGCGTTGAAGTCCAGCTCCACGGACTGGGCGACGGCCACGGTCGGGGTGTCGAAGTACAGGGCCTCCATGGTGCTGCGCAGTCCGGCGTGCGTGAGGAAGACCTGGGCGTGTTCCAGGACGGCGAGCTGCGGGACGTGCCGGTGCACCTCGAAGTTGGGCGGCAGGGGGCCGAGGTCGGCGGGGTCGGTGTGGCCGGTGGCCATGACCACGTGCCAGGGCTGTCCGGCGAACGCGTCGAGGCACGCGCGGTAGAAGTCGGGCCGCTCGTTGAAGAGGGTGCCCAGCGCGATCAGCAGCACGGGGTCGCCGTTCCCGGGCGGTGCCCACGGCCCCTGGGCGGCGGGGTCGGCGAGGCCGGGCCCGACGAAGACGTAGCGGGAATCGAAGGTGTCCGCGGCGGGCTGGAAGTCCTCGGACACGAAGACGAGGTTGAGGTCCTCGGCGACGCCGAGGAAGTCGGCGGCCTCGGGGGCGGGCAGGCCGTGGCCGGCCCGGAACTCCACGAGCTTCGCCCCGAACTCGGCCAGTGCCGGGTGCTGCGGGTCGAGGGGCGGGAAGTCCCCGGCGAGGGCCTGGAGCATGGAGAAGTGCTCGTTCGACGCGAGCACGGGCACGGACTGCGCGGCGGGCAGGCCCCACTTCTCGGTGAGCGCCCGGCCGGCGAAGTTCATGAGCGTGTCGTAGACGACGAGATCCGGCCGGTCGGCGGCGAGGGCGGACTCGGCGGCGGTGGCGGCCGCGATGTTCTCCCGGAGCAGCTGGAGCGGGCCGCCCGCGAGCTCGTCGGCGGTCAGGTCGGCCCGGACGCTGCGGTCGGCGGGCCAGACCGACGTGTAGGTGACGGGCTCCGCGCCGGCGGCGGCGACCTGCTCGGCGAACTGGGGGGCGGTGACGTAACTGACCCGGTGGCCGCGGCCGGTGAGGCCGGCGACCACGGACAGGGTGGGGTTCACGTGTCCCTGGTAGGGGGCGCCGAGGAAGGCGATGTGGTGGTTCACGAGCGGTGACTCCTTAGGTGGTGCTGTTCTTGCCCGTCAGAGGGTTTCGGCGAGCCATTCCTCGACCGCGCGAGCCGTGGAGCCGGCGTGCTCCTCGACGATGGTGAAGTGATTGCCCGGCACGTCGAGCGCGTCGTGGTCCTGGTGCCAGGTCACGCGCAGCATCGCGGCCTCGGCCGGATCCCCGGAGGGGGCCGGCATAGGGTCCGACGCCCGGACGAGGAGCGTCGGGGTGCTGATGGCCCCGGGCCGCCAGGCGGCCAGGACGCGGTGGTAGCCGCCCATGGCGGTCAGCCGGGTGCCGTTGATGATCCGTCCGCCGAGCTTCTCCTCCCGGTCGAAGACCACGCCCAGCATCGCGGTGACGACATCGTCGTCGGCCTCGTCGTCCGGCCACGGCACGTCCAGGAGGACCAGGGCCGCCGGGGGCATCCCGAGGCTCTCCAGACGGGCGGTGACGGCGTGGGCGATCTGGCCGCCAGCGGAGTGGCCCACGAGGACGAACGGGGCGTCGGCGGCGTGCCGGCGCACGCTCTCGGCGTGGAGTTCGGCGAGGGCCTCGATGTCGGCGGGGACGCTCTCCCCGTCGAGGAAGCCCGGCTGGGGCAGCACCGTGACGTCGCGCCGGCCGCGGAAGTGCTCGGCGAAGCGCGTGTACTGGTGCGGCCCGGCGGTGGCGACGACCGCGGGCAGGCAGAGCAGGCGGGGCCTGGACTCCCCCACGGCCAGCGGGACGGCGTCGGGGACGTGGGCGGCGGCGGACGCGCTGTCGAAGGCCGGCCGGAGCGCCGAGGCGGCCATGATCAAGTCGTTGCCGGCCTCGTTCCGGCCGTCCTCGAACGCCTGCCGGAACATCGCTTCGAGACCGTCCGGCGCGGTGGCCGGGGCCTCGGGGGCGCCGGTGGCGCCGGGACGGGTCAGTTCGCGCTGGAGGTGGGCGACGGCGGCGGCCGGCATGCTGAATTCGAAGAGGAAAGCGGTGGGCAGGCGCAGCCCGGTGGCCGCGGCGAGGCGGTTGCGGAGGTCCACCGACATCAGGGAGTTGAAGCCCAGCTCGAAGAAGCCCCGGTGGAGTTCCACGGTCTCCGGTGAGGGGTGGCCGAGGACCACGGCGGTCTCGGCCCGTACGAGCTCGGTGAGCAGGGCCGTCTGCTCGGCGGCCGGGAGTCCGGCCAACTGCTGCGCGAGGGCCGGGCCGGTGGCCGTGGCGGAGCCGGCGGGACTCCGGTGGCCGGTGGCGGTACGGCGGGCCGGGAGGCGCGGGGCCTGCCGCGGGGCGTCCTCTCCGGGGGCGCCGGCGAGGGCTGCGAGGTCGACGCGGGCCATCGTCAGGCCGTCGACCGTCGCCACGACGGCGCCGGTGGTGTCGGCCAGGGCGACGGTGTACTCGTCGGGGCCGGTCCCGGTGATCCGTACGCGCAGCGCGGAAGCACCGGCGGCGTGGAGACGGACACCGCGCCAGGAGATGGGCAGCCACGGCTTGCCGGGGGCGGTGCCGCCGGCGGTGACATGTGCCGCGTGCAGGGCGGCGTCGAGGAGGGCCGGGTGGAGGCCGAAGCGGGCTGCTTCGTTCCGCCGGTCGTCGTCGAGGGCCACCTCGGCGAACACCTCGGTGTCGCCGCGGCGCCACACGGCGTCCAGTTCGTCGGTCGCCACCTCGGCGGCGCCGGTGGGGGGCCAGTCGGTGAGGTCCCACGACGGGGTGGCGGCGCCGGTGGTCAGCACGCCGGTGGCGTGGTGCGTCCACGCGGCGGCGTCGAGGGCCACGGCGTCGCTCTCGGGCCGGGAGTGGACGCTGAGGGTGCGGCGCCCCGCCGGGTCGGGTGCGGTGACCCGCACCCGCAGCTGCACCCCGCCTCGCCCGGGCAGGGCGAGGGGGGTCTGGAGCGTCAGCTCTTCCAGCACGTCACAGCCGACCTCGTCGCCCGCGCGGACGGCCAGTTCGACGAGGACGGTGGCGGGGAGCAGCACGGCACCCCCGGCGGGGTCGCTCGCGGTCTGCCCGACGAGCCACCCGTGGGTGCGCCGTGACATGCGCCCGGTGAGGAGGATCTCGCCGGAGCCCGGCAGGTCGACGGCCGCGCCGAGGAGGGGGTGCTCAGCGGGAAAGAGGCCGACGGACGCCACGTCGCCGTTGGCGGCGGTGCTGACCTCCAGCCAGTAGCGGCGGCGCTGGAAGGCGTAGGTGGGAAGGTCGACGAGGGAGGCCGCGGCACCGTCGAAGGCGCGGGTCCAGTCGACGGGGACACCGTGGGCGTGCGCGGCGGCGAGGGAGGTGAGGAACCGGCCGAGGGTGTCCTCGTCGCGGCGGAGGGTCCCGAGCGCGACGGTCTGCCGGGCGTCGCGGGTCTCCGCGGTTTCCTGCACGGCCATGGTCAGGACGGGGTGGGCGGAGACCTCGACGAAGGTGGCGTCGCCCGCTTCCAGGAGGGTGGCGACGGTCTCCTCGAAGCGGACGATCTGCCGCAGGTTCCGGTACCAGTACGTGGCGTCCAGGGACGTCGTATCGGCCGGCTGACCGGTGACGGTGGAGTAGAACGGGACGCTCGACGGCTGCGGGCTGACACCGGCCAGCACCTCGGCGAGCTTGGACGAGATGCGCTCCACGTGAGAGGTGTGGGAGGCGTAGTCGACCGGGACACGGCGGGCGCGAACGCCCTCCGCCTCGCACTCGGCGATCAGCTCGTCCAGCGCCCCCGGGTCACCTGCCACGACCACGGACGTCGGACCGTTCAGCGCGGCGACCTCGATCAGACCAGACCACCGGGCGATACGGGCTTCCACGTCGGTGAGCGGCAGGGCGACGGACACCATGCCACCGAGCCCGGCCAGGCTCTCGGCGATGGCCTGCGACCGCAGCGCGACGACCCGGGCCGCGTCGTCCAGAGACAGCGCCCCGGAGACACAGGCAGCGGCGATCTCACCCTGCGAATGACCAATGACAGCCGACGGCTCGACACCGTACGAACGCCACAGCTCCGCCAAAGAAACCATCACCGCCCAGGACGCCGGCTGCACCACATCGACCCGGTCCAGGCCAGGCGCACCCGGCACCTGCCGCAGCACATCGAGCAGCGACCAGTCCACGTAGGCCGACAGCGCGGCAGCGCACTCGCTCATCCGCTCCGCGAACGCCAGCGAGGCATCCAGCAGCTCGGCGCCCATGCCCACCCACTGCGAACCCTGACCGGGGAAGACGAACACCACTCGGCCACCGGCCCTTGTCACACCTTCCGGCAGGCCCGTCACCAGCCCCGGAGCCTCCTCGCCCCGGGCCAGCGCCCGGACACCGGCGAGGAGCTCGTCGCGGGCGGTGCCGATCACCACGGCGCGGTGGTCGAACACGGTGCGGCCGGACGCGAGCGACCAGCCCACGTCCACCGGCGACACCTCGGCGTCGCCCTCGACACGGTCCAGCAAGCGGGCGGCCTGGGCTCGCAGTGCGTCCGCGCCGCGGCCGGAGAGGACCCACGGCACCGCGGGAAGCTCCGCGGCCTCCGGGGCGGCCTCGGCCGGCTCCGGGGCCTGCTCCAGGATGACGTGCGCGTTGGTGCCGCTCACGCCGAACGACGACACTCCCGCGCGCCGCGGCCGGCCTTCGGTCTCCGGCCAGGCGCGCTGCTCCGTGAGGAGCTCCACGGCACCGGCCGACCAGTCCACCTGGCGCGACGGCTCCCCCACGTACAGGGTTTCCGGCAGCACCCCGTGCTGCATGGCCAGCACCATCTTCAGCACGCCCGCGACACCGGCGGCGGCCTGGGTGTGCCCGATGTTGGACTTCAGCGAGCCGAGCCACAGCGGCCGGTCCTCCGGCCGGTCCTGGCCGTAGGTGGCGAGCAGGGCCTGCGCCTCGATCGGGTCACCCAGCGTGGTGCCCGTGCCGTGTGCCTCGACGGCGTCGACGTCCGCGGCAGAGACCCGCGCACTGGCGAGGGCGGCGCGGATGACGCGCTGCTGTGAGGGGCCGTTGGGCGCGGTCAGGCCGTTGCTCGCACCGTCCTGGTTCACCGCGCTGCCACGGACCACCGCCAGTACCGGGTGGCCGTTCCTGCGCGCGTCCGACAGTCGCTCCAGGAGCAGCATGCCCGCGCCCTCGCCCCAGCCCGTGCCGTCGGCGGCGTCCGAGAACGCCCGGCACCGGCCGTCCGGGGACAGGGCGCGCTGGCGGCTGAACTCCACGAACAGGCCCGGGGTCGACAGCACCGTCACACCGCCCGCGAGCGCCAGCGAGCACTCCCCCGCCCGCAGCGCCTGCACCGCCAGGTGCAGGGTCACCAGCGACGACGAGCACGCCGTGTCCACGGTCACCGCGGGGCCTTCGAGGCCGAACGTGTAGGAGAGGCGCCCGGAGACGACGCTGGCCGCGCTGCCCGTCGCCAGGTAGCCGTCCGACTCCTTCGGCGAGCGTTGCAGGAGGGCGCCGTAGTCCTGGCCGTTCGTGCCGGCGAAGACACCGGTCCGGCTGCCGCGCAGCGACGTCGGGTCGATGCCCGCGCGCTCGATGGCCTCCCAGGAGGTCTCCAGCAGCAGCCGCTGCTGCGGGTCCATCGCCAGGGCCTCGCGCGGTGCGATCCCGAAGAAGCCGGGGTCGAAGTCGGCGGCGTTCTCCAGGAACGAGCCCTCGCGCACGTAGCTCTTGCCCACCCGGTCGGGGTCGGGGTCGTAGAAGCTGTCGATGTCCCAGCCGCGGTTCGCCGGGAACTCGGCGACGGCGTCGCCGCCCGAGGCCAGGAGCTGCCAGAGCTCCTCGGGGGAGTCGGCGCCGCCCGGGAAGCGGCAGCCCATGCCGACGATGACGACGGGGTCGTCGTCGGTGGCGGTGACCGCCGTGGGTGTCACGGCGGCGGGGGCGTCGTCCGTGCCGCCGAGAAGTTCGGCGCGCAGGTGGTCGGCGAGGGCGGCCGGTGTCGCGTAGTCGAAGACCAGGGTGGCGGGCAGCGGCAGGCCGGTGACCGCGGTGAGCTGGTTGCGCAGTTCGACCGCGGTGAGGGAGTCGAAACCGACGTCCTTGAAGGCTCGCCGCGCCTCGACGGCCTCGGCCCCGGCGAAGCCCAGAACAGTGGCGGCGGTACCCCGGACAAGGTCCAGCAGCAGCTGGTGCTGGTCGGCCCCGGGCAGGCCGGCCAGCCGCTGGGCGAGCGGGGAGCCGCTGCTCCCGGCGGCCTTGGTAACGGCTGCCCGGCGGGCCTTCCTGGGGACGAGGCCGCGCAGCAGGGCGGGGACGGCGTCGGCTCCGCGCAGGGCGGTGAAGTCCGCCCGGACGGGTACGAGGGTGGGCCGGTCGGCGGTCAGGCCGGCATCGAACAGGGCGAGGCCGAGTTCGGCGGAGAGTGGCCGGATGCCGCCGCGCTCCATGCGGGCCAGGTCGGTCTCGCCGAGCCGTCCCCCCATGCCGCCGTTCGCACCGGCCCACAGGCCCCAGGCGAGGGACACCGCGGGCAGCCCGTGGGCGGCGCGGTGGGTGGCGAGGGCGTCGAGGAAGGCATTGGCCGCGGCGTAGTTGCCCTGGCCGGCGCCGCCGAAGGCCGAGGCGGCGGCGGAGAAGAGGACGAAGGCGCGCAGGCCGAGGTCCGCGGTGAGCTCGTGCAGGTGCCAGGCCGCGTCCACCTTGGGCCGCATGACCGCGTGCAGCCGGTCGGGGTCGAGCGTGGCCACCAGGCCGTCGTCGACGATTCCGGCCGTGTGGACGACGGCGGTCAGCCGGGGCCCGGCCGAGCCGACGACCTCGGCCATGGCCGCGCGGTCGGCGACGTCGGCGGCCACCATGCGGACGGACGCGCCGAGGGCGGTGAGCTCGTCGGCCCACGCCTGGTCGAGCCCTGAACGGGAGACGAGGAGCAGGTCGGTCACGCCGTGGGCCGTCACCAGGTGCCGGGTCACGAGCCGGCCCAGGCCGCCGGTCGCACCGGTCACCAGGACGGTGCCGCCGGCCAGTTCCGGGTCGGGGGCCGGGGAGTCGACCCGGGCGCGCTTGAGGCGGGCCACGTAGGGGCGGCCGTCGCGCACCGCGATCTGCGGCTCGTCCCAGCCGGCCGAGAGGCCCGCGCGGAGGGTGGCGTCGTCGACGCGGTCGGCTTCCAGGAGGACGAAGCGCCCCGGGTTCTCGCTCTGCGCGGAGCGCACCAGGCCGCGGACGGGTTCGAGGACCAGCCGGTCGTCGCCGGTCGCGGCAGTGGCCACGACAAGGCGGGACTTCGCCGTCCTCGGGTCGGCCAGCCACTCCTGGAGCAGGGCGAGCACCTGCTCCGTAATGGCGTGCGCGCGCTCGGGAACGGTCCGCGCCGGGTCGGCCGCCCCCGGGGTGAACACGATCACCGGCGGCAGCGGGAGGGTCGTGTCGCCCGGCAGGTCGGCGTGGAAGGCCCACTCCACCGCGTCGGCGGGAGCGGAGCCCTGGGCCGCGGGAACCCAGTCGATCTCGAACAGGGCGTCGTGCTCGGGTGCCCGCCGGCCGTCCTGCTGTGCCAGGTCGGCCGCCGAGAGGGGGCGCAGGCGCAGCGTCTCGATGTCGAGGACGGGGGCGCCGGTGTCGTCGGCGGCGCTGACGTTGACGGCGTCGGGGCCGGCGGGGGTCAGCGTTACGCGCAGGGACGTCGCCCCGGTCGCGTGCAGCCGGGCCCCGGACCAGGCGAATGCCAGGTGCGGTGTGCCGGATTCCGGGAGGAGGCCGGTGAGGGCGAGCGGCTGCAGGGCCGCTTCCAGGACGGCCGGGTGGACGCCGTACCCGTCGGCGTCGGCACCGTGAGCCACCTCGGGGAGGCGCACCTCGGCGTACACGCGCTCCTCGGCGGTCCACACGGCGTGTACGCCCTGGTAGGAGGGCCCATGGACAAGTGGCGTCCCGTGGGTGGCCTGGAGGTCGTCGTAGAGGCCGTCGAGGTCCAGCGGGGCGGCGTCCGCCGGGGGCCACGGCGCGGGGGCCGGGGTGGGGGCGCTGCTGTCCTGCCACGCTGCCAGCGTGCCGACGGCGTGCTCGGTCCACAGCTCGCCGTCGCCGGTGCGGGCGTGGATCCGCACCTGGCGCCGCTGCCGGTCGTCGGGGGCGCTCACACCGATCTGAAGGGCGGTGCCGCCGGTGTCGGTGATGCGGATGGGGGCGGACATCGTCAGCTCCTCCACCACGGGGAGCTCCACCTGCTCGCCGACGTGGGCGAGGAGGTCCAGCAGAGCGGCGCCGGGCAGCGCGGCGGCATCGCCGATGCGGTGGTCGGCGAGCCACGGGTGGGTCTTCAGCGACAGGAGGGTGGTGTAGACGACACCGTCACCCGTGGCGATGTCGACTGCCGCCCCGAGCAAGGGGTGTTCGGGCGCGAGGAGACCGACGGACGTCATGTCGCCGTAAGCCTCGGGCCCGCCTTCGAGCCAGTAGTGGCCGCGCTGGAAGGCGTAGGTGGGGAGGTCGACGCGGGAGGCGCCCACGCCTTCGAAAGCAACGGCCCAGTCCACACCGACACCATGGGTCCACGCCTTCGCCAGACCGGCGAGGAAGGCTTGGGCCTCGGGGCGGCCGGAGCGCAGGACGGGCGTGAAAACACCGTCCGGGAACGTTTCCGCACCCATACCGCTGAGGACACCGTCAGGGC
>NZ_JAGGOL010000024.1 GCF_018614525.1 Streptomyces sp. ISL-11
GCTCAAGACCCTGACGGCCCCGACCGCGCCCAAGCCGGCCCGCCTGCCGGCCAAGGAGAGCGGTTCGCTCAAGGACCTGTCGGTGAAGCACACGGTCGCCACTTTGGCCGCGCCGGATCGGCGGTAGGTCGTATCCGGCGGATCTCCGGCTGCGGGCTCTCTTCGCCGCCTGCGGCGGCGGGCGCCCTGCGGGCGCGTCCTCAAACGCCGGACGGGCTTGATTTCGCTGGGCTCAGCCGCTTTCAGCCCGTCCGGCGTTTGAGGACACAGCACAGCAGCCCGTCCGGCGTTTGGGGACGCCCCCCGCGCAGCGGTGGTCCGCAGCACCCGCTCACCCCCTAGCCCACCGCAGGACACCCCGCCGCGCGGCTGATCCGCGCCCCCAGCCCCCGCAGATGGTCGATCAGTTCCCGTGGCTCGTGGACCTCGAAGTCGCAGTCCAGGAGGGCCAGGCGGAATGCGATCCACTCCAGGGAGTCCGCCGTCGTCAGGTCCAGGCGGCAGGTTTCGGCGTCGAGGGGTTCGGGGGTGGCGATGGAGCGGGGGAGGCGGGCGGCCACGGACGCCGCCGGGGCGTGGAGCGTGGCGACGACGCGGTACGTCGGCTGGAGCCGGGCCAGGGAGCGGCTCATGAACTCCGCCGCGTCCGCCGCCGGCAACTCCCGCGGTTCGAACCGCGCTCCTGTCGCGAACGGCTCACTGACCCGGTCCACCCGGAACGTCCGCCAGTCCGTCCGGTCGATGTCGTACGCCACCAGATACCAGCGCCGTCCCGTGCTCACCAGCCGGTGCGGCTCCACCAGCCGCCGCGTGCGCGTCCCGTCCCCCTTGCGGTACGCGAACCGCAGCCGCTCGTGCCCCGTGGCCGCCGCCGCCATCGCGGTCAGCGTCCGCGGGTCGACCGTCGCGCCGTCACCGCCCGTGAGCGGCACCGTCGCCGCCTGGAGCGCGGCGACACGGTGCCGCAGCCGGGACGGCAGCACCTGTTCCAGCTTGGCGAGGGCTCGTACGGACGCCTCCTCGATGCCCTCGACGGCGTGCCCCGCGCCCGCCCGCAACCCCACCGCGATGGCGACGGCCTCCTCGTCGTCGAGGACGAGCGGCGGCATCGCCGCCCCGGCCGCCAGCCGGTATCCGCCGATCGCGCCCATCGTCGCCTGCACGGGATAGCCCAGATCGCGCAGTCGTTCGACGTCGCGCCGGATCGTGCGCGTGGTGACGCCCAGCCGCTCCGCGAGCTCGCTGCCCGGCCACTCGCGCGGGGTCTGGAGGAGGGAGAGCAGATTCAACAGCCGTGCCGGGGTGTCGGTCATGTCACCCAGGGTGCCAGCGAAGTGGGACATAAGCTGTCCTACATGGCCCCTAGGGTCGTGGCTGTTCCCGAACAGGAAAGGCCACCGCCTGATGACCACCGCCTCCCCGCCCGCCGCCGACCGCCGCCGCTGGCTGGCGCTCGCGGTCGTGATGACCGCGTCCTTCATGGACCTGGTCGACGTCACGATCGTCAACATCGCGATGCCGAGCATCCAGCGCGACATCGACGCCTCCTTCAGCGTCCTGCAGTGGCTCAGCGAGGGCTACGCGCTCGCGTTCGCCATCGGCCTGATCACGGGCGGGCGCCTCGGTGACATCTACGGCCGCAAGAAGATGTTCCTGCTGGGCATGGGCGGCTTCACGCTCGCCTCGATGCTGTGCGGCGTGGTGAGCGACCCGCAGCTGCTGGTCGCCGCCCGGGTGCTCCAGGGCCTGATGGCCGCGGTGATGGTGCCTCAGGTGCTGTCGATCATCCACGTCACCTTCCCCGCCCACGAGCGCGGCAAGGTCTTCGGGATGTTCGGCGCGGTCGTCGGCCTCGGCGCGGTCTCCGGCCCGCTGCTGGGTGCCCTGCTGACGCAGTGGAACCTGTTCGGCCTGGAGTGGCGCCCGATCTTCCTGATCAACCTCCCCGTGGGCATGGCCGGGCTGATCCTCGGCCGGCGCTTCATCATCGAGTCCAAGGCGCCCAAGGCGATGCGGCTGGACCTCGTCGGCGTGGCCCTGGCCAGCGCCGGACTGCTGATGCTGCTCTACCCCCTCACCCAGGGCCGCGAGCACGACTGGCCGCTGTGGGGCTTCGTCGCCATGGCCCTCTCGGTGCCGGTGTTCGTCGCCTTCGTCGCGTACGAGCGCCACAAGACCCGCAAGGACGGCTCGCCGCTGGTCGAGCTGTCGCTGTTCAAGGTCAAGAGCTTCTCCGCCGGCATCGGCGTACAGCTGACCTTCGGCGTCGCGACCGGCATCTTCTTCCTGGTCTGGACGCTGTACATGCAGATCGGCCTGGGCTGGACCGCGCTGCGCTCGGGTCTGACCGGCATCCCGTTCTCGCTCGCCGTCTCGACGGCCGCCGGCATGTCCGTGCAGAAGCTGGTGCCCAGGTTCGGGCGCAAGGTGCTCCAGGCCGGGGCACTGGTGATGGCGACCGGCGTGCTGCTCTACATCTGGGAGGCCGACCGCTACGGCGCGGACATAAAGTCCTGGCAGATGGCGCTGCCGCTGGTCGTGATGGGCGCGGGCATGGGTCTGATCGTCGCCCCGATCACGGACTCGGTCCTCTCGGAGGTGCCGCGTGAGCATGCCGGTTCCGCGTCCGGCCTGATCAACACCACCCAGCAGCTCGGCAACGCGATCGGCCTGGGCCTGGTCTCGGTGGCCTTCTTCGGCGTCGTCGACGACGCCGACCCGCGGCGCCGGGCGCTGGCGGACATCTTCGGCGACGCCTTCACGCACGCCATGTGGTGGGTCGCGGGCGGCATGGCGGTGGTCTTCGCGCTGCTGTTCCTGCTGCCGAAGCGCTCGCACCACGAGCGGCCGGAAGAGCCGGAGGACGAGGCCGTCCCCGCCGGTGAGCAGGAGAAGGAGCTCGCCGCGCGGTAGGGGAACGACGGTGACGGTCACGGCCTGACCGGACGATGCGGGCGGGTGGGGCACGGAAGTGCCCCACCCGCCCCTGCCTGTTTCGGGGGGTTCCGCGCCGGGATGGATAGAGGGACCGGCGCAGCGGCGTCGCGACTCCACCCACCACCCCGCCCGTACGAGCCCAGCCGGAGGTCCCTCCCATGACGTCCCCCAAAGCTCTGCTCAAGAACCGCGCCCACCTCACCCACAAGGTGCGGTACGCGGTGAGCAACCCGGCCCGTATCGCCCCCTACCTCAGGCGCACCGCCCGTGACAGCTGGCTGCGCCTCAAACACCCCGACCACATCGCCTACTACCGCGCGGTCATGGCCTCCGACACCGCCCGCGACCCGGAGGCCGCCGTCGGCAGCCACGGCCACGACCGCTGGCTCGCCCTCGGGCAGATGCAGTTCGACTACCTCCTGGAGCACGGCATCGCCCCGCACCACCGCATGCTCGACATCGGCTGCGGCAACCTGCGCGCGGGCCGCCTCTTCATCGGCCACCTCGACGCCGGCCACTACTACGGCATCGACATCTCCCCCGACATCCTCATCTCGGCCAAGCGGACCCTGACGGCGTACGGCCTCCAGGACAAGCTGCCCCACCTCACCCTCACCAGGAACCTCACCCTCGACTTCCTCCCCGACCGGTACTTCGACGTCGTCCACGCGCACAGCGTCTTCTCGCACTCGCCGATCGCGGTCATCGACGAATGCCTGGCGAACGTCGGCCGCGTGCTCGCCCCCGGCGGCTTCTTCGACTTCACCTTCGACCGCACCGAGGGTGCCGAGCACCAGGTGCTGCGCGAGGACTTCTACTACCGCACCGGGACGCTGACCGCCCTCGCCGAGAGACACGGGCTGCGGGCGCGCTTCATGGAGGACTGGGAGGAGCGACCCCACGGCCAGTCGAAGATCCGGGTGAGCGCCGGGGAATGAGAACCTCGCTGCGTGAGCAGCGACGAGATCCTCCCCTCGCACGACGAGGCGCACGCGGGCGTGCTCGGCCCCCGGCTGAACTGGCTGCGGGCCGCCGTCCTCGGCGCCAACGACGGCATCGTCTCCACCGCCGGCCTGGTCGTCGGCGTGGCCGGTGCCACGGACGCGCGCGGCACCCTCCTGACCGCCGGACTCGCCGGCCTGCTGGCCGGATCGATGTCGATGGCGGCGGGGGAGTACGTGTCCGTGAGCACCCAGCGCGACTCCGAACGGGCCGCGCTGGCCCTGGAACGCCGGGAGCTCGCGACCACCCCGCAGGCCGAACTGGCCGAACTCACCGGCTTGCTGGAAGGCAAGGGCCTCACCCGTGAGCTGGCCCGCGAGGTCGCCGAACAGCTCACCGACCACGACGCGCTCCGCGCCCACGCCGAAGTCGAACTCGGCATCGACCCCGACGCGCTCACCAACCCCTGGCACGCCGCCGGCGCGAGTTTCCTGGCCTTCACGGCGGGCGCGCTGCTGCCTCTGCTGGCCATCGTCCTGCCTCCCGCCGCCGTCCGCCTGCCGGTCACTGTCGTGGCCGTCCTCGGCGCGCTGATCCTCTGCGGCTGGGGCAGCGCGCGGCTGGGCGAGGCCCCGGCGGGCCGGGCGATGCTGCGGAACGCGGGGGGTGGGGCGCTGGCGATGGGGGTGACGTATGCGGCGGGAGTGCTGCTGGGGGCGGCGGGGGTGTGACCGAGGGACGGAGCCCGGCAGGGGAAAGGAACCGCCCTACTCCCCGTACAACTCCCTGTACGACGGAAAGACCCCACCCGCCCCGTCCACACCCTCCGCCGCCCACACCGCCTTCACCACCGCCCGCAAAAGCACATCCGCCCCCGCCGCCAGGATCTCGTTCAGCGCCCCTGCCGCCAGCACCCCGCCGTCGTCGAGGACGTCCTCACCGACCAGCCCCCGCGCCCCCGTCGCCAGCGCGAACACCGTGTCCCCGTCGTTCAGCAGGTGTACGGGCCGCACCGCGCGGGCCAGACCGTCGTGTGCCGTGCCGGCGAGCTTCTGCGCCTGGGCGCGGGTCAGCGCGGCATCCGTGGCGATCACGGCGAGCGTCGTGTTGAGGGGCGGGCGCACCGATGCCGCCGAACGCCCGGCCGACTCCAGGCGGGCCGCCGCCAGCGCCCGCTGTGCGGCCGCGTGCCGGTCCGGCCCGGGCACCTCGACCATGCCCTGGGCCAACTGCCCGTACAGCGCGCCCGTCGACGGTTCCACCACCGAGCCCGCCGCGTTGACGACGGCCAGCGCGGCGACGGTCGTCCCCGACGGCAGGACGACACTGGCCGTGCCGACGCCGCCCTTGAGCCCGCCGACCACCGCGCCCGCCCCGGCCCCGGCATTGCCCTGCGCGACCGGCGCCCCCTCCTCCGTACGGGACGCGGCCTCGACCGCCTCCCGGCCCAGCGCGGCGTCGGGCCGGGCCCGCCAGTCGCCGCCGCGCCCCAGGTCGAACAGGGCCGCCGCCGGGACGACCGGCACGACCTGCGCCGGGTCCGGACCCACCCGGAAACCCCGGCCCGCGTCCTCCAGCCAGGCCACCACCCCCGAGGCGGCGTCCAGGCCGAACGCGCTGCCGCCGCAGAGCACGACCGCCTCCACGCGCTGTACGAGGTTCCGCGGGTCCAGGGCGTCGGTCTCCCGCGTGCCCGGCCCGCCGCCGCGCACGTCCACGGCGGCCACGGCGCCGCCCTCGCCGGTGAGCACGACGGTGGTGCCGGTCAGGGCACCGTCACCGACGCGCTCCGCGTGGCCCACGCGGAGCCCCGCGACGTCGGTGAGGGCGTCCCGCGCCCCGGGGCGTGCGGTCGCGTCAGTCATGGGGCATGGGTATCACGGCACCCGGTGGGGCCGTGGGCCGTTCGTCATCGAAGTCCGGCAGGCGCGGGGGTGTCGGCCGCGGCGCTCCGCCACGTCAGCGCGACCCCCACCGCGACCGTCGCCAGCGCCACCGCCCCCGTGGCCGGCACCGCCGCGCGGCCCGCGAACGTGCAGGCCAGCACCGCCACGGCCGACACCGGCAGTACCGCCTGCTGCGCCAGGCCGCGCTTGTGGTGACGGGAGTGGATCAGCCACACCGAGAACAGGAACAGCGCCGTGGGCACCGTCACCGCGCAGGCCGCCGCGAGCGACGAGATGTGCGCCTTGCCGATGGCCTCCTCGATCACCACCTCGATGCCCGCGCCCACGGCGGCCACCGAGCCGAAGACCAGGTAGTGGCCGTAACCCCACAGGAACGCCTGCCGGTTGGAGGCGAGATGCAGGTGGATGGGCACGGCGAAGTAGATCCAGTACGCGGCGAAGATGATCAGCAGTCCGCCGGCCGCGATCGGCAGGAGCGTGCCCAGCGCCTCGTTCTCGTCCAGCGCCGACTGCACGGCGGTGGTGGCGGCCAGCACCGTCTCGCCGAGCACGATGATGGTGAACAGGCCGTACCGCTCGGCGATGTGATGCGGATGCCAGCCCGTCTGATGGCGGCGTTCGGCGACCACGGGAACCGCCAGTTCCACGAGCGCCATCGCCAGGAACAGCCACGGCTTGGCGTGACCGGGCAGGAGCAGCAGGCCCAGCCAGCCGACCTGGCACAGGCTCACCCCCGCCGCGTACAACTGCGCCGTGCGCCGCGCCTCGCCCGTCGAGGACCGCGCCGCCCGGAGCCACTGCGTGACCAGCGCCAGGCGCATCACCAGATAGCCGAGCCAGACCACCGTGAAGTCGCCGTCGCCGAACGCCCTCGGCACACCCGCCGCGAGGATCAGCACTCCGGCCATCTGTACGAGCGTCACGACGCGGTAGGGCACGTCGTCGGTGTCGTAGGCGGAGGAGAACCATGTGAAGTTGAGCCACGCCAGCCACACGGCGAAGAACATCATCAGATAGCCGGGCACCCCGTGCTCCGGATGTCCCTCGGCGAGCGCGTGCACCAGCTGCCGGCCGGCCTGCGCCACCGCCACCACGAAGCAGAGGTCGAAGAAGAGCTCCAGCGGTGTCGCGGCGCGGTGCTCCTCGTCGCGCCCGCGCTCGGTCATCCTGCGCAGCACGCCGGCCCGGGCGCGGGGTGCGTCCTCGCTCATAGGGCGATTCTCGCCGCGTGTGCCGCCTCCCGCGCGCGGAGACGGACCGGGGGAGGGAGGCCGGGCCCGTACCCTGGACGCATGAGCAGCAACGCCCCCGAGCCCGCGCCGCGGCCGCGCACCCCCGCCGCCCTGATCTTCGACGACCCGCTGTCGCAGCAGTCCTCGGACGACACGGACCGCGGCTGGGGCGACCGCCCGACCGGCGGGGGCGCGTCCGCCGACCTCTCCCGCTTCCTGGACGAGAAGCCGCCGCACCACGTCTGAATCAGCCCGTCCGGGGGCACCCCGGACGGAGCCCGGGGGTTCGAGGACCGGGGGTCCGGGGCGGAGCCCCGGCACTTACCGCTGCGCCGGCACCGCGTCGGCCCCCGGCCCCCGCCGCTGCTCCACGAGCGCGTCGCGGATCTGAGCGAGCAGCTCCAGCTCCGTCTCCTTGGCCGGCGAAGCCGGCACCCGCGCCGCCTGCCGGTCCTGCCACCGCTTCATCGGCAGCAGCATCAGGAAGTAGACGACCGCCGCCGTGATCACGAACGTGAGCGTCGCGCTGAGCACCGAGCCCCACTGGATGAAGACGCCGTCGGTCACCTCGCCCGCCTTGTTCCGGGCGCACGGGCCCTTGAGGCAGGACGCGTAGTGATCGAGGTCCTTGGTGCCGAAGGCGCCGACGACCGGGTTGATCACGCCCTTGACCACGGAGTTCACGATGTTCGTGAACGCGGCTCCGATGACGACGGCGACCGCGAGGTCTATCACGTTGCCCCGCATCAGGAACGCCTTGAAGCCCCCGAGGACGCCTGTCTTCTTCTCGCCTGCCGCAGTCACCGAACAGCCTCTCTGTCTCCACTGGCCGGAATAGCTCACTCCGGAACGTCCCGGAGATTTTGCCAGCTCCGCCCGGCCGCCCGGGAACGCCGAGCCGCTAAGGCAACGGGATACCCAGGTCCCCGCCGCCCTGCACGCCCGCGCACAGACAGTCCCGGGCATCGGACTCCGGCAGTGCGCAGACCGCCGCGAAGAGCACGTCGCGCAGCCGGCCCACGTTCTGCGCGAAGACCCGCATGACCTCGTCGTGGGAGACGCCGTCGCCCGTCTCGGCGCCCGCGTCCAGGTCCGTGACCAGCGCCATCGAGGTGTAGCAGAGGCCCAGCTCGCGGGCGAGCACGGCCTCCGGGTGCCCGGTCATGCCGACCACCGACCAGCCCTGGGCGGCGTGCCAGCGCGACTCGGCGCGGGTGGAGAAGCGCGGCCCCTCGATGACCACCATCGTGCCGCCGTCCACGACCGGCTCCCAGCCGTGCCCGCGCGCCACCGCGACCGCCACCGCGCGCCCCACGGGGCAGTAGGGGTCGGCGAAGGTCGTGTGCACGACCTCGGGGGCCGTGCCGTCGGGAAGCGGCTCCCCGTCGAAGAACGTCTGCGTGCGGGCCTTCGTACGGTCCACGAGCTGGTCCGGTACGAGCAGTGTCCCCGGCCCGTACTCCGGCCGCAGCCCGCCCACCGCGCACGGGCCCAGCACCTGCCGCACGCCCACGGCGCGCAGGGCCCACAGGTTGGCCCGGTAGTTGATGCGGTGCGGCGGGAGGGTGTGGCTCCGGCCGTGGCGCGGCAGGAAGGCGACCTGACGCCCGGCCAGTTCGCCGACGAAGAGCGAGTCGCTCGGCGGCCCGTAGGGCGTCTTCACCGTGACCTCGGTCACGTCCTCCAGGAAGGAGTAGAACCCCGACCCGCCGATCACGCCTATGTCCGCACGCATCGTGCCCAAATCGACCATGCCGTCACCCTAGGCCGTCCGGCGGGTCTTCGGCTGCGGGCCGTCTTTGCCGCCTGCGGCGGCGGGCGCCCTGCGGGCGCGTCCTCAAGCGCCGGACGGGCTTGAATGGGCTGGGCTCAGCCGCTTTCAGCCTGTCCGGCGCTTGAGGACACAGCACAGCAGCCCGTCCGGCGTTTGAGGGCACCCCCGCGCACGACGGCGCCCGCCGGCCCTCGGTGAGGGCCGGCGGGCGCCGGGTGTACGGGGGTGACGCGCTGCGTCAGGCGGCCGACGAGGTGCTGCTCGACGTGGTCGAGGCGCTCGACGAGCCCGACGAGGAGGAGGTCGTCGAGGAGGCCGTGGAGGCCGAGTCCGAGCCGCTCTTGGACGACGTGGACGTGCTCGACGCCTTCGCGGGGCTGCTGCTGGACGACGAGCCGCGGCTGTCGTTGCGGTAGAACCCGGAGCCCTTGAAGACGATGCCGACCGCGGAGAACACCTTCTTCAGGCGTCCGTCGCAGCTCGGGCACACGGTCAAGGCGTCATCGGTGAACTTCTGCACCGCCTCGAGGCCCTCGCCGCACTCGGTGCACTGGTACTGGTAAGTCGGCACTTGCTCCTCCTGGCACTCTCACTCGTTGAGTGCTAACGACGATCCATAGTGCAGCATTCCCGGCCGTCAGTCCACCGGGACGGGCTCGCGGTGACCGACCCCACGTGCGGCGATCCGCGACTCGCCCTTGGGCGTGAGCGCCTTGCGCAGCGTGAGCAGGACCACCACGGCAGCCGCCGTGCCCACCAGCGGCACCAGGAATCCGGTGCTCGCGCCGTGGCCGTCGATCAGCTTGCCGCCGATGGCGCCGCCGGCCGCCTGGCCGAGGCCGACCGCGCCGGTCAGCCAGGTGAACGCCTCGGTGCGGGCGTTCGTCGGGACGAGCTGCTCCACCAGCGTGTAGCCGGTGATCAGCGCCGGGGCGATGCACAGGCCGACCAGCAGGCCGAGCCCGCCCAGCACCGGCAGCGCGTGCGCCGCCCACAGCGGGGAGGTGGCCAGCACCAGCAGCGGGTAGGCGATCAGCAGCCGGCGCTGCGGGGTGACGCGCCAGGCGATGGCACCGCAGATCAGGCCCGCGATCATGTTTCCGGCCGCGAACGTGCCGTACATCAGACCGTTGAGGCCCGGCTCGCCGAGCTCCTTGGTGAAGGCGGTCATCGACACCTGCATGCCGCCGAAGACGGCACCGATGCCGAGGAACGAGACCGCCAGGACGCGCACGCCGGGCACGGACAGCGCCGACGCGCTCTTCTCGTGGCCGCCGGCCGCCGTACGGCTCGGCACGGGCTGGGTGGCCCGCTGGGCGGCGAACAGCAGACCGCCGATCAGGGTGAGCGCCGCCTCGGTGACCAGACCGGCGGCCGGGTGGACGCTGGTGCACAGCGCCGTGGCCAGCACCGGACCGATCACGAACGTGAATTCGTCGGTGACCGACTCGAAGGCCGCGGCCGTCGGCATCAGTGGCGAGCCCTCCAGCTTCGCCGCCCAGCGGGCCCGCACCATGGGGCCGATCTGCGGGGTGGAGGCACCGGCCGGCACCGCCGCGGCGAAGAGCGCCCACAGCGGCGCGTCCGCCAGCGCCAGGGTGATCAGCAGCGAGATCGCCGCGGCGTGCACGACCACGCCGGGCATCAGGACCCTGCCCTGTCCGAAGCGGTCCGCGAGCTTGCCGCTCTGCGGGGCGAACAGCGCCATGGCGACACCCGCCGTCGCCGAGACGGCGCCGGCGATGCCGTACGAGTCGGTGGTGTGCTCGACGAGCAGCAGGATGCCGATGGTCAGCATCGCGAACGGCTGCCGGGCCAGAAAGCCGGGGAGCAGGAACGTCCAGGCGCCCCGGGTGCGGAGCAACTGTCCGTATCCGGGGCGTGCGCCGGTGTGGTCGTTGACCGTGGATGCCACGGCCGGGCCTTTCCGCCGCCTGGTAGCGCACCACCGAACGGGATCGCCGCACGGAGCGCGCCGAGAGCTGTCCTCTCGCGCAGGACCGTGGTAGATGCCGTGCGGGCCGCCTTCTGCGGCCGCGGCCGCCGTGCGGTCGCGCCAGCCCTGCATCAGGCAGAGTTGGTTCGGTAGTGAAGATGTACGAAGCCGCGCCGCTGGGAGCCGCGCGACCTGGTGCCCACGGAGTGGGTATCCGTGAAGAAATAATCGATAAAGAGACTACTTCCCCTTTATCGTACCCGGAGACCCCAGCCAGCCCGCAAGCTTTCCTCCCTCGCCGACCGCCCGCAGCCGCTTCTCGGTCGCGTCCCGGACCGGATCCGTGGCCACGACCAGCAGCTCGTCGCCCCGGCGCAGCACGGTCGCGGGCGACGGGACGAAGCTCCTGCCGTCGCGCACGACGAGGGTCACCGCGGCCCCCGGGGGCAGTCTCAGCTCGCCGACCTCCACGCCGTGCATCTTCGACGCCTCGGGGATCGCCACCGAGAGCAGGTGGCCGCGCAGCCGCTCCAGCGGCGCGGACTCGATGCCGAGGTCCTCCGGCTCGTTGTCGCCCAGCCGCAGCCGCCTGGCCAGCCAGGGCAGCGTCGGGCCCTGCACCAGCGTGTAGACGATCACCAGCACGAAGACGATGTTGAAGATCCGGCGGCTGTCGTTGACCTCGGCCACCATCGGGATGGTGGCGAGCACGATCGGGACGGCGCCGCGCAGCCCGGCCCAGGAGAGCAGGGTCTTCTCCTGCCAGGTCGTGCGGAAGGGCGCGGTGCTCAGGAACACCGACAGCGGTCGGGCCACCATGGTCAGCACCAGCCCGACGACGAGCGCGGGCAGGATGTCGTCGCCCAGCTCGTGCGGGGTGACGAGCAGGCCGAGCAGCACGAACATGCCGATCTGGGCGATCCAGCCGAGCCCCTCGGCGAAGCCCCGGGTGGCCGGATAGTGCGGCAGCTTGGCGTTGCCGAGGATCAGTGCGGCCAGATAGACGGCCAGGAAGCCGGAGCCGTGCGCGAGCGCGCCGCCCGCGTAGGCGGCGGTGGCGATGGCCATCACGGCGATCGGGTAGAGGCCGGAGGCGGGCAGGGCCACGTGCCGCAGCCCGTACGCGCCGAGGAAGCCGACCGCGAGGCCGATGCCCGCGCCGATCGCCAGCTCCAGGGCGATCTTCCCGACGAGCAGGTACCAGTGGTCGACCGGGCCGGCCGCGGAGAACGCGACGACGAGGATGACGACGGGGGCGTCGTTGAAGCCCGACTCCGCCTCCAGGACGCCGGTCAGGCGGGAGGGGAGCGGCACGTTCCGCAGGACGGAGAAGACGGCCGCCGCGTCGGTGGAGGAGACCACGGCGCCGATGATCAGTGCCTGGCGCCATTCGACGCCGGCCAGGTAGTGCGCGGCCGCGGCGGTGACGCCCACGCTGAGCGCGACGCCGACGGTGGAGAGCACGGCCGCCGACGGGAGCGCCGGTTTGATCTCGTGCCACTTCGTGCCGAGACCGCCCTCGGCGAGGATCACGACGAGCGCGGCGTATCCGATGGTCTGGGTGAGGCCGACGTCGTTGAAGGAGACGCCGATGCCGTCCTGGCCGATGGCGACGCCGATGCCGAGGTAGATGAGCAGGCTGGGGAGCCCGCTGCGCGAGGAGACCCGCACCGCCGCCACCGCGACGAGCAGTACGAGCGAGCAGATCAGCAGGAGTTCGTTGAGGTGGTGGACAGTCAGGGGCCGGTTCCCTTCACGAGTCTTTCCACGGATATCGGCTGAAACGTTCCTCCAGCCGATCGGTACTTCGTTTCCTAACCTAATATTTTACGGGTTCTTGACGCGTGATCGTCGCCACAGGGACCGAACGCGATTGATCTCACTGTGCCGGTCGGACTCCGCGTCCGGGCGTCCGGTGCCCTGCGCCTATGGTTGCTTCAGCACTCCAGGACCACCCTGCCCCTCTAAGGACAGCGATGCCCGCCAACAAGTCCGGCCCTTCCGGCAAGAAGAAGACCGGTAAGAAGAAAGGCCGACGCGCCCGGCTGCTCGTCGTCACCGTCGTGCTGCTGCTCGTGGCGGGCGTCGGCTTCGGCGCGTACTGGAGCGTCAGTACCGTCCGCGCCTCGTTCCCGGAGACCAGCGGCACCCTTGAGCTGAAGGGCCTGTCCGGGCCGGTGAAGGTCGCCCGCGACTCCCACGGCGTCCCGCAGATCTACGCCGACTCCGCGGACGATCTCTTCCGCGCACAGGGCTTCGTCCAGGCGCAGGACCGCTTCTGGGAGATGGACGTCCGCCGGCACCTGACCGCGGGCCGCCTCTCCGAGATGTTCGGTGACGGGCAGGTGGAGACCGACGCCTTCGTACGGACCATGGGCTGGCGGAAGGTCGCGCAGGAGGAGTACGACACCAAGCTCTCCGCGACCACGAAGAAATACCTCCAGGCGTACTCCGACGGTGTCAACGCCTACCTCAAGGACCATCAGGGCAAGTCGCTGTCCGTCGAATACGCGGCCCTGGAGTTCCAGCACGACTACAAGCCCGAGCAGTGGACCCCGGTCGACTCCGTCGCCTGGCTCAAGGCGATGGCCTGGGACCTGCGCGGCAACATGCAGAACGAGATCGACCGTTCTCTCGCCTCCAACCGGCTGACCCCCCAGCAGATCGAGCAGCTCTACCCGTCGTACCCCTACGACCGGAACAAGCCGATCGTCGAGGGCGGCGCGGTCGACCCGGCCACCAAGTCCTTCGACCCCAAGGCCACGCCGACCACCGGCCAGGTCGGCGGCACCGGCACCGGCGGTGCGGCCAACCCGGGTACGCCCGGCGGCACCGCGGGCAACGGCACGGGCCCGGGCAACAACGGCAACAACAACGCGAACGGCAACGCCGCCACCGGCGGTGGCGCCGGAGCGGCCGGCGGCCTGCGCACCGGACTGGCCTCGCTGTCGAGCACCCTCGACAAGATCCCCGCCCTGCTCGGCCCCGCCGGCAACGGCATCGGGTCCAACTCCTGGGTCGTCTCCGGCAAGTACACGACCACCGGCAAGCCGCTGCTCGCCAACGACCCGCACCTCGCGCCGCAGATGCCCTCGCTCTGGTACCAGATGGGCCTGCACTGCAACAAGGCAAGCGCCGCGTGCCCGTACAACGTGGCCGGCTACACCTTCGCGGGCATGCCCGGCGTGGTCATCGGCCACAACCAGGACATCGCCTGGGGCATGACCAACCTCGGCGCCGACGTCTCCGACCTGTACCTGGAGAAGGTCACCGCCGACAGCTACCTCTACGACGGCAAGCAGGTCCCCTTCGCCACCCGCACGGAGAAGATCAAGGTGGCGGGCGGCAGGACCCGCGACTTCACGATCCGCACCACCAAGAACGGCCCCGTCGTCTCCGACCGCAACAGCGAGCTGGGCAAGGTCGGCAAGGACGCGCCCGTAAAGGATCCCGCGCCCGACCGCGCCGAGGGCTACGCCGTGTCGCTGCGCTGGACCGCGCTGGACCCCGGCAAGACGATGGACGCCCTGCTGGAGCTGAACCGGGCGACCGACTTCGCGCAGTTCCGCCAGGCCGCCGCCGGCTTCGAGGTGCCCTCGCAGAACCTGATCTACGCCGACACCAAGGGCCACATCGGCTACCAGGCGCCCGGCCGCATCCCCGTCCGCAAGGGCGACGGCCGCTACCCCGCGCCCGGCTGGGACTCCGCCTACAAGTGGACCGGCTGGATCCCGCAGGGCGAGCTGCCCTGGGACTACGACCCCAAGCGCGGCTACATCGTCACCGCCAACCAGGCCGTCGCCGACAAGAAGTCCGCCCCGGCCCTGACCGCCGACTGGGGCTACGGCGTCCGCAGCCAGCGCATCAACGACCTCATCCAGTCGAAGATCAAGGACGGGGGCAAGATCTCGACGGACGACATGCAGAAGATGCAGATGGACAACACCAGCGAGATCGCCAAGCTGCTCACGCCCTATCTGCGCAAGATCGACCTCAAGGGTTCCAACGAGCGCGAGACGAAGTACGTCCGCGAGGCCCAGAAGCTCCTGGAGGACTGGGACTACACCCAGGAGGCCGATTCCGCGGCCGCCGCGTACTTCAACGCCGTCTGGCGCAACACCCTCAAGCTCGCCTTCGGCAACAAGCTGCCCAAGGAGCTGCGGGTCAAGGACCAGTGCCTGCGGGTCCGCCCGGCCAACGACGCCGGCCCCCAGGAGGACCTGGACGGCGAGACCCGTCTCGTCCTGGAGTGCGGCGAGCGCGACGCCGACTCGGCGCAGCCCGATGGCGGCGACCGCTGGTTCGAGGTGATCCGCACCATCCTCGACAAGCCGAACGACGACTGGTGGAAGACCAACGGCAGCCGGACCAACCCGGACGACCGCGACCGCAACCGCGACGAGCTGCTGGCCCACGCCATGAAGGACGCCCGCTGGGAGCTCACCTCCAAGCTGGGCAAGGACGTCAATTCCTGGAGCTGGGGCCGCCTGCACCAGCTGACCCTCAGGAACCAGACCCTCGGCACAGAGGGCCCCGGCATCGTCCGCTGGATGCTCAACCGGGGCCCCTGGAACCTCGCGGGCGGCGAGGCCGCGGTCAACGCCGCCGGCTGGAACGCGGCGGGCGGCTACGACGTGATCTGGGTGCCGTCCATGCGGATGGTCGTCAACCTCGGCGACCTCGACAAGTCCCGCTGGATCAACCTCACGGGCGCGTCGGGTCACGCGTACAACGCCCACTACTACGACCAGACGGACAAGTGGGCCAAGGGCGAGCTCCTGCCGTGGGCTTTCAGCCCGAACGCGGTCAAGAAGGGCACGGACGCGGAGCTGACGCTGAAGCCGTAACCGTAGCTGGGGCTCCACAAAGCCCGTCCGGCGATTGAGGGCAACGGGGGCCCGGGGGCTTGCCCCCGGTTACGGGAAGGGGCGGGGCCGGGGAGAGAAACGCCTCACCCCACCGGGCGTGACCGCCACCTGAACGGGGTGGTCGTGAGGTTCCGACGGAACCGCCGCGACCACCTCGTTGTCGTACAGCAGAACCACCCGCGCCGGAGACACCCCGGCACGATCCAGCCGCGCGAGCACCCGGTCGTACGACCCCCCGCCCCGCCCCATCCGCATCCCCCGCGCGTCCACCGCCAGCCCCGGCAGCAGCACCGCGTCCGCGGACGTCACCGCCGAGGGGCCCAGCCGCTCGCCGTCCGGTTCCAGCAGGCCCCGGGACGCCCGTACGAGGTGATCCGCGCCGCGGTAGACGCCCCAGTCGAGATCGTTGTCCGGCAATAGCACCGGAAGCAGTACGCGCACACCGTGTTCCAGGAGCGCGTCGAGGAGCGCGCGGGTGGCCGGCTCACGCCCCACGGAGACGTAGGCCGCCACCGTCCCGGCCTCCGTGAGCTCCGGCAGGGCCAGTGCACGCTGCGTGAGCGCCGTCCCCGCCGCCACCACGTCATTCGGGGTCAATCCGGCCCTCATCGCCAGGAAATCCCGCCGCAACTCGCCTTTGCTACCGTCGTACTTGATCACTGTTCGTACAAACTCCATGTCTCGGGTCATACTCGGTGGAGCCTCATCATCCGCCCAATCCCAACCGTTAGTGTTCGGCTCATGACTCAATCGCGTCCTCGGATCAGCAAGGCTGTCATCCCTGCTGCCGGTCTCGGCACCCGCTTTCTCCCGGCCACCAAGGCCACGCCCAAGGAGATGCTGCCGGTCGTCGACAAGCCGGCGATCCAGTACGTGGTGGAGGAGGCCGTCCTGGCCGGGCTGTCGGACGTCCTCATGATCACTGGCCGTAACAAGCGGCCGCTGGAGGATCACTTCGACCGGAATTACGAGCTGGAGGAGGCCCTGCGGCGCAAGGGCGACGACGGCCGGCTCGCCCGGGTCCAGGAGTCCAGCGACCTGGCGACCATGCACTACGTGCGCCAGGGTGACCCGCGCGGTCTCGGCCACGCCGTGCTCTGCGCGGCCCCGCACGTCGGCGACGAGCCCTTCGCCGTCCTCCTGGGCGACGACCTCATCGACGCCCGCGACCCGCTCCTGTCCCACATGGTCGACATCCAGCGCAAGCACGGCGGCAGCGTGATCGCCCTCATGGAGGTCGATCACTCGCAGATCCACCTCTACGGCTGCGCGGCCGTCAAGCCGACCGACAACCCCACTGTGGTGCAGATCACCGGCCTGGTCGAGAAGCCCGACCCCGCCGAGGCGCCCAGCAACTACGCCGTCATCGGCCGCTACGTCCTCGACCCGGCCGTCTTCGACGTGCTGCGCGAGACCCCGCCCGGCCGCGGCGGCGAGATCCAGCTCACCGACGCCCTCCAGGCCCTCGCCGCCGAGCCCGGCCTCGGCGGACCGGTGCACGGCGTGGTCTTCAAGGGCCGGCGCTACGACACCGGCGACCGCGGCGACTATCTGCGGGCCATTGTCAGACTGGCGTGCGAACGCGAAGATCTTGGTCCGGACTTCCGTTCCTGGCTCCGCCGATACGTCACCGAGGAGATGGAGCACCTTGAGCAGGACCGCCGACATGGGCACGCACGCTGAGACCGACGAGGCGGAGGGTGACGCCGCGAAGGGCACCGAGGCGAAGGACGGCGCCGCGAGGGGCGACACCGCGCGGGACGACGACCGCCTCTGGACGGTGGACGAGCACCTCGCCGACATCCTGAGCACCATCCGTCCCCTGGAGCCGATCGAGCTGCAGATCCTGGACGCCCAGGGCTGCGTTCTGGTCGAGGACGTCACCGTCCCGGCCGCCCTGCCGCCCTTCGACAACAGTTCCATGGACGGCTACGCCGTCCGCACGACGGACGTCGAAGGCGCGAGCGAGGACTTCCCCGCGGTCCTCACCGTCATCGGTGACGTCGCCGCGGGCAGCGGCGAGCTGCCCACCGTCGGCCCCGGCGAGGCAGCCCGCATCATGACCGGCGCCCCGCTGCCGCCGGGCGCCGAGGCCGTGGTCCCCGTGGAGTGGACCGACGGCGGCACCGGCGGCGGCCCCGCCTCCGCCATGGCCGCCCACAGCACCGCCCCCGACGGCGGCACCGGCGAGGTCCGCGTC
>NZ_JAGGOL010000025.1 GCF_018614525.1 Streptomyces sp. ISL-11
GGGATCTCGGTGTCGACCTTGTCGGTGGAGACCTCGAGCAGCGGCTCGTCGACCTCGACGCTCTCGCCGACCTGCTTCAGCCAGCGGGTGACGGTGCCCTCGGTCACGGACTCGCCCAGGGCGGGGAGCACGACCGGGGTGCCCTCGGCAGCACCGGCGGCGGGGGCCGCGGGGGCCTCCTCGGCGGGGGCGGCGGGGGCCTCGGCGACCGGGGCCGGAGCCTCGGCCGGAGCGGCGGGGGCCTCGGCGGGCGCCTCGGTGGCGGCCGGGGCCTCGGCGGCGGCACCGGTGCCGTCGTCGATGATGGCCAGCTCGGCGCCGACCTCGACCGTCTCGTCCTCGGCGACCTTGATGGAGGCCAGGATGCCGGACGCGGGGGCCGGGATCTCGGTGTCGACCTTGTCGGTGGAGACCTCGAGCAGCGGCTCGTCGGCCTCGACGCGCTCACCCTCGGCCTTGAGCCAGCGGGTGACGGTGCCCTCGGACACGCTCTCGCCGAGCGCCGGCAGTGTTACGGAAACCGCCATGGTTGCGGTTGCTCCTTACGAGTAGTGCGGATGGTGGTGCGCTCGGGACCTAGTCGTGCGAGTGCAGCGGCTTCCCGGCCAGGGCCAGGTGGGCCTCGCCGAGAGCCTCGTTCTGCGTCGGGTGCGCGTGGATGAGCTGCGCGACCTCGGCCGGCAGCGCCTCCCAGTTGTAGATCAGCTGGGCTTCGCCGACCTGCTCACCCATACGGTCGCCGACCATGTGGACGCCGACCACGGCACCGTCCCGCACCTGGACGAGCTTGATCTCGCCCGCGGTCTTGAGGATCTTGCTCTTGCCGTTGCCCGCGAGGTTGTACTTCAGAGTGACGACCTTGTCGGCGCCGTACAGCTCCTTGGCCTTCGCCTCGGTGATACCGACGGAGGCGACCTCGGGGTGGCAGTACGTGACGCGCGGCACGCCGTCGTAGTCGACCGGTACGGGCTTGAGCCCGGCCAGACGCTCCGCAACCAGGATGCCCTCGGCGAAGCCGACGTGCGCGAGCTGGAGGGTCGGGACGAGGTCACCGACGGCGGAGATGGTCTCCACGTTGGTGCGCATGTAGCCGTCCACCAGGACGTAGCCGCGGTCCATGGCGACCCCGGCCTCCTCGTAGCCCAGGCCCTGGGAGACCGGGCCGCGGCCGACGGCGACGAGCAGCAGCTCGGCCTCGAAGGTCTTGCCGTTCTCCAGCGAGACCTTCACCCCGTCGGCGGTGTACTCCACGCCGGAGAAGCGGGAACCGAGGGAGAAGTTGATGCCGCGCTTGCGGAAGGCGCGCTCCAGCAGCTTGGAGCTGTTCTCGTCCTCGACCGGGACGAGGTGCGGAAGCGCCTCGACGATGGTGACGTCGGTGCCGAAGGACTTCCACGCGGAGGCGAACTCGACGCCGATGACGCCGCCGCCCAGCACGATCGCGGACTTCGGCACGCGGTCCAGGACCAGCGCGTGGTCCGAGGAGATGACGCGGTTGCCGTCGATGGTCAGGCCCGGCAGCGACTTCGGCACGGAGCCGGTCGCGAGCAGGACGTGGCGGCCGGTGTAGCGCTGGCCGTTGACGTCCACGGACGTCGGGGAGGAGAGGCGGCCCTCGCCGGCCACGTAGGTGACCTTGCGGGAGGCGACCAGACCCTGCAGGCCCTTGTACAGGCCCGAGATCACGTCGTCCTTGTACTTCTGGACGCCCGCGATGTCGATGCCCTCGAAGGTGGCCTTGACACCGAACTGCGCGGCTTCGCGAGCCTGATCGGCGATCTCACCGGCGTGCAGCAGCGCCTTGGTAGGGATGCAGCCGTTGTGCAGGCAGGTGCCGCCCAGCTTGTCCTTCTCGATCAGAGCGACGTCCAGACCCAGCTGCGCTCCGCGCAGGGCAGCGGCGTAACCGCCGCTACCGCCTCCGAGGATCACTAGGTCGAAAACGGTGCTGGCGTCGTTCGCCACGTCACGTCCTCCATGCATGGGTACGCCGTGCCGGTCAACGGTGACCGGGCGGCGGCTGTTGTTCGGCCGCTGTTGCTTCGGCCCTGGGTCAAGGGGGGCCCTGTCCTGCCGAGACAACATCTTCGCACTTGTTGACGGACGGCGGGACGCCGGGCCGGGCTGTGGGGCGACTGATGCGTCACCTTCACGGGTTACTCACGCGTACGACGCGGTGGATTTCGTTCAGGGCGAACGGCCGCCGGCCGGCCCCGGGCGAAAACACCCGGGGTCGGCCGAAACCGTACGAACCTACGAAAGGCTCAGCCCAGGTCGCCGTCGGCGGTGTACTCCGCCAGACGGACCAGGGTGCGCACGGCGGAGCCGGTGCCGCCCTTCGGGGTGTAGCCGAACGGCGCGCTCTCGTGGTAGGCAGGGCCCGCGATGTCCAGGTGGGCCCAGGTGATGCCCTCGCCCACGAACTCCTTCAGGAAGACGCCGGCCAGCAGGCCGCCGCCCATCCGCTCGCCGATGTTGGCGAAGTCGGCGACGGGGGAGTCCATGCTCTTGCGCAGCTCGGCCGGCATCGGCATGGGCCACGCCGGCTCGCCGACCTCCTCGGCGATCTCGTAGAGCGAGGTGCGGAAGGCGTCGTCGTTGGCCATGACACCGAACGTGCGGTTGCCGAGCGCGAGGACCATGGCACCCGTGAGGGTGGCGACGTCCACGATCGCGTCGGGGTTCTCCTCCGAGGCGCGCACCAGGGCGTCGGCCAGGACCAGCCGGCCCTCGGCGTCGGTGTTGAGGACCTCGACGGTCTTGCCGCCGTACATCCGCAGCACGTCACCCGGGCGGGTGGCGCTGCCCGAGGGCATGTTCTCGGCGAGGGCCAGCCAGCCCGTGACGTTGACCCGCAGGCCCAGGCGGGCGGCGGCAACGACCGCGCCGAACACGGCGGCGGCGCCGCTCATGTCGCACTTCATGGTCTCGTTGTGGCCGGCCGGCTTCAGGGAGATGCCGCCCGAGTCGTAGGTGATGCCCTTGCCGACCAGGGCCAGGGTCTTCTCCGCCTTGGGGTGGGTGTAGGCGACGCGGACCAGGCGCGGCGGCACCGTGGAGCCCTGGCCGACGCCCATCAGGCCGCCGAAGCCGCCCTTGAGCAGCGCCTTCTCGTCGAGCACCTCGACCTTGAGGCCGTACTCCTTGCCGGCGGCCTGGGCAGTGGCGGCGAACGACTTGGGGTGCAGGTCGTTCGGCGGCATGTTGATCAGGTCGCGGGCGCGGTTGACCTCCTCGCACACCACCGTGGCGCGCTCGGCGGCGGCCTTGAACGCCTTGTCGCGGGGCTTGGTGCCCAGCAGCGCGATCTCGGCCAGCGGCGCGTTCTTCTGCGCGTCCTTCTTGCCGTTGACGCGCGCGGCGT
This sequence comes from Streptomyces sp. ISL-11, assembly GCF_018614525.1. Classification (GTDB taxonomy): domain Bacteria; phylum Actinomycetota; class Actinomycetes; order Streptomycetales; family Streptomycetaceae; genus Streptomyces. Next base: position 3,365 of record NZ_JAGGOL010000025.1, read on the forward strand.
CGTAGGAGTACGCGCCGAGCAGGGCGCCCTCGGCGATGGCCGCGGCGGCCTCCGCGTCCTCGGTGGGCAGGGCGAACCCGGCCTTCTTGGTGCCCGTCAGCGCGCGGGCCGCGGTGCCGGCCGCCCGGCGCAGCGCCTCGTGGTCGAAGCCCTCGTCCTTCGCGGGGGCGTCGCCGAGCCCGACCGCCAGCACGACCGGGGCCTTGAGCCCGGACGGGGCGGGGAGCTTGGTCGCCTCACCCTCGCCGCCCGTGGCGCCGAGGGTCTCCAGGACGGTGGCGAGCTTGCCGTCGAACGCCTTGTCCACGGCTTCGGCGCCGGAGGCGACGACGGGACCCTTCGGGCCCTTGGTCACACCGACGACGATGGCGTCCGCGCGCAGCGTCGCCGCACTGGAAGTGCTGAGAGTCAGAGCAGACACGGTGGTGGGGTCCCTACTTCCGTTGAGTTCCTCGGCCGATGGGTGGGCCGGCCGCACCCTGGGCATCGTATGCCGGGGCGCTCCGGGCCACCGGGCTCGGGTCCGCCCCCAAACTAGCGCTGTCGGCGGGCGGATCGTCCGGTACGAGCCGGGTGCGGGTCCTGGGCGGTGTCCGGCGGGTCATGTGAGCGGGTTGCTGCGGGCCGTGTCGTGCGCACCGACCGCTGCGCGGCGGTGTCCTCAAACGCCGGACGGGCTGAAGGGGGCTGAGCCCAGCCACAATCAAGCCGGTCCGGCGATTGAGGACGCGCCCGCAGGGCGCCCGCCGCCGCAGGCGGCAAAGACGGCGGCCCGCAGTCGGAGACCCGCAGGGCGCGCTCGCTGCCGCACGCGGCAACACGCGGCAAAGACGGCGGCCCGCAGCCGGAGACCCGCCGGACACCGCCTAGCCGAGGGCGAGGACGAGCAGCGCCGCGGTCGCCGCGGTCTCCGCGAGAGCGCCGAAGACGTCACCGGTCACCCCGCCGAACCGCCGTACGCAGCGCCGCAGCAGCAGTTCGCCGGCGCCGAGCGCGAGCAGCGCCGCGCCGCCCGCGCGCACCGCGTCGTACCGACCGGACAGCGCGCCGGCGCCCACCGCCGCGGCCACGACCAGGGCCGCCACCAGCAGCGCGGCGCCGGCCGGGACCACACCGGCCACCGCCGCGCCCAGCCCGTCGGGGCGCGCGGGTGGCACCCCGGCGCGGGAGGCGAGGGTCAGGGAGCAGCGGGCGGCGAGCGCGGCCACGACCGCCGCGACGGCGCCGCGTTCCCAGCCCGCGGCGTACAGCCCGGTGAGCGCGGCGACCTGTCCGAGAAGGGTCAGCAGGAGGGTCACGACACCGAACGGCCCGATGTCGGACTGCTTCATGATCCGCAGCGCGTCGGCCGCCGGCCGGCCGCTGCCGAGCCCGTCCGCGACATCCGCGAGACCGTCCAAGTGGAGTCCGCGCGTGAGGACTGCGGGCACCGCCACGCCGGCCACCGCGGCCATCATCGGGCTGCCGCCCAGGGCCAGCAGCAGCAGCCCGGCCGCGGCCGCGCAACCGCCCACGACCAGCCCCGCGAGGGGTGCGGCGAGCATGCCGCCGCGGGCGGCGCCGCGGTCCCAGCGGGTGACGCGCACGGGCAGCACGGTCAGCGTGCCGAAGGCGAAGCGGAACGCGTCGCCGGGGCCGGCGGAAGCGGGTGTCGTGTCGGTCATCGCGGGCACACTATCCCGCCCGGCGAGGGCAGTAGGTTGCCGGTCGGGGGGCGACGGAAACGGGTGAGGCATGGGTCATTGGTGGCAGCGCAACATCGTCGAACCGGGGAAGCTCCCGCTGCTGCTCGCGCTGGCCTCGTTCGTGCTGACCTTTCTGGTCACGCGGATCATCACCCGGCTGATCCGCGCGGGCAAGGGCCCCTTCCGCAACGTCAGCCCCGGCGGCCTGCACGTCCACCATGTGGTGCCCGGCGTGGTGCTGATGGTGGTCGGCGGTTTCGCGGCGGTCGCCTCCGGTCGGCACGGCTTCGGGGCGGCGGTGGCGGCGGTGGTGTTCGGGGCCGGTGCCGGGCTGGTGCTGGACGAGTTCGCGCTCGTCCTGCACCTGGACGACGTGTACTGGACCGAGCAGGGCCGAAAGAGCGTCGAGATCGTGGTGCTGACGGCGTCCCTGGTGATGCTGATGCTCGCCGGGTTCCTGCCGTTCGGGGTCAACGAGCTGACCTCGGAGGAGCTGCACGACCGTGGCGTGGTGGTCACCAACGTCCTGATCAACTTCCTCGTCGCGCTCTTCGCCCTGGCCAAGGGCAAGCCGCGGATGGCCGTGCTCGGCTGCGTGGTGCCGTTCGTCGCGATCGTGGGCGCGGTACGGCTGGCCCGCCCCGGCTCACCCTGGGCGCGGCGGTTCTACCGCCACCGGCCACGGGCGCGCCGCAAGGCACGGGTGCGCGCCTTCCGGCACGACGCGCGCTGGGAGGCCGCCCGCAACCGGCTTCACGACCTGCTGGCGGGCGCCCCCGACCGCTGACCGGAGGAGGCGTAGGCGTCCCGCCGGGGCTTGCGCAGCCGGCGCACCTCGTCCACCGCGCACAGCGTGAGCATCGCGGCGACCGCCGCGATGTGCTCCTTGCCCGCCAGGTTGGGCTTGAGTACCACCTCGACGGCCATGGCCAGGACGACGACCGCGCAGGTGAACCAGGCGCGGTAGCGCCAGGAGACGTACACCGCCAGTCCCACCACCGCCGCCGACGGGCCGGTGTCGATGACCTTGGCGGCGTCCGCCGGCAGGCCGAACACCGAGTCCGGCCCGAGGTGGACGGCCAGCCGCGCGTACATCGTCCCGGTGAGCGTGGCGACGTAGGAGATGGCCAGCGTGCGCCACTTGCCCAGAGAGATCTCGGCGATCCCGAACACCAGCAGGACCTGCGCCAGCGCGCCCCACACCGGTAGGTCCAGCGCCGGTACGAACAGCGACAGCGGCGTCCGCAGCAGCGCCAGCCACCAGGGCAGCTGTGCCTGCACCGAGCCCAGCCGCTGTACGGGCTCGAAGCCCCAGGGCTGGTTCTGGACGATCTGGAAGACCGCCGTCAGGCCCACCGCCGACAGCGTCATCGGGATGGCCCGGAGCCGGTCATGGGTGACCGCCCGCCGTACGGTCCGGACGAGCGGTCCCCATTCGGTGCGCGCGGCGCGACGCAGCGCCGCGCGGTTCATCGCGGGCTCTCCAGGTGCTTTCGGTTGAGCCACTTGGGCAGGCCGGGAGCCTCCAGGAAGCCTTCCGCCCGTGCGCCGGCGATCCCGATCCGCAGCAGATCGCCACTCTTCTCGAAGAGCATGAAACGAGGTTCCCAGATGGGGCGGTATTTCGCATTTGCACGGTAGAGCGATTCGATCTGCCACCAGCGGGAGAAGAAGCTGAGCAGCGAACGCCACATGCGCAGCACCGGTCCGGCGCCGAGCTTGGAACCCCGCTCGAAGACCGCGCGGAACATCGCGAAGTTCAGTGACACCCGGACGATGCCGAGCGCCTGCGCCCGCTGCAGCAGCTCGATGACCATGAACTCCATCAGGCCGTTCTCGGAGTCGCGGTCACGCCGCATCAGGTCGAGCGAGAGGCCCTTGGGCCCCCACGGCACGAAGCTCAGCAGCGCCCGCAGCTCGCCGTCGCCGTCATGGCACTCCAGCATCACGCAGCGGCCGTCGCCCGGGTCGCCGAGCCGGCCCAGCGCCATGGAGAAGCCGCGCTCGGTCGCGCCGTCGCGCCAGTCGTCGGCGCGGCGCAGCAGCTCGGCCATCTCCTCGTCGGGGATGTCCTCGTGGCGGCGGATCCGCACGGTGTAGCCGGCGCGCTTGACCCGGTTGTACGCCTGGCGGACGGTGCGCATCGCGCGCCCGTCCAGGGTGAACTCGTCGGTGTCCACGATGGCCTCGTCGCCGAGCTCCAGGGCGTCCAGGCCGTGCCGGGCGTAGATGGTGCCGCCCTCCTCGCTCGCGCCCATCACGGCCGGGATCCAGCCGTGCTCGCGGGCCTCGGTCAGCCAGGGCTCGATGGCGCCGGGCCACGCCTCGGGGTCGCCGATGGGGTCGCCGGAGGCGAGGGACACGCCGCCGATCACCCGGTAGGTGACCGCGGCCTTGCCGGACGGGGACCACAGGACGCTCTTCTCCCGGCGCAGCGCGAAGTAGCCCAGGGAGTCGCGGTCGCCGTGCCGGTCGAGCAGGGCGCGCAGCCGCTCCTCGTCCTCGGTGCTCAGCGGGTCCGTGGCGCGCCGCGCGCGGAAGGCGGCGTACACGACGAGCAGCAGCAGGAACATGCTCATCACGTTGATGAAGACGTCGACCCAGCCCGGCGTGGCGATGCCCGGATAGTGCGCGTCGTCCGCGGCGAGCGAGACCAGCCGCATGAACCCGTAGTGCCAGCGGTCGAGGAAGGTCGAGCGGTAGTCGTCCCGGGCCTCGTTGGTGACCGTCACCAGCAGGGTGGCGATCAGCGACGTGACGAGCAGGCCGCCGGCCGCCACGATCGCGGCGAGCCGGGGATTGGCGCGGTCGCCCTTGGCGTAGAACTCGCGGCGGCCCACCAGCAGCGCGGCCACGAACAGTCCGGTGGCCACCAGCGAGAACCAGTTCAGCGGGTGCCGGTGGAACTCCGGGAAGTACATCGCGAAGGCCAGCAGCACCAGGAGCAGCCCGGCCAGCACCAGGTTCAGGATCCACGAGGCGCGCTTGCGCCGGCGCAGCGTGACCGCCATGACCAGCGACCACAGCGCCGACGCGAAGCCCGCCGTCAGCAGATAGGGGGTGAAGAACTCCTCGACGTTGTGCCGGCGGATGTCCGCGCCGAACGACACCCACACCGCGCCGAGGAGATTGAGGAACGTGACGACGCGTAGGTACCACACGGCGAAAGCGGCGGCGCGCCGCGGCCAGAGGCCATTCCGCGCGCCTTCATCCGGAGTCAAGCGGACTTCTCCCATGAAAAGTGAGCATATGGGGCACTGTCTGCGACGGGAGTCCGAATGGGGCGCCTTCGGCGTGGGCCGTCAGGCGCGTTCGGGGAGTTCCGCCGCCAGGGCCGCGGCCGCCTGCACCAGTGGCAGAGCGAGCAGCGCCCCTGTCCCCTCGCCCACTGTGACGCCGTGATCGAGCAAAGGGTTGAGCGCCATCCGGTCCAGTGCCTTGGCCTGCGCCGGATCGCCGCTCGCCTGACCGGCCAGCCACCAGTCCGGCGCCCGGAACGCCACCCGCTGCGCGACCAGGGCGCACGCCGCGGAGACGACTCCGTCGAGGACGACGGGGGTGCGGCGCACCGCGCTCTGCAGCAGGAAACCCGTGGTCGCCGCGAGATCCGCGCCGCCGGTCGCCGCCAGCAGCCGCAGCTGGTCCCCGAGGACCGGGCGGGCCCGGCGCAGCGCGTCCCGGATCGCCGCGCACTTGCGCATCCACGCCAGGTCGTCGATGCCCGCGCCGCCGCGGCCGGTGACCACGGACGCGTCCGTGCCGCACAGGGCGCCGATCAGCGTGCCGGCGGCGGTGGTGCCGCCCACGCTGAGGTCGCCCAGCACCACCAGGTCCGTACCGGCGTCCGCCTCCTCGTCGGCGATGGCCATGCCGGCCCGGAACGCCGCCTCGGCCTCCTCGGCGGTCAGCGCGTCCTCGACGTCGATACGGCCCGAGCCGCGCCGCACCCGGTGGCGGGTGACGTCCTCGGGCAGTTCGGCCGGGTCGCAGTCCACCGACATGTCGACGACGCGCAGCCGCGCCCCGAACTGCCGGGCCAGGACCGCCGCCGGGCTCCCGCCGTCCAGCGCGGCCCGTACGAGCTCCCGGGCGCCACCGGCCGGGCCGGCCGACACGCCGAGCTCGGCGACGCCGTGGTCGCCGGCGAACAGCAGGGCGGTGACCCGCGCGACGGGCCTGGCCGGCACGGCTCCCTGCGCGGCGGCGAGCCACTCGCCCAGCTCGTCCAGACGGCCCAGCGCGCCGGGGCGCGGAGCGAGGCGCTCGCGCCGCGATTCGGCGTCCCGCCGGGTTCCGGGGTCGGGGCGCTCGATCAGTGTGGCGAAGTCATCAAGATTCAGACCGCTCATCCGCTGAACACTACCGGTCTGTGGGAGAAGGTCCAGGCTGTCCTCAATCGCCGGACGGGCTGGAAATCCAGAGGGTCACCGCAACGGCAACGCCTGGCCCGCCACCACCAGGACCACCCGCTCGCACTCCCTCGCCAGGATGGCGTTCACGCGGCCCAGTTCGTCGCGGAAGCGGCGGCCCGAGGACGTGGCCGGGACGACGCCCGAGCCGACCTCGTTGCTGACCAGGACGACCGTGCGGGCCGTGCCGCGCAGCGCTGTCGCCAGGGCCGCCACCCGCTCGGCCAGCGCGGCCGCGCCACCGTTCTCCCAGGTCTCGTCCGACCAGGCGCCGACGGCGTCCATCGCGTCCGTCAGCCACAGCGCCAGGCAGTCGATCAGCAGCGGCGGGCCGTCCGAGGTCAGCAGGGGGACCAGGTCGCGGGTCTCGGCCGTGCGCCAGGAGCCCGGCCGGCGATCGCGGTGCAGGGCCACCCGCGTCGCCCAGTCGGCGTCGCCCTCGCGCGTGCCGCCGGTGGCGACGTACAGCACGTCGGGGAAGGACTCCAGCCGCCGCTCGGCCTCCACCGACTTGCCGGACCGGGCGCCGCCCAGCACGAGCGTGCGGCGCGGCAGGTCGGGCACCGCGTGGTAGTCGCCGACCACCAGCGTCGTGCCGTCGGGAACGGTCCGCGCGCCCGCCGCCGCCAGCCGCCGGTGCAGCTCACGGCCCGGCGGTACGTCGTGGTCGATGTGGACGCCGAGGACGTCGGTGGTGGCGGTGACCGCGCCGGCGCCGCGCAGCCGGGCGAGGGCGTCCGGCCGGCCGAGCACGTCGAGCAGCACCATGTCGTACGGGCCGGGAGTCTCGAACGGGCCGTTGAGCCCGGCGGGTGCCGTGCCAGGCGGGAGGTAGAGCAGCCGGTCCCCGTCCGGGCCCGTCACCTCGTAGCCGGTGCCCGGCGCGTCCAGGGCCACCGCCCGTACCCGGTGCCCGCTGATCACCGACAGCTCGCGGCCGTCCGGTACCCGCACCGGCGCGGGCAGCCCCGCCGGGAACTCCACGACGGGCCCGTCGTGCGGGTGGGAGAGCAGCACCTGCCGCACCCCGGCGATCGACCGCCCCGCGCGGGCGGCCGCGAAGGCCGGGCCCGGGGTCAGGTCGAGGAGCAGGGCCGCGTCGACGAGGAGCGCGGTCGCGGCCCGCGCCTCGTCGCCGACGGCGGTGGCGCAGGACGCGCAGGGGCAGCCGGGGCGCGGGAGTCCGTCGGGGGCCCCGGTGCCGAGGAGAGTGAGTTCCACGCACTGATCGTCTCGCGTCCGCCCGGCGTGGGCGCGCCGGGCTCACCCTTTCTCGTTCCCGGCGGGCCGTTGGGCGGTGTCCGGCGGGTCTTCGGCCGCGGGCCGTCTGTGCGCCTGCGGCGGCGAGCGCCCCTGCGGGCGCGTCCTCAAACGCCGGACGGGCTTGATTTCACCCGCCGGACACGGCCTAGGCTGCGCGACAGCATGTGACTGTGCGGCGTAACCAGGACTGTCAGCAGGATTCAGGAGGCGGACATGGTGTGGACGTGGCGGTTCGAGAAGGCCGACGGGACGGAGACGAGCCCGGCGGTGGAGCCCGAGGAGTTCACCACGCAGGGCGACGCGGAGTCCTGGATCGGTGAGGTCTGGAAGGAGCTCCTGGACGGCGGTGCCGAGCAAGTGACGCTCTTCGAGGACGACACCCAGATCTACGTGATGAGTCTGCGCGCCGCCGCCGAGAGCTGAGCCGGGGGCCGCGGGGCGCCCGTCGCCCCGCGGCCGCCCTCACATCTCGCCCAGCGTGACCGTCACGGTCCGCTCGGCGCCGTCGCGGTCGTACGTCACCTCTGCGCGGTCGCCCGGCCGGAGGCCCGCGAGCGCCTCGGACAGCGACTGCATGGTCGTGATGTCGTTCTTGTTCAGGCGGGTGATGATGTCGCCCGTCCTGATGCCCGCCTTGGCGGCGGCCCCGTCCCGGCTGACGTCGGCCACCGCGACACCGGCGGGCGCGAACCCCGCGCCGACGATCGTCCGCCCGGTGATGCCGAGCGCCGCCCGCCCGGAGTCGGTGACCTTGCCGCTCCTGATGATCTGCCCGGCGATGGTGCGGACCGTGGCGGCGGGGATCGCGAAGCCGATGCCGGGCGCCGCGCCCTGGCCGAGCTCGGGGTCGACGGCGGCCAGCGTGGGAATGCCGATGACCTGCCCGCCGAGATTGACCAGGGCGCCGCCGCTGTTGCCGGGGTTGATCGCGGCCGAGGTCTGCACCATGTTGGCGATGGTGGCGCCCGTGCCGCCGCCGGACCGTCCCTCGCTGACCGTACGGCCGACGGCCGAGACGATGCCCTGGGTGACGCTGCTGGACAGGCCGAGCGGGTTGCCCATGGCGAGCACGATCTGGCCCACCTCGACCTTTGCGGAGTCGCCGAACGTGGCGGGCTTCAGGCTCCCCGGCACGTCGTCGAGCACGATGACCGCGAGGTCCTGGTCGGGATAGCTCGCCACGAGCCGGGCGCCGACGCTGCCGCCGCCCGTGGCCAGGGTGACCTTGAAGGTCTTGGCGTCGCCGACGACGTGCGCGTTGGTGACGATGTGGCCCTTGTCGTCGTAGACGACGCCGGAGCCGAGCCCCTCGCCGTTGGTGATCTGCACGACCGACGGCAGGACGTCCTTGACCACCTTCTCGTAGGCGGCCTGGAGATCACCGGCCGAGCCGGGGGCCTTGGGCGGGGCGGGCGCGGGTGAGCCCGAGGAGGTGGCCGGGGCCGACGGGGCCGCCCTGCCGGCGGTGCCGGAGCAGCCGCCGAGCACCGCCGCCGCGCAGGCGGCGGCGGTCACGGACAGCAGGAGCCGGCGCGGGAGGGGCCGTGCGCGGGAGACGTCCATGCTCGGAGTATCACGTTCGTCCGGCCCGCTGTCCGGCCGGACAAGGCATCCGGTGCGCGTCCGCGGCCCCCGCGCCGTCGCTCACCCCCGTACGCCGCACAGGTGCAGCAGCGCCGCCACCGCGCGGTACGGATCGGTGCGGCCCGCCCGGTCCTCGGCGGCCAGCAGGCGGTCCAGCGCCTCTCCGGCGGGCGGCTCCTGCCCGTCGGCCGCCAGGTCGCAGAAGACCCGGATGCCGTACCAGGCGTGCAGGGGGGCGCCGATCCCGGCGAGCGTCGCCGTCAGCGTCTCCAGCCGGTCGGCGCGCACCTCCAGGCCGAGGCGGTTGGTGTACGCGGGGGAGTCGAAGGCCGCGAGGGCGGTGTCCCAGTCCCCGGCCAGCCCCGGCCGCATCGCCAGAGCGTCGGCGTTGCGCACGACCAGGGAGAGCAGACCGCCGGGGGCGAGCACCCGGGCCAGGCCGGCGAGCATCGGGTCGGGCGCGCTCACGTACATCAGGACACCGTGGCAGAGCACGATGTCGAAGGAGCCGGGCAGGAAGTGCGCGCCGGCGTCGCGGCCGTCGCCCTCGACGATCCGCATCCGCTCCTGAATGCCCTCGGGCTCGGCGGTCAGCGCCTCGCGCACGGCCGCCACCATCCGCGGGTCGGACTCCAGGCCCGTCACCTCGTGGCCGGCGCGGGCCAGCCGCAGGGCCTGGGTGCCCTGGCCGGGGCCCACGTCGAGGACCCGCAGCCGGCGGCCCACCGGGAAGCGGGCCGCTATCTGTTCGTCGAGCTGGCGTGCCACCAGCTCCTGACGAACGATGTTCCGTAAGCCACCGAGCCCACGGAGCCAGCCCTCCGCGCCACCGCCGAAGCCGGACGCGAAGGCGGCACCGCTCAGTGCTTCTCCCCGCGCTTGACCTTCGGCTTGGGCAGCCGCAGCCGGCGCATCTGGAGCGTGCGCATCAGGGCGTACGGCACGGCGCCGCGCAGGTTCTCGTCCGGGAAGCGCTGCTTGAGCGCCCGCTTGAGCGTCACGGCCGTGATCACGGAGTTGATGACGATCAGGATGATCACGAGCAGCCAGGCCAGCAGCACGTACGACTGGAACTTGCCCTGGTTGATCATGCTCAGGATGAGGATGACCACGGCGAGCGGCAGGAAGAACTCCGCCACCGAGTACCGGGCGTCCACGAAATCGCGCGCGAAGCTGCGGATCGGGCCCTTGTCACGGGCCGGCAGGAACCGCTCGTCGCCCTTGGCGAGGGCTTCGCGCTGCTTGGCCAGATCGGACCGGCGGGCCTCGCGGGCCCGCTTGGTGGCGTCCTTGCGGTTGGCCGGCGTGCTGGCCAGGCTGCGGCGCTGCGAGGTGGCCTCGCTGCGCTTGGGGGTGGGGCGGCCCTTGGGTGCCTGCGGGTCGCGCTGCTTCGGCTGGTCCGCGCTCACCTGGGTGGCGGCGGCCTGCTCATCCTTGGAAGTGGAACGGCTTCGGAACACAAAACCCAAGGGTACGGGGTACCGGCGGACGGTCACCGGCCGCAAGGGAACGATCCGGCAACGGCGGCGTGTTCACCGGACGGGCCGCGGGGCCGCGCACCCGTTCCCCCTGATGATCTCCTACTCCTTCCGCCGGAGGACGGCGAACTTGTGATCGTCCTGCAGGAGGAGCGCATCGGCGCCCGAACAGTGCGGTAATGGAAGCAGGGCCCGTACTGTGGGGTCTGCAAGATGTGCTGGAGTTCGTAGTCCGTCAGAAGGGGGCGCCCGAGGCCCATGAGCGGTGTCATGAAGCGTATGGGAATGATTTTCCGCGCGAAGGCCAACAAGGCCCTGGACCGGGCCGAGGACCCGCGCGAAACCCTCGACTACTCGTATCAGAAGCAGCTCGAACTGCTCCAGAAGGTACGGCGCGGCGTCGCCGACGTCGCCACGTCCCGCAAGCGCCTGGAGCTCCAGCTCAACCAGCTCCAGGGCCAGTCCACCAAGCTGGAGGACCAGGGCCGCAAGGCCCTCGCCCTCGGCCGCGAGGACCTGGCGCGCGAGGCGCTCTCCCGCCGCGCCGCCCTCCAGCAGCAGGTCAGCGACCTGGAGACGCAGCACACCACGCTCCAGGGCGAGGAGGAGAAGCTCACCCTCGCGGCGCAGCGCCTCCAGGCCAAGGTCGACGCCTTCCGCACCAAGAAGGAGACCATCAAGGCCACCTACACCGCCGCCCAGGCCCAGACCCGCATCGGCGAGGCGTTCTCGGGCATCTCCGAGGAGATGGGCGACGTCGGCATGGCCATCCAGCGGGCCGAGGACAAGACGCAGCAGATGCAGGCACGCGCCGGCGCCATCGACGAGCTGCTCGCCTCGGGCGCGCTCGACGACCCGACCGGCACCGCCAAGGACGACATCACCGCCGAGCTGGAGCGCCTCTCCGGCGGCAGCGACGTCGAGCTGGAGCTCCAGCGGATGAAGGCCGAGCTGGCGGGCGGCAGCGCGCCGAAGCAGGCCATCGAGGGCGGCACCGGGGGCCAGGCCGAGCAGGCCCGGCCGCAGGACCAGCCGCGCTTCGACAAGCAGTAGGACCGGCAGTGCGTCACCAGGTAGCCGACCGAGGGAGACCGTCATGATCGTGCGGATCATGGGGGAGGGACAGTGGAAGCTGGCCGACGGCCACTTCACCGAGCTCAACAAGCTGGACGACGAACTGCTCGAAGAGATGGAGAGCGGTGACGGGGAGGGCTTCCGCCGGACCCTCGGCGCCCTGCTCGACGCCGTGCGCCGGCTGGGCGAGCCGCTGCCCGACGACGCGCTCGAACCCTCGGAGCTGATCCTTCCCGCACCCGACGCGACCCTTGACGAGGTCAAGGACATGCTCAGCGACGACGGTCTCATCCCCGGCTGACCCGGCTGAGCCAGCCTTCCCGGCTGATCAGGCTGTCCCGGGCCGGCCCGGCACTCCAGCACCGGTGCCCCTGTCCCCGATACCGCGGGCCAGGGGCGCCGCCGGTACGCCCGCCCTCCGCCCGTACCCGAGGACCCTGATGACCTCCCTCGCCGTCACCGGTCTCGCCCGCCCGCACCGCTGGCTGCGCGCGCACCCCATCGCGGCCGACTCCCTGCTGGCCGGGGCCGTCTTCGTGGCCATCCTGCTCGGCTCGGCGTTCAGCCGCTTCACCGCCGGACGTCCGCCGGGTGCCGGCTTCCTCGTGCTCTCCCTGCTCGCCTGCGCCGCCCTCGTCCTGCGCCGCCGGGCACCGCGCGGGGTCCTCGGAGCGACCGCCGCGCTGACGCTCCTGGAGGTCGTCGCCCTCGACGACGACCCGCCGCGCACCCAGATCGCGCTGACCGTCGTCATCGCCCTCTACACCGTCACCTCCCGCACCGAACGCGCCAAGGCGTGGCGGATCGCCGCGGTCACCGTCGCCGTCCTCACCGTAGCCGTCATGATCTACGGGGTGCCGCCCTGGTACGCCCAGGAGAACGTCGGCCTCCTGGCCTGGACCGGCATGGCCGGCGCCGCCGGGGACGCGGTACGCAGCCGCCGCGCCTACATCGCCGCCATCGAGGAGCGGGCCGTACGGGCCGAGCGCACCCGCGAGGCGGAGGCCAGCCGCCGGGTCGCCGAGGAGCGGCTGCGCATCGCCCGCGAGCTGCACGACGTCGTCGCCCACCACATCGCCCTCGTCAACGTCCAGGCCGGCGTCGCCTCGCACATCATGGACAGCCGACCCGACCAGGCCAAGGAGGCCCTCGCCCACGTCCGCGAGGCCAGCCGCTCGGCCCTCGCCGAGCTGCGCGCCACCGTCGGCCTGCTGCGCCAGTACGGCGACCCGGAGGCCCCCACCGAACCGGCCCCCGGCCTCGGCGTCCTCGACCAGCTCGTCGACGGGTTCGCCCGCGCGGGCCTGCGCGTCGACGTGCGGGCGACCTCCGGCCTCGGCGACGGGGCCGGCGGCGGCACGGACCCGGCCGGCGCGGCGGCCGTCGTCGGACCGCTGCCCGGAGCCGTCGACCTGACGGCCTACCGCGTGCTCCAGGAGGCGCTGACCAACGTCCACAAGCACGCGGGCCCCGGCGCCCACGCCGAGGTCTCCCTGCTGCGCGGTGCGGACACCCTCCTCCTCGTCGTCCTGGACAACGGCGGCGAGCCGTACGGCGAACACTGCGGGGAGCAGCCGCCGCAGCCGGCGGGCGGCCACGGCCTGATCGGCATGCGCGAACGCGCCACCGCGCTCGGCGGCACCTGCGAGGCCGGCCCCCGTGCCGACGGCGGCCCCGGCTTCCAGGTCCGCGCGACCCTGCCCCTGGGCCGGGGCGCCACGCCTACGCTGACCCCATGACCGATCTCCTCGCCACGCCCGAGCCGCCCATTCGCGTCCTGCTCGCCGACGACCAGGCGCTGTTGCGCAGCGCCTTCCGGGTGCTGGTGAACTCCGAGCCGGACATGACGGTGATCGGGGAGGCCGCGGACGGCGCGCAGGCGGTGGAGCTCGCCCGGCTGCACACCCCGGACGTGGTGCTGATGGACATCCGGATGCCCGGCACGGACGGTCTCGCCGCGACCCGCGAGATCTGCTCCGACCCCGCGCTCGCACAGGTGCGGGTGGTGATGCTGACGACCTTCGAGGTCGACGAGTACGTGGTCCAGTCGCTGCGCGCGGGCGCCTCCGGCTTCCTCGGCAAGGGCGCGGAACCGGAGGAGCTGCTGGCCGCGATCCGGATCACGCGGGCGGGGGAGTCGCTGCTGTCGCCCGCCGCGACGAAGGGGCTGATCGCCACGTTCCTCGCGCAGGGCGACCCGGGGCCCCACCCGGACCGGCCGGGCGGGTCCGCGGCGCGGCTCGACGCGCTGACGGGGCGCGAACGGGAGGTGCTGGTGCAGGTGGCGGGCGGGCTGTCGAACGACGAGATCGGCGAGCGGCTCGCGGTGAGCCCGCTGACGGTGAAGACGCACGTCAATCGGGCAATGGCGAAGCTGGGGGCGCGGGATCGCGCCCAGTTGGTGGTGATCGCGTACGAGTCCGGGCTGGTGCGGCCGAGGCGGGACTAGGTTCTTTCCCCAGCCCCGCCCCTTCCCGAAACCGGGGGCAAGCCCCCGGGCCCCCTTTGTCCTCAAACGCCGGACGGGCTGGAGCCGGTCCGCCCGGTGGGCCGGTTTTACGGAAGCGCCAGCATCCGCTCCAGCGCCAGCTTGGAGAAGCTCGCGACCTCGGGGTCGACCTCGATGCGGTTGACGACCTTGCCGTCGGCCAGCGACTCCAGCGCCCACACCAGGTGCGGCAGGTCGATCCGGTTCATCGTCGAGCAGAAGCAGACCGTCTTGTCGAGGAAGACGATCTCCTTGCCCTCCGGGGCGAATCGATTCGCCAGGCGCCGTACGAGGTTGAGCTCCGTGCCGATGGCCCACTTGGAGCCGGCCGGGGCGGCCTCCAGGGCCTTGATGATGTACTCGGTCGAGCCGACGTAGTCCGCCGCGGCCACGACCTCGTGCCGGCACTCGGGGTGGACCAGCACGTTGACGCCCGGTATGCGCTCGCGCACGTCGCGCACCGACTCCAGCGAGAAGCGGCCGTGCACCGAGCAGTGCCCGCGCCACAGGATCATCTTCGCGGCGCGCAGCTCCTCGACGGTGAGCCCGCCGTTCGGCTTGTGCGGGTTGTACAGGACGCAGTCGTCCAGGGACATCCCGAGGTCGCGGACGGCGGTGTTGCGGCCCAGGTGCTGGTCGGGCAGGAAGAGGATCTTCTCGCCCTGCTCGAAGGCCCAGTTCAGGGCCCGCTCGGCGTTGGACGAGGTGCAGATCGTGCCGCCGTGCTTGCCGGTGAAGGCCTTGATGTCGGCGGAGGAGTTCATGTACGAGACCGGGACGGTCACCTCGGCGATGCCCGCCTCGGTCAGGACGTCCCAGCACTCCGCGACCTGCTCGGCGGTGGCCATGTCGGCCATCGAGCAGCCGGCGGCCAGGTCGGGCAGGACGACCTGCTGGTCGGCGGTGGTGAGGATGTCCGCCGACTCGGCCATGAAGTGCACACCGCAGAAGACGATGTACTCGGCGTCCGGCCGTGCGGCGGCGTCGCGCGCGAGCTTGAAGGAGTCCCCGGTGACGTCCGCGAACTCGATCACCTCGTCGCGCTGGTAGTGGTGGCCGAGGACGAAGACCTTGTCGCCGAGCTTCGCCTTGGCCGCCCGGGCGCGCTCCACCAGGTCCGGGTCGGAGGCCGCCGGCAGGTCGCCGGGGCACTCCACGCCGCGCTCGCTCTTCGGGTCGGACTCGCGGCCGAGGAGCAGGAGGGCGAGCGGGCTGGGCTGGACATCCAAGGGCTGGGCGGTGGTCACGTCACGCACCCTTTCTGTTTCTGCGGACGGCCGGAAAGGGCCTTGTCGTCAATTTGACGCTATCTATCATAACTGCTTCACGTCAGTTTGACGACGGCCATAGCGTCGATGTGACGCATTCCCGATCGGCCGAACGGTGTGCGAGCATGAAAGGCGGAAGTACTACGCCAGGCCCGGAATGAATCCGGCAGACCGGCGGTTGCAGCCGACGGCAAGCAGTCCGCACAAACCCGGGAGTGAAGCAGATGTCCGTTCAGGACGAGAAGACCACTGTGAGCGACGGCATCCTCCTGTCCGACGCCGCCGCCGCCAAGGTCAAGGCCCTGCTGGAGCAGGAAGGCCGCGAGGACCTCGCCCTGCGCGTCGCCGTCCAGCCCGGTGGCTGCTCCGGCCTGCGCTACCAGCTCTTCTTCGACGAGCGCGCGCTCGACGGTGACGTCGTCAAGGACTTCGACGGCGTCAAGGTCGTCACCGACCGCATGAGCGCCCCGTACCTGGGCGGCGCCTCCATCGACTTCGTCGACACCATCGAGAAGCAGGGCTTCACGATCGACAACCCCAACGCCACGGGCTCCTGCGCCTGCGGCGACTCCTTCAGCTGAGCCCTGGTCCGGCCGCGGGCCGTACGCACGGCGAAGGCGGCGATCCTCCTCGGAGGGTCGCCGCCTTCGCCGTTGCCGGGGTCCGCGCCGGCTACTTCTCCTGCTTCTCCGACACGGCCTCGCCGGTCGCGGCGTCCACGACCTCCCGGTCGCCCAGCGGCTCGTCCAGCGTCACCGTCTCGTCGTAACGCTTCGCCATCAGCACACAGGACCGGCCGGGCTCCTTCTCCGTGCCGGTGACCGACACCCGCACCACGTCGGCCGACTGCTCGGCGGTCGCCGCGTAGTCGTTGCACACCCCGCCCCAGAAGTGCAGCACGAGCTTCCTGCCGTCCTGGGTGTACGACTCCACGTGCGGCCGCGTGGTCTTCGGGGTGCCCGAGGGCTTGCCGGACGGCTTCGCCGATCCCGGGGTGCCGCCGGCCGGCTTGGCCAGGAACTTCGGGTCCACGGCCGGCTGGACGACCTGGACGGTGCCGTCCTTCTCCGTGGAGCCGGCCATCCGCACCTGGAACAGCCACGACGGCACCAGCGCCTGCCGCCCCCTCACATAGTGCGAGGCCAGCACGTACGACGCCCCGGTCACCGTCGCCGGCCCGCTCGCCCGCGCCTTGCCCGGGCAGGGGACCGTGCCGTCCCGGCCGTCACCGTCGTGCGGGACCGCCGACGCGCAGCCGCCGACGGAGACCTCGGGCGGGGTGTCGGCGCGGCCCTTGTTCAGCTGCGTCAGCGCCTCGTCCGCGTTGACCAGCGGATAGTCGGCACCCTTGACCGGTGCCTGCAACTGACCGCCGCCCCCGACCAGTTGCCCGTCCGAGCCGACCTCCAGCCGGGTCTGCCAGCCGTAGGTGGGCGTGCCGTTCACCACGGGGTCGGCGACGACGGCCCGTACCGCGCCGAAGAGTTCCCCGGCCCGTGTCCGCGCGCCGCTCTGCCCGAGCACCTTGAGCACCGGGGCCGCGACGTTCTTCGCCTTCTCCTCCGACACGGGGTCGCCCTGGCCGGAGCCCTCCCGCAACTGCGGGCAGTCGACCGCCGCCGCGGGGTCGGGTCCCAGATCCTTGCCCAGGCCCTTCGCCGGTCCCGTCCCGTGCGTGCAGCCGGAGCCGCCGGGCGTCCCGTAGCGCGCGAACGACCAGTTGCCCGGCCCCTTGCCGTTCACCTGGAGCGTCGGCTCGTCCGCGCCCGGCGCGCCGCCGACCCGCCAGACGCCCTGCTCCAGCCGGGGCGCGCCCTGCACGGACAGCGCCTTGGCCAGCGATGCCACCTCGTCCCGCGTCACCCCGTCCCTGGGCAGGAGGACCGGCGCCGAACGCGGGCCCTTCGGCAGCTCGCCCGCGGCGCGGTAGCGCACGCCGTTCGGGTTCGGCTCACCGACCGCGATGCCCTGGGAGGGGCCGCCCTGGCGCACGCCGTCCAGTGCGAGGGGCGGGGGAGAGCCGTCACCGCCGGCCTCGGAGGAGTCGCCTCCCTTGCCGCTCGCCGCCGTGGAGGCCCAGTACGCGCCGCCGCCACCGGCCAGCAGGACCGCCGCCGCCACCGATACGACCGCCAGCCGCGGCCGCCGCCGCCCCTGGCGATCGGGGGTGCGATCGGGGGTGCTGTCCGGCGTGCCGCCCTCGGTGCTCACCACATCGCTCCTTCACTCCGCTCAATGTGTGTACTGCCGCGTCCCCCGAGAGGGGGACACCGCTTGGACGGAGTGCGGGAGCGAGCGGTTCCACCAGTCCTCAGTCGCCGTACTCGGACATCCCGTCGAGCAGCCGCGCCGACGTCGCGGGCACCGACACCCCGTGGATGCGCGACGGCGGTACGGGCGCGGGGGCGGCCTGAGCTGCGCCGCCGCCGGCCCAGTGCGGAGCCATCCGGGCACACAGGCCGCGCAGCTCCTCCAGCGTCTCGGGCTCGGTCTCGGGGAACGTGACGTGCTTCACAGGGTTCGGCATACCGGCACCGTACGCACCACGTGGCACAGCGAGAAAGGGCTACTATTTGGTAATTTTGTCCGTCCGATGGCTGGATCCGAACCAGGGTGCGAGAACCGGACCCGGTAGCGTGGTGTGGCTTTTCCTGTTTCCGTCCCCTGTCACCTCGCCCCGCAGGAGCAGACCCGCCGTGCGTATCGCTGTCACCGGCTCCATCGCCACCGACCACCTGATGACCTTCCCCGGCCGTTTCGCCGATCAGCTCGTGGCGGACCAGCTGCACACCGTCTCGCTCTCCTTCCTCGTCGACGAGCTCGACGTGCGCCGCGGCGGCGTGGCGCCCAACATCTGCTTCGGCATGGGCGTCCTGGGCCTCCGGCCGGTCCTCGTCGGCGCCGCCGGTGCCGACTTCGCCGAGTACCGCGCCTGGCTCGACCGGCACGGCGTCGACACCGCCTCGGTCCGCATCTCCGAGGTCCTGCACACCGCGCGCTTCGTCTGCACGACGGACACCGACCACAACCAGATCGCGTCGTTCTACACCGGCGCGATGAGCGAGGCCCGCCAGATCGAGCTCCAGCCGGTCGCCGACCGCGTCGGCGGTCTCGACCTGGTCCTGATCGGCGCGGACGACCCCGAGGCGATGATCCGCCACACCGAGGAGTGCCGCGCCCGCGGCATCGCCTTCGCCGCCGACCCCTCGCAGCAGCTGGCCCGCATGGACGGCGACGACATCCGCGTGCTCGTCGAGGGCGCCACGTACCTGTTCACGAACGAGTACGAGAAGGCCCTCATCGAGTCCAAGACCGGCTGGACCGGGGACGAGATCCTCGCCAAGGTCGGCACCCGCGTCACCACGCTGGGCGCGCAGGGCGTGCGCATCGAGCGCGCCGGCGAGCCGACGATCGAGGTCGGCTGTGCGCAGGAGGAGGCCAAGGTCGACCCGACCGGCGTCGGCGACGCGTTCCGCGCGGGCTTCCTCGCGGGCGTGACCTGGGAACTCTCCCTGGAGCGCGCGGCCCAGCTGGGCTGCATGCTCGCCACGCTCGTCATCGAGACCCTGGGCACCCAGGAGTACGAGCTGCGGCGCGGCCACTTCATGGAGCGCTTCACCAAGGCATATGGCGACGAGGCCGCGGCGGAGGTCCGGGCACACCTGGCGTAGCCGGCGGACCTGCCCGTCTGCCTGGAAGGCATCCGTTCCGGGCAAACGGGCGGGTGGGAGGGGAAACCCCGCCGCGCAGCGGCGGGAATCGTCAGGCGCGGCGCCGCACGGTGTACGCCGTACCCCGCTCCACGCCGCGCTCGCCGACGAACTCCTGCCCTCTCATGTCGCACCACGCCGGAACGTCCAGCCGCGCGGCCTCGTCATCGGACAGGACCGTCACCAGCCCGCCCACCGGCACCTCCCCGATCACCTTCGCCAGCTCGATGACGGGGATCGGGCACCGCTTGCCGAACGCGTCGACGACGAGCTCCGGCGACGTACCGGCCGGGGCCGCGCTCTCCGCCGGCGCGCCCAGCCGCTCCCGTACCGACCCCACGGCCCCCGGCAGCACCTCCAGGAAGCGCTCGACGTCCTCCTCGGCCGTGCCCGCCGGCAGCGACACCCGCACGTTGCCCTCGGAGAGCACCCCCATCGCCCGGAGCACATGGCTCGGCAGGAGCGTGCTCGATGTGCACGAGGAGCCGGACGAGACCGAGAACCCGGCCCGGTCCAGGGCGTGCAGCAGCGTCTCGCCGTCGACATACAGACACGAGAAGGTGACCAGATGCGGCAGCCGCCGCACCGGGTCGCCGACCACCTCCACATCCGGTACGAGCTCCGGCACGCGCGTGCGGATCCGCTCCACCAGCTCCCGCAGCCGCACCGACTCGGCCGCCGCCTCCTGCCGCACGGCGCGCAGCGACGCGGCCGCCGCCACGATCGCGGGCAGGTCGGGGAAGCCGGGCGCGCGCCCCGACTCCCGCTCGTCCGCCGGGCCCTGGGCCGCGAACCGCACTCCCTTGCGCACGGCCAGCAGGCCCACGCCCGCCGGCCCGCCCCATTTGTGCGCGCTCGCCGTCAGCAGCGACCAGCCGCCGCCGACCGGGCCCCAGCCGAGCGACTGCGCGGCGTCCACGAGCAGCGGCACACCCGCTGCCCGGCACTCCTCGGCGACCTCGGCCACCGGCTGTTCGGTGCCCACCTCGTGGTTGGCGGACTGGAGGGCGGCCAGTGCCGTGCCGGGGCGCAGGGCCGCCGCGTACGCGCCGGGCGCGACGCGGCCCGTACGGTCGACGGGCACCTCCGTGGCGGCGCCGCCGGCCGCTTCGAGGGCCGCGGCCGACTGCAGGACGGCCGAGTGTTCGACGGCCGACACCACCAGATGGCGGCCGACGCGCCGCCGGCCGGCGAGGGCGCCGGCGATGCCGTCGTGCAGCGCGCGGGTACCCGATGGAGTGAACACGAGCTCGTCCGGGCGGCAACCGACCGCGTCCGCCGCCGCCTCGCGCGCGGCGTCCAGCAGCAGCCTGGCCCGGCGGCCCTCGCGGTAGAGGCGGGCGGGGTCCGCCCACCCCTCGTCGAGGGCCGCCAGCAGCGCCTGGCGGGCGACGGGGTGCAGCGGGGCGGCGGAGGCGGCGTCGAAGTAGGGCACACAGGAACGCTAACTCCCCCGGACGCGGGACGTCGGGGGCACCGCCCGAGGGGGTCGGCGAACCCCTCGGCCCGGTGCCCGCGGAGCCCGCCGGGAAGGGTCGCGTAACCCGCCCGCCGGTCAGCCATGTGCGCAGGTCGGACGCTGCGCTGACGGTCCGCCGGATGGTCTGCGGACCCCGGGGTTCCACCCCTTCGGGGAGTGGTCCGGCGCGTTGGGCACCCTCCCCGCGCGACCCCAAATAGCGTCCAGTAGGGTTTGGTCCGCATAAACATCCAAACCCCTGCCCGCAGCGGGCCGGCGACCGACCAGCGAGACGGCCGCAGCCGGCCGCACGGGCGAGACTCTCGGGAAGGCGCTACGTGAGTCCCAACGGCTCCGACCGCTCGTCGCGGCGCCCGGTGCGGCGGAAGCTGCTGCAGGCGCTGGCCGCGGGCGCTGTCCTGGCGACCGCCTCCGGTTGCACATATAAGGACTTCCCCCGCCTCGGAATGCCCACTCCCGTCACGGAAGAGGCGCCGCGGATCCTCTCCCTGTGGCAGGGCTCTTGGGCCGCCGCCCTCGTGGTCGGCGTCCTTGTGTGGGGCCTGATCATCTGGAGTGTCATCTTCCACCGGCGCAGCCGGACCAAGGTGAAGATCCCCCAGCAGACCCGGTACAACATGCCCATCGAGGCGCTGTACACGGCGGTCCCGATCATCATCGTGTCGGTGCTCTTCTACTTCACCGCGCGTGATGAGAACAAGCTCCTCACCAACCCTGACAAGCCGCAGCACGTCGTGAACGTGGTCGGCTTCCAGTGGAGCTGGGCGTTCAACTACATGGAGGACGTCGACGGCAACACCGCCACCCCCGCGAAGCCGCTCCGTGAGAACAAGGAGCTCGACGCGATCCCCGACCGGTTCCTGACGAAGGCACCGCAGGGCGCCGAGGGCGTCTACGAGGTCGGCACCCCCGGTGACCGGAACCCGCAGAACGGCAACCCCGGCCCCACGCTGTGGCTGCCCAAGGGCGAGACGGTCCAGTTCGTGCTCACCTCGCGGGACGTCATCCACTCCTTCTGGGTGGTGCCGTTCCTGATGAAGCAGGACGTCATCCCGGGGCACACCAACAGCTTCACGGTGACCCCGAACAAGGAGGGCACCTTCATGGGCAAGTGTGCCGAGCTCTGCGGCCAGGACCACTCCCGGATGCTCTTCAACGTCAAGGTCGTCTCTCCTGAGCGGTACAAGGCGCACCTGAAGGAGCTGGCGGCCAAGGGTCAGACCGGTTACCAGCCGGCGGGTATCGCGCAGACGGATCACGCGAAGAACGCGGAGACCAAGAACAAGTGAGCATCCTCAACGAACCCCAGGGTGCCGCCGCCGCGACGGCCACGGCAGCACCACCCGTACGCCAGAAGCAGCCCGGCAATCAAGTGATCAAGTGGCTCACCACCACTGACCACAAGACCATCGGCACGATGTATCTGGTCACGTCGTTCGCGTTCTTCTGCATCGGCGGCCTCATGGCGCTGCTCATGCGCGCCGAACTCGCTCGTCCCGGCACGCAGATCATGTCGAACGAGCAGTTCAACCAGGCGTTCACGATGCACGGCACGATCATGCTGCTGATGTTCGCGACGCCGCTGTTCGCCGGTTTCGCCAACTGGATCATGCCGCTGCAGATCGGTGCGCCCGACGTGGCGTTCCCGCGGCTGAACATGTTCGCGTACTGGCTGTACCTCTTCGGCTCGATCATCGCGGTGGCCGGCTTCCTCACCCCGCAGGGTGCGGCCGACTTCGGCTGGTTCGCCTACTCCCCGCTGTCGGACGCGGTCCGTTCGCCGGGTGTCGGCGCCGACATGTGGATCATGGGTCTGGCCTTCTCCGGCTTCGGCACGATCCTCGGTTCGGTCAACTTCATCACCACGATCATCTGCATGCGCGCGCCCGGCATGACGATGTTCCGCATGCCGATCTTCACCTGGAACGTGCTGCTGACCGGTGTGCTGGTCCTGCTCGCCTTCCCGGTGCTGGCCGCCGCGCTGTTCGCCCTGGAGGCGGACCGTAAATTCGGTGCGCAGGTGTTCAACGCGGCCAACGGCGGTTCACTGCTGTGGCAGCACCTCTTCTGGTTCTTCGGCCACCCAGAGGTGTACATCATCGCGCTGCCGTTCTTCGGCATCATCTCCGAGGTCATCCCGGTCTTCTCCCGCAAGCCGATGTTCGGTTACTGGGGTCTGATCGCGGCCACGATCTCCATCGCCGGTCTGTCGGTGACGGTGTGGGCGCACCACATGTACGTCACCGGTGGCGTGCTGTTGCCCTTCTTCTCCTTCATGACCTTCCTGATCGCGGTCCCGACCGGTGTGAAGTTCTTCAACTGGATCGGCACCATGTGGAAGGGCTCGCTGTCCTTCGAGACCCCGATGCTGTGGGCCGTCGGCTTCCTGATCACCTTCACCTTCGGTGGTCTGACCGGCGTCATCCTGGCCTCGCCCCCGATGGACTTCCACGTCTCCGACTCGTACTTCGTCGTCGCGCACTTCCACTACGTCATCTTCGGCACCGTGGTCTTCGCGATGTTCTCCGGCTTCCACTTCTGGTGGCCGAAGTTCACGGGCAAGATGCTGGACGAGCGCCTGGGCAAGATCACCTTCTGGACGCTGTTCGTGGGCTTCCACGGCACGTTCCTGGTGCAGCACTGGCTGGGTGCCGAGGGCATGCCGCGGCGTTACGCGGACTACCTCGCCGCCGACGGTTTCACCACGCTGAACACCATCTCGACGATCAGCTCCTTCCTGCTCGGTCTGTCGATACTGCCGTTCATGTACAACGTGTGGAAGACCGCCAAGTACGGCAAGAAGGTCGAGGTCGACGACCCGTGGGGCTACGGCCGCTCGCTGGAGTGGGCGACGTCCTGCCCGCCGCCGCGGCACAACTTCCTCACCCTGCCGCGGATCCGTTCCGAATCCCCGGCGTTCGACCTGCACCACCCGGAGATCGCGGCGCTGGAGCTCGAGGAGAACCTCGGCGCCTCGGATGAGAAGGCCCTCGCGGGTGGCAAGGAGGCCGGCAAGTGAAGATCCAGGGCAAGATGTTCATCTGGCTCGCCGTCTTCGTCCTCGCCATGGCGATCGTCTACGGCGTGTGGTCGAAGGAGCCGGCCGGTACGACCGCGCTCTTCCTGGCCTTCGGCCTGTGCATCATGGTCGGCTACTACCTGGCGTTCACCGCGCGCCGGGTGGACGCCGGCGCTCAGGACAACAAGGACGCGGACGTCGCCGACGACGCCGGTGAGCTGGGCTTCTTCGCCCCGCACAGCTGGCAGCCGCTCTCCCTGGCCATCGGTGGCGCGCTCGCCTTCATGAGCATCTGCTTCGGCTGGTGGCTGATGTACTTCTCGGCCCCCGTGATCATGATCGGCCTCTTCGGCTGGGTGTTCGAGTTCTACCGCGGCGAGAACCAGAACCAGTAGGTTCCCCCGCACAGCGCGGACGGGCCCCGCACACCTCCCGGTGTGCGGGGCCCGTCCGCGTCGGCACCCATTCGGATCCACCCCGCAAGCCGTGGCCCGCGATCGTCCCTACGGTGTGACCATGAGTCACTCACCTCGACGCCGCATGGTGCACACCTGCGCCATGATGCTGGCAAGCGTGGCGCTGGGGACCGCCGCGTGCGGCGGCTCGTCCAACCCCCTGGCCGACAAGCCCTACGACGCCACCGGCCACGTAGGGCTGGCCGGTGCCGGCGAGGGGCGCAAGGTCGATCCGACCAAGCCCCTGGAGGTACGGGTCGAGGGCGACGACCGGATCACGGACGTCACCGCGACCGACGCCGCGGGGCGCTTCGTCAAGGGCGAACTGGCCCCCGACGGCCGCGGCTGGCACAGCACCGGCGCACTCGCCGCCGGCGCGCACTACACCGTGCGCATCAGCGTGGAGGACGAGGACGGGGCCCAGGGGCGCCGCACGATCGGTTTCGACACCAGTGCGGCCGACCGGCTGCTGCGGGTGGCGTTCGGCCCGCAGAGCGGCACCTACGGCGTGGGACAGCCCATCACCGCCGAGCTCAGCGCCCCGGTCCAGGACCCCGCCGCCCGGGCGGTCATCGAGCGGGCCCTGAAGGTCGACTCCCGGCCCGCCGTCGGGGGCGCCTGGCACTGGGTGGACAACCGGACACTGCACTACCGCCCCAAGGAGTACTGGCCCGCCCACGCCACCGTCGGCGTCCGCTCCGGCCTGGACGGCATCAAGGTGGCAGGCGGCCTCTACGGTGGCGCCTCCAAGCCCGTCCAGCTCACTTTCGGGGACCGCGTCGAGGCCGTCACGGACGCGTCCGCCCACACCATGACCGTGTCGCGCAACGGCCAGGTGATCCGCTCCATCCCGGTCACCACGGGCAAGCCCGGCTACGCCACCCGCAACGGGGTCAAGGTGGTCCTGGGCAAGGAATCCTTCGTACGCATGCGCGGCACCAGCATCGGCATCGCCGAGGGCAGCGCGGACTCCTACGACCTGCCCGTCTACTGGGCCACCCGCGTCACCTGGAGCGGGGAGTACGTGCACGCCGCGCCCTGGTCGGAGGGCTCGCAGGGGGCCGAGAACGTCAGCCACGGCTGCACCGGCATGAGCACCGCCAACGCCAAGTGGTTCTTCGACACCATCCACCTCGGCGACGTCATCAAGGTCGTGGGCAGCGCCGGGGTCACCATGACGCCCTTCGACAACGGCTTCGGCGACTGGAACATGCCCTGGGACAAATGGCGCGAGGGCAGCGCGCTGACGGCCGGGAAGCGCGAGGGTACGGGTCCGGCCGATGCGGCCCGCCTGCGGCCCAGGGTGTAGCGGGAGGCCGTCGGCGGCCTGGGCCGTGTCCGGCGGATCATGTGAGCGGGTGTCGCGGGTGATGTTGTGCGCACCCCCGCTGCGCGGTGGTGTCCTCAATCGCCGGACGGGCTGCTGTGCTGTGTCCTCAAGCGCCGGACAGGCTGAAGGCGGCTGAGCCCAGCCACATTCAAGCCCGTCCGGCGATTGAGGACGCGCCCGCAGGGCGCCCGCCGCCGCAGGCGGCAAGGACGGCCCGCGGCCGAAGACCCGCGCCCGCCGCCGCAGGCGGCAAAGCCGGCGGCCGGCGGCCGAAGACCCACCGGACACCCCCTACGCATCCACGGCGTGCCTGCCGCGCAGCAGCCCCGTCAGGGCGTCCGCGAACACCGCCGGGTCCAGCGGGTGCGTCACCGCGGCGTCGGCGCGGCTCCAGGTGGCCAGCCAGGCGTCCTGCGGGCGGCCCATGAGCAGCAGCACCGGCGGGCAGTCGAAGACCTCGTCCTTGAGCTGCCTGCAGACGCCCATGCCGCCCGCGGGGGCCGTCTCGCCGTCCAGGACGCAGACGTCGATCCGGCGCTCCTCCAGGGCCTTGAGGACCGCCGGCAGGGTCGCGCACTCGACGTACTCCACCGGGGGCAGGTCGGCGGCCGGGCGGCGCCCCGCCGCCAGCCGCACCTGCTCGCGGGTGCCCGCGTCATCGCTGTAGACCAGCACCGTGGCGGTCGGCTGCATCGTTCCTCCAGGCTTGTGGACGGGCACGGCTGTGGACCGCGACGCGGAACGCACCGCTTGCGCGGATGCTACTCCGCGGGCGCCGCGCCCGAGGAGATCCGGGAAGAACACCCGCCTGGCCCAAGCCCGGCCGACGGGGCGTCACCAGGGCCCGTACCAAGGCTCCCGCAGGGCCGCGGAACGCTCGCTTCCCCCCTTTGGGGGATCTCCTCCTTGGGCCGTACGAGCAGGGCATACGGTCTTGACACACCGAACGGCACCCCCCGGAGTGAGTGCGAGATAAGCGACCGACATAATGTCGGTCGTGGCGACAGCAACAGCAGTAGATACCGGGCACGCGCACCCCTCGGTCAACCGGCCGAACCTCACCAGCGTCGGAACCATCATCTGGCTGAGTTCCGAGCTGATGTTCTTCGCGGCCCTCTTCGCGATGTACTTCACCCTGCGATCGGTCATGGGCGCCGACCACTGGAAGGAAATGGCGTCCGCGCTGAACCTTCCGTTCTCGGCCACCAACACCACGATCCTGGTGCTCTCCTCCCTCACCTGCCAGCTCGGTGTGTTCGCCGCCGAGCGCGGTGATGTGAAGAAGCTGCGCATGTGGTTCGTGGTCACGTTCGTGATGGGTGCCATCTTCATCGGCGGCCAGGTCTTCGAGTACACCGATTTGGTCAAGAAGGACGGGCTCTCGCTCTCCTCCGACCCGTACGGCTCGGTCTTCTACCTGACGACCGGCTTCCACGGACTGCATGTGACGGGCGGCCTGATCGCCTTCCTGCTGGTCCTGGGCAGGACGTACGCGGCCAAGAGGTTCACCCATCACCAGGCGACGGCGGCCATCGTCGTGTCCTACTACTGGCACTTCGTCGACGTGGTCTGGATCGGCCTCTTCGCCACGATTTACTTGATCAAGTAATCCGAAGATCTCGGTCCAGCACCGGACCAATCAGTCCAGCATCGACGCAGAAGATCCTGACACCGGGGTAATCCGTGAAAAAGCTCTCCGCACGACGACGCCATCCGCTGGCGGCGGTCGTCGTCCTACTCTTCGCGCTGGCGGTAACCGGGGGGCTGTACGCCGCGTTCGCGCCGGCGGACACGGCCAAGGCCGATGACAGCGCCCAGTCCCTTGCCATCGAGGAGGGCAAGAAGCTCTATTCCGTGGGCTGCGCAAGCTGCCACGGAACCGGCGGTCAGGGCAGCACTGACGGCCCGAGCCTCGTCGGCGTGGGCGCCGCGGCCGTCGACTTCCAGGTCGCCACCGGCCGCATGCCGCTCCAGCAGCAGGGCGCCCAGGCGCCCAAGAAGCGCGCGATCTACTCGCAGGCCGAGATCGACCAGCTCGCCGCGTACATCGCCTCCCTCGGCGCCGGCCCCTCGGTCCCGACCAAGGATCAGTTCAGCCCCGACGGCGCGGACATCGCCAAGGGCGGGGAGCTCTTCCGTACGAACTGCGCCCAGTGCCACAACTTCACCGGCAAGGGTGGCGCCCTGTCGAACGGCAAGTTCGCCCCGGACCTTGAGGACGTCAACCCCAAGCACATCTACGAGGCCATGCAGACCGGCCCGCAGAACATGCCTTCCTTCCCTGACACGACGATGTCCGAGAAGAACAAGAAGGACGTCATCGCGTACCTCGACACGGTCAACAGCAGCAAGACGGAGAGCCCGGGCGGCCTCGAACTGGGCGGGCTCGGCCCGGTCAGCGAGGGTCTGTTCGCGTGGGTCTTCGGTCTCGGTGCGCTGATCGCCGCCGCCATCTGGGTCGCCTGCCGGACCGCAAAGGCCAAGAAGTCATGAGTAGCCAAGACATTCCAGAAGAGACCCTGCCGAGCGCGCAGGGCGACGCACACGGCGGTGCCGTGACCCAGCAGGCCGGCGACCCGTTCGCCGACCCCGGCCTGCCGCCGCACGAGCACCGCATCCAGGACATCGACGAGCGGGCCGCCAAGCGGTCCGAGCGGGCGGTCGCGTTCCTGTTCCTGTTGTCCATGCTGGCCACGGTGGGGTTCATCGCCTCGTACGTGACCCTGCCGGTCGACAAGATCATTTACGTCTTCCCCATCGGTCACATCAGCGCCCTGAACTTCGCGCTGGGCCTGACCCTCGGCGTGGCGCTGTTCTGCATCGGCGCGGGCGCGGTCCACTGGGCCCGCACGCTGATGTCGGACGTCGAGGTCGCCGACGAGCGGCACCCGATCGAGGCCGACCCCGAGGTCAAGGCCAAGGTCATGGCCGACTTCCGGGACGGCGCGGAGGAGTCGGCCATCGGCCGGCGTCCGCTGATCCGCCGCACGATGTTCGGCGCGCTCGCACTGCTGCCGCTCTCCGGCGTGGTGCTGCTGCGTGACCTCGGACCGCTGCCGGGCACCAAGCTCCGCAAGACCGCCTGGTCCGAGGGCAAGATGCTGATCAACCAGAACACCCTCCAGCCCCTGCGGCCCGAGGACATTCAGGTCGGCTCCCTCACCTTCGCCATGCCCGAGGGCCTGAAGGAGGAGGACCACGATTTCCAGAAGGAGATCTCCAAGGCCGCTCTGATGATCGTCCGGCTCCGGCCGGAGAACATCAAGGACAAGCGCGAGCTGGACTGGTCCGCCGACGGCATCGTGGCGTTCTCGAAGATCTGCACGCACGTGGGCTGCCCGATCAGCCTCTACGAGCAGCAGACGCACCACGTGCTCTGCCCGTGCCACCAGTCCACCTTCGACCTCGCCGACGGCGGTCGCGTGATCTTCGGCCCGGCCGGACATGCCCTTCCGCAGCTGCGGATCAAGGTCAACGACAAGGGCTACCTTGAGGCCATGGGCGACTTCGCCGAGCCCGTTGGTCCTGCCTTCTGGGAGCGCGGATGAGCACTAAGACGGACAACAGGCGCAAGGCGCCCGCCGGTGAGCGGGTCGCCGACTGGGCCGACGGCCGGCTGGGCATCTACAGCCTGGCCAAGGCCAACATGCGGAAGATCTTCCCGGACCACTGGTCCTTCATGCTGGGCGAGGTCTCCCTCTACGCGTTCCTGATCATCATCCTCACGGGTGTGTATCTGACGCTGTTCTTCCACCCGAGCATGAACGAGGTCGTCTACCACGGCTCGTACGTGCCGATGCAGGGCATGCGGATGTCGGAGGCGTTCGCCTCCACGCTGAACATCAGCTTCGACATCCGCGGCGGTCTGCTGATCCGGCAGATCCACCACTGGGCCGCGCTGATCTTCCTCGCCGCGATGTTCGTGCACATGATGCGCGTCTTCTTCACGGGTGCCTTCCGCAAGCCGCGTGAGGTCAACTGGCTGTTCGGCTTCCTGCTCTTCGTCCTCGGCATGTTCACCGGCTTCACCGGTTACTCGCTGCCGGACGACCTGCTCTCCGGCACCGGTGTCCGCTTCATGGAGGGCGCGATCCTGTCCGTGCCGATCATCGGCACGTACATCTCGATGTTCCTCTTCGGTGGCGAGTTCCCGGGCTCGGACTTCGTGCCGCGCTTCTTCTCGATCCACGTCCTGCTGCTGCCGGGCATCATGCTCGGTCTCGTGGTGGCGCACCTCATCCTCGTCGTGTACCACAAGCACACGCAGTACCCCGGTCCCGGCAAGACCGAGAAGAACGTCGTCGGCATGCCGCTGCTGCCGGTCTACATGGCCAAGGCCGGAGGATTCTTCTTCCTGGTCTTCGGCATCATCGCGGCCATCGCGGCGATCGCCTCGATCAACCCGATCTGGGCCATCGGCCCGTACCGGCCGGACCAGGTGTCCACCGGCGCCCAGCCCGACTGGTACATGGGCTTCGCCGAGGGTCTGATCCGTGTCATGCCGGGCTGGGAGATCAACCTCTGGGGCCACACGCTCGTCCTGGGCGTGTTCATCCCGCTGGTGATCTTCCCGCTGGTCCTGGGCGCGATCGCGGTCTACCCGTTCATCGAGTCCTGGGTCACCGGTGACCAGCGCGAGCACCACCTGCTGGACCGCCCGCGCAACGCCCCGACCCGTACCGGCTTCGGCGTCGCCTGGATCACCGCGTACTTCGTGATGCTGGTCGGCGGTGGAAACGACCTCTGGGCCACCCACTTCCACCTGTCGCTCAACGCCATCACGTGGTTCGTGCGGATCGGCTTCTTCGTCCTGCCGGCGGTGGCCTTCGTCGCGACGCGTCGCATCTGCCTGGGTCTCCAGCGCCGCGACAAGGACAAGGTGCTGCACGGCCGCGAGTCGGGCATCATCAAGCGCCTGCCGCACGGTGAGTTCGTCGAGGTCCACGAGCCGCTCTCGCAGGACCAGCTGCACACCCTCACCTCGCACGAGCAGCCCACGCCGCTCGAACTCGGCCCCGAGGTCGACGAGAACGGTGTCAAGCGCAAGATCGGTACGTCCGAGAAGCTCCGCGTGAAGCTCTCCAAGGGCTTCTACGGCGAGGGGACGCAGATCCCCAAGCCGACCGTGGAGGAGTACCAGGAGATCACCAGCGGCCACGGCCACCACTGATCCCCGAGCGACCGGCCCCGGCCGGTCAGTGATCGCTGATCGCCACGGCGAGAGCCCCGTCCACCGCGTGGACGGGGCTCTTCGCCGTCCCCGGGTCCTGGATAGGCTGGAGCGGCGGGGCCCCGACAGCCGCGGCCCTCCGACCGACCACCAGGAGCGTGGACCCATGAACGTTGTGACCCCGGCAGGCGGCGACAGCGCGGTGGCTCCCTCCTGGCCGGGTCTCCTCGACGCCCTGCTGAGCGGAGTGGACCTGAGCGCGGACGACACCGCCTGGGCCATGGACCGGATCATGCGCGGTGAGGCCACCGACGCCCAGATCGCCGGCTTCGCGGTCGCCCTGCGCGCCAAGGGCGAGACCGTCGCCGAGATCTCGGGTCTCGTACGGACCATGTACGCGCACGCCAACCTCATCGAGGTGCCCGGCCCCAGCGTGGACATCGTCGGCACCGGCGGCGACGGCGCCAAGACCGTCAACATCTCCACCATGTCCTCGATCGTCGTCGCCGGCACCGGCGCGAAGGTCGTCAAGCACGGCAACCGCGCCGCGTCCTCCGCCAGCGGCGCCTCGGACGTCCTGGAGAAGCTCGGCGTCAACCTGGACCTGACCCCGCGCCGCGTCGTGGAGGTCGCCGAGGAAGCGGGCATCACCTTCTGCTTCGCGGTGAAGTTCCATCCCTCGCTGCGCCATGTCGCGCCCGCCCGCCGCGAATTGGGCATCCGCACGACCTTCAACGTGCTGGGTCCCCTCACCAACCCGGCGAAGGTGCGCGCCCAGGCCACCGGTGTCGCCGACGCCCGGATGGCACCCATCCTGGCCGGCGTGCTCGCCGAACGCGGCTCCTCGGCTCTGGTCTTCCGCGGCGACGACGGGCTGGACGAGCTGACCACCACCGCGACCTCCCGGGTGTGGACCGTCCGCGACGGCGCGGTCCGCGAGGAGCCCTTCGACCCGCGGGACGTGGGCATCGCCCTGGTGCCGGTGGAGGCGCTGCGGGGCGCCGACGCCTCGTACAACGCCGATGTCGCCCGCCGGCTGCTGGACGGCGAGACCGGGCCCGTGCGGGACGCGGTGCTGCTGAACGCGGCGGCCGCGCTGGTGGCGCTGGCGCCCACGGACGCGCCGCTCACCGAGCAGATCGCGGCGGGGATCGAGCGGGCCGCGCGGTCCATCGACTCCGGCGCGGCGAAGCGGAGCCTGGAGCGGTGGGTCGCCGCGAGCAACGCGTGAGCGCCTGAGGCGGGGTGCGGTCCGCGATGCGGACCGCACCTTGCACGCTGATGATCGTGTGGCATGATGCTGGCAGGTCACGAGTGACAGCGACACGGCCCCGGCCCGCTGTCCGGCAACCCTCCTTCCGTGGCGGGGTGCCCCGGGTGATGACCGGGCCGCAGGCAGCGAGGTCTGCGGCAAGCGCGGATCCCTCGCCAGGGATCCTGGTCGTCGAGGGAGTCCCTTCCGTGATGCAGCGAATGCGTTAGGGCCTACGGCCCGTCTTCCACGAACTCCGCGCGGTGCCGCCGTGCGTCGAGTCCGGTTTTCCGCACGCCGATGCCTTCCGCCGGTGTGCGCGTACGCAGCCTTCCGCCTGTCCTCAGGAGAATTCGCCATGTCCGCATGTCCTGTCGCCGCCCCGCCCGCCGTCACCGCCGCCCCGCTGCCCGTCCTCGGGCACGACGTCCGCGTGCCGCTCGTCACCGGCGGAGAGGTGACCTACGCGGCGCTCGACTATGCCGCCAGCGCGCCCGCCCTCCAGCGGGTCTGGGACGACGTGGCGGCGTATGCCCCGTACTACGGCAGCGTGCACCGCGGTGCGGGCTACCTCTCGCAGCTGTCGACCGACCTCTTCGAGAAAAGCCGGGCCGAGGTCGCGGACTTCGTCGGCTGCCGGGAGGGCGACCAGGTCCTCTTCACCCGCTCCACCACCGACTCCCTCAACCTCCTGGCGGCCGCACTGCCCGCCGGCTGCCGGGTGTTCGTCTTCGAGACCGAGCACCACGCCGCGCTGCTCCCCTGGCAGCGGCGCGCGGACACCGGCGTGACCTTCCTGGACGCGCCCCGCTCGCCGCGCGAGGCGGTCGAGACCCTGGAGCGGGCCCTGGCCGACCGCGAACCCTACGGGCCCGCGCTGGTCTGTGTGACGGGCGCTTCCAACGTGACCGGCGAGCTGTGGCCCGTACGGGAGCTGGCGGCCGCGGCGCACGCGCACGGCGCGCGGATCGTCGTCGACGCCGCCCAGCTCGCCCCGCACCACCCGGTCGACCTCGCGGAGCTGGACGCGGACTGGATCGCCTTCTCCGGGCACAAGCTCTACGCGCCCTTCGGCGCCGGGGTGCTCGCCGGGCGGGCCGACTGGCTCCGGGAGGCGGAGCCGTACCTGGCGGGCGGCGGCGCGACGCGCGTCGTGGCACGGCGGGCCGACGGGGGAGTGGACGTCGAGTGGCACGAAAGCGCCGCCCGGCACGAGGCGGGCTCGCCCAACGTCATCGGCGCCTACGCCATCGCCGCGGCCTGCAAGGCGCTGACCGAGGCCGGCTTCACGTCCCTCGTCGAGCGCGAGCGGCAGCTCGTCGCGGCGGTCCGGGAGGGCCTGGCCCGGGTGCCCGGGGTCCGGGTGCTGTCGCTCTTCGGCGAGGACGCCCCGAGGGTCGGCGTGCTCTCGTTCGTGGTCGACGGCTGGAACAGCTCGCACTTCGCGGCGGCGCTCTCGGCGGAGTACGGCATCGGCGTCCGCGACGGCCTGTTCTGCGCCCACCCGCTCGTACGGACCCTGCTGGGCGGCGCGCGCGACGAACCGGGCGA
Organism: Streptomyces sp. ISL-11; assembly: GCF_018614525.1. Classification (GTDB taxonomy): domain Bacteria; phylum Actinomycetota; class Actinomycetes; order Streptomycetales; family Streptomycetaceae; genus Streptomyces. Next base: position 36,581 of record NZ_JAGGOL010000025.1, read on the forward strand.
GTGCGGGGCGCCCGACGAGTCGCTCAACGCGATCCGGGTCAGCTTGGGCGCGGGCACGCCCGACGAGCACGTCGAACGGTTCCTGCGGGCGGTGGAGGAGCTGGTGCGCGACGGAGCGCGGTGGTCCTATCGGACGGAGAACGGGCGGTGCGTGCCCGCCTAGGCGGTGCCGGCGGGTCTTCGGCTGCGGGCCGTCTTTGCCGCCTGCGGCGGCGGGCGCCCTGCGGGCGCGTCCTCAAACGCCGGACGGGCTTGATCGTGGCTGGGCTCAGCCGCTTTCAGCCCGTTGGGGGCGGCTCTGCCGGGCCGGGGCGAGGGGCGCGTATCGCGCGGGGCGGGCCGGGAAGTGTGGCACCGGCGTGGCCGGTTCGGCACCGCCGGGCCGCGGCGTCGTGGTCGCTCGCCGACGCGGCGGGATGTGGTCGCGGCGCCCGCGACCCCCTCGTGGGCCGGGGACGTCCGTGCCGCCCCCGCCGGAGGCGCTACGCGTCCAGGCCGATCGCGAACGCCGCTTCCAAGTCGTGCTGCGAGTACGTGCGGAACGCGATGTGCGTCTCGGTGGAGGTGACGCCCGGGACCTTGCTGATGCGGCCCGGGATGACGTCCGCGAGGTCGTCGTGGCGGGACACCCGCACCATCGCGATCAGGTCGTGCGCGCCGGTGACGGAGTAGACCTCGCTGACGCCCTCCAGGGCGGCGATCCGCTCGGCGATCTCCGGGATGCGGTCGACGTCGGTCTTGATGAGCACGATCGAAGTGATCACGGCTGGCTCCTATCGGGGGTCGGGGGGCGGCCCCCCGGGAGATCGCAGCTCGCTCGGCCCGGCTGCGTTCTTCACTCTAACCGCACGTCTGTACCGGGCCCACGCGTAGAGGAAGCCCAGCGAGAAGCCCACCACATGGGCCAGATAGGCGACGCCGGGACGGTCGCCGGCGGTGCGCGCGGCCAGCCATTGCAGCGCGAACCAGAACAGCAGCACCGCCCACGCGGGGAAGCGCAGCGGCAGGAAGAAGAGGAACGGGAAGAGGCTCGTGACCCGGGCCCGCGGGAAGAGGCGGAGGAACGCGCCGAGCACACCGGAGATCGCACCGGAGGCACCGACGAGCGTCTGCTCGGACCCGGCGTGCGCGGCGGCGTAGGCCAGCAGCGCCAGCACCCCGGCGGCGAGGTAGAAGAGGGCGAAGGAGAGCTTGCCCATGCGCTCCTCGGCCATGGCGCCGAAGACGTAGAGGAAGAGCATGTTCCCCAGCAGGTGCAGCCAGTTGCCGTGCACGAAGAGCGCGGTGAGCGGGGTGATCAGCTCCTGCGGCGAGCCGCCCCACAGTTCCCTGGGCACCACGCCCCACTGCTCGAAGTAGGCGGTCTGCGCGGCCAGCAGCTCGACGCCGGTGCCGTGGGAGGTGGAGAAGCCGGACGCCGGACCGAGCAGGAACGTCAGGCAGCACACGGCGATGAGGGCATAGGTGACCAAGGGGGTCGCGCTCGCGGGCCCGGGGCGCGCTGCCGTTCCGGTCATGGCACAGATCATGGCGTATCGGCGGCAAACCGCGCAGAGTGCCTCGCCGGGGCCGGGACGCGGGCCCGTCCTTCGGCCATCCGGGCACCGCGTGACCCTCAGGACGTAGGGTTACGGGGAGCACACCCGCAGTTCGACGGCGCACCGCGGATCCGGAGGGACACTTGACGAGGACGGACGGCGACACCATGAGCGTTCCCCAGCCGACGGCGCAGACCCGCTGGCGCTGCACGCTGTGCGGCAATCTGACCCGGTTCGACGTGACGCGCACGACCAAGGCCGTGGAGTACGTGCACCTCGACCTGGCCGGCGAGCCGCGGGTGGAGGAGCGGGAAGTGGTCAGTGAGACGATCGAGTCCGTACGTTGCCGCTGGTGCAACGCGGTCGACCAGATCGAGCTGGTGGACCGGCCGGGCGCGAGCGCCTGAAGAACGGGAGCGGTGAACGGTGGTTGAGCACGCAGTCGGCGCGGAGGCAGCCGGTGAACCCGATGACACCGGTGGGCCCGACGGTGTCGCCGAGGTGCTCGACCGCCCCCTGCCGGAGGGCGTCCGGCACCGGGTCATCGGGCTGGTCGCGGAGGCGTTCGGTGGCCTGACGGTCGCCGAACTGCCCGCCGCGCTGCGCCAGTACGCCCGGTTCACCCCGAGCCGGCGGGCCAAGTTCGCGGGCAACGCCATGGCCGCCGCCGTGGAGAACGACGCCGCCTTCCGGCAGCGGATCTCCGCCCGGTTGCGGGAGGCCGGCTCCGAGCTGGCCGAGGCGCTGGACGCCGGTTCGCCGCCCGCGGCCGCGGACCCGGAGGACGTGGCGGCCATGGCCTATGTGCTGCGGCCCGCCGGCTGGGTCAAGCTGGTGACCGCCGCCGGCGAGGAGGCGCAGCGGGCGAGCGCCGAGCGGGCCGGCGAGGAGG